>JBPPMC010000006.1:0-2900 GCA_051305835.1 Sphingobium sp.
TGCCTTGAACAAATTCGTGTTGCGCCGCACAATGCGTCGTAAACTTCCCAGTGCAGAGGGACATCCATGGCTACCGCTTTGAAGACCAACGACACCACCACGGGCAACGAACCACGCTATGTCTATCGCTTCGGCGGCGGCGTGGATGACGGTGGCAAGGGCAACAAGAACCTGCTGGGCGGCAAGGGCGCCAATCTGGACGGGATGGCGTCGATCGGTCTGCCGGTGCCCCCGGGCTTCACGATTACGACCGAGATGTGCACGCGCTATTATGTCGATGGCGAGGTTTTCCCAGACAGCCTGCGCGCGGAAGTCGCCAACGGCATTGCCCATATCGAGGGCATAACCGGCAAGACCTTCGGCAACGCGGCCGATCCGCTGCTGGTATCGGTCCGTTCCGGCGCGCGCGTGTCGATGCCGGGCATGATGGACACCGTCCTCAACCTCGGTCTCAACGACGAAACCGTGGAAGGCCTGGCCGCCACGTCAGGCGACGCGCGTTTTGCGTGGGACAGCTATCGCCGGTTCATCCAGATGTATTCCGATGTGGTGCTGGAACTGGATCACGGCGCGTTCGAGGAAGCGCTGGAGATCGCCAAGGAAGATAATGGCTATACGCTCGACACCGAACTGACCGCTGACGACTGGCGCGCTTTGGTGGCCGAGTATAAGAAGATCGTCGCCGACCAGTGGAAAAAGCCATTCCCGCAGGATGTGCACGATCAGCTCTGGGGCGCGATCAGCGCGGTGTTTGGAAGCTGGCAGGCTGACCGCGCGAAAGTCTATCGCCGCCTCAATGACATTCCGGGCGACTGGGGGACGGCCGTCAACGTGCAGGCGATGGTGTTCGGCAATATGGGCGACACATCGGCTACCGGCGTTGCCTTCACGCGCGATCCGTCGACCGGCGAGAACGTCTATTATGGCGAGTTCCTGATCAACGCGCAGGGCGAGGACGTGGTAGCGGGCATCCGTACGCCGCAATATCTGACGCTCGCTGCGCGCGAGCGGGCAGGGGCCAAGGCCGCTTCGATGGAAGAGGCGATGCCGGAAACCTATGCCGAACTGGCGAGCGTTTTCCAGATCCTGGAAAAGCATTATCGCGACATGCAGGACATCGAATTCACGGTGCAGCAGGGCAAGCTCTGGATGCTACAGACGCGCTCGGGTAAGCGCACCGCGAAGGCCGCGCTGAAAATGGCCGTCGATATGGCGGGCGAAGGCCTGATCACCGAGGAAGAAGCCGTTGCGCGCGTCGATCCCGCTGCCCTCGATCAGCTTCTGCATCCCACCCTTGATCCCAAGGCACCGCGCGATGTGCTGACCAAGGGGCTTCCCGCCTCTCCTGGTGCGGCCTCCGGCATGGTGGTGTTCGACGCTGACACTGCGGAACGCCGCAATGAAATGGGCGACGCGGTGATCCTCGTCCGCACGGAAACCTCGCCCGAGGACATTCACGGCATGCACGCGGCCAAGGGCATCCTGACGGCGCGCGGCGGCATGACGTCGCACGCCGCCGTGGTGGCGCGCGGGATGGGTCGTCCCTGCGTGTCCGGCGCTGGCAGCCTCTCGATCGACGCCAAGGCGAAAATCCTGCGCGTCGCGGGCCGCGAATTGGTCGAGGGCGATATCATCACCATCGATGGTTCGACTGGCGAAGTCATGGCGGGCGCTGTTCCGACCGTGCAGCCCGAACTTGCTGGTGACTTTGGCGTGCTGATGGTGTGGGCCGACAAGGTCCGTCGCCTGAAGGTGCGCGCCAACGCTGAAACGCCACTCGACTGCAAGACGGCGCGCGAATTCGGCGCGGAGGGCGTCGGCCTTTGCCGCACCGAGCATATGTTCTTCGACGCGGCGCGTATCACTGCCGTCCGTCAGATGATCCTGGCCGACAGCGAAAAGGGTCGCCGCGAGGCTTTGGAGAAGCTGCTCCCCGAACAGCGCAGCGACTTTACCGAGATTTTCACGGTGATGGCTGGCCTTCCGGTCACCATCCGCCTGCTCGATCCGCCGCTGCACGAATTTCTGCCGCACGAAGAAAGCGAGTTCGAAGAAGTCGCCAAGGCTGCGGGCGTGGGCGTCGACGTGCTGAAGCGTCGCGCGTCGGAACTGCATGAGTTCAATCCCATGCTTGGCCATCGTGGCTGCCGCCTGGGCGTAACTTACCCGGAAATCTACGAGATGCAGGCGCGCGCCATCTTTGAAGCGGCGATCGACGTCGCGGCGCAGAGCGGCACTGCCCCGATCCCCGAAATCATGATCCCGCTCGTCGCCACGGCGAAGGAGCTGGAGTTGATGAAGGCGATCGTCGACGCGCAGGCCAAGGATGTGTTTGCCGAGCGTGGCAAGACCATCGAATATCTCGTCGGCACTATGATCGAGTTGCCGCGCGCTGCGCTCAAGGCCGGTGAGATTGCGGAAGTCGGCGAATTCTTCTCCTTCGGCACCAACGATCTTACACAGACCACCATCGGCATCAGCCGTGACGATGCCAGCCGGTTCCTGGGCACTTATGTCGACAAGGGCATCTTCCCGCGCGACCCGTTCGTCAGCATCGACGTGGAGGGCGTGGGCGAACTGATCCAGATCGCCGCCGAGCGAGGCAGGGCGACTCGTCCCGACATAAAACTGGGCATCTGCGGTGAACATGGTGGCGATCCGGCTTCGATCGCCTTCTGTGAAGCCACCGGCCTCGACTATGTTTCCGCCTCTCCCTACCGCGTTCCCATTGCGCGTCTGGCGGCGGCGCAGGCGGCTTTGGCGAGCCGGAAATAACGCTTTCGCAAATAAAGCGCGTCAAGCGGTAAAAGGGGGTTGCCAGATCGGACGCCCCCTTATATTGGCGCACTTCCCTGATGCACCCGTAGCTCAGCTGGATAGAGCATCAGACTACGAATCTG
>JBPPMC010000011.1:0-10165 GCA_051305835.1 Sphingobium sp.
GCCTCGAACAATTCGAAGAAATTGCCGCTTTTGGGAAGCAACCTCTGGAACCACGCAAACATCTTACCAACCCCTGCTTTTTTTGCCACGATGCCGAACATGCGCATCCGTTGCGTTGCAGCCCTGAATTCCCGGGCTCCGAATGACCGTATCAGGTCGCGAAGATCATGCTCGTCCACCGCTTCTGCGGCTTCGGCGAGCGAAAACCAGCGGCGTTCCCGCTCTTCCGACTCTTTCCATTCGCCAAGCTCGCGCGTCACTGCAAGCGGATAGACGTCGACGTCCACCATCAGCGACGCACCGCTGGCCTTGGTCTTGCGATATCGGTAAGAACCCAGTGGCGTCGGGCAAACGGGACCACATACGCCCGCTTCCTCCTCCGCTTCGCGCGCAGCGGCCGCGTGAGGCGCAACGTCCGACCCGACATTCCCCTTGGGTATGACCCATCGCCCGGTGCCGCGCGACGTCACCAGCAGGATCCGGACCGTGGAGTCGGTAGCTATGGCATCGGTCCGGTAAGGCAGAGCAGCGATCTGACGAATGTTGGACTCCCGCTGGCTCGATTGGCTCTTCGGAACGCCTTAGTCGGAATGTTCTGTAATGCAATCCGGGATAATTTGCGGCGGAGCGACGCAGACTGCTTCACGCGACGCCTCAGCGCCTGGCGCGTCAGCAGCATTACGCCGCTGTCCGGGCGCGCGTTTCGCTCGTGATCTGGATGCGTGATCTGGAGGAGTTCGTTCACGCTCGATGCCGACTGGCGCCGATGAGCAAGCAGATCATCGAGCGCTGATGGCTTGATGAGGATTTTCCTTCGATCTTCATAACTTAAGTCTGTTTGCGGAACAGGCCTTCCTTCGGCTGGTTACTAGAGGACTGCTGTGAAGGCCCCGGGATATTCGTCAGTATGTATCCATGCCGCCCGATATCCCCACGGCTCTACAGCGACAGACGATCAAAAAAGGCGAGGCATATCGCCGACTGGAAGGATGTATCATGAAAAGAACAGCTATCGTGGCAGCCGCGCTCATGCTTTCGGCGTCGGCATCTCTGGCAACGGCGCAGACCGGGTCGACTGGCTCCACGGGATCTACAGGCGGTACGGGGTCAACCGGCAGTACGGGATCGACAGGTTCGACCGGCACTACTGGATCGACTGGCAGCACGACCGGAGCCGGTCAAACCGGTAGCAGCATGGGCACTGACAGCTCGACGGGCACGGGCAGTTCCATGGGCACTGGAAGCACGTCTTCCAGCGGATCGGCGACCGGTTCGGGCACCGGAACTACCGGCACATCGTCAGGCATGGGGACAGGATCCAATGGCGACACGACCGGCTCCTCCGCAGGTTCCGCCGCTTCTATGGGTGGTACAGGCACAACAAGCGGGTCCGGCAGCACCACCGGGAGCGCAACCGATCCTACGGGCACGATGTCGGGATCCGGAACCGCCGCAACGGGTACGAGTACGGGGACGACCGCCGGCAGTTCGTCCCTGCCACGTTGCTCCGCCACTGTCACGGACAGCTGTATGCAGGGGAAGTCCAAGAGCAAGCGCCGCCCGCGCTAACTCGCCCATTCAGTGTGCCCCGGATGCCAGCAATGCCTCCGGGGCATTCGTTTATTTCCTGATGGCGCCGTCAAGCCATTCGGCCGCCTGTGCAGGCATGCGCTTTGCATCGTCCCGGTCCACTTGCAGATTAGCAGCGCGCATTTGCTCGACTGATACGCGGCCGATCAGCGGTTTAAGGGCTTCGGCGATACGGTTATCATTGGCTCTACGCGGCGATAGCAGGATCAGCGCGTCATAATGCGCAATCACGCCACGCGGATCGGTCAGCACCAGCAGCTTGTCGGCAGCAATCCGACCGTCGGAGGAAAAGGCCGTGATCACATCGACTGTTCCGTCCTGCAGCCCGCGATACATGAAAGTCGGGCTGAACGCCCGCGCATTTGCGAACCGCAATGGGTAGGCGGATTGCACCGACTTCCATTCGGGCCGTTGAAGAAATTCCAGATCCGAGCCAAGGCGCAATTGCGGTGACCATCGCGCCAAGTCGTCGAGCGTGGCGATCCGCCGCTGACGGGCATCGGCGGCGCGCATCGCGAAGACGTAGGCATTTTCGAAACCCAGGGAACCAAGCACCCGCGCGCCGGACGTTTTCTGTGTCCATGCTGCGATGTCACGAATCATCTGATCGGATGGCGGGCTGTCGGTGCGCTTCATCTCGTTCGACCAGAGCGTGCCGGAATAATCGACGTAGACATCGATATCGCCACTCGCCAGCGCGCGATAGATCACGGCAGACCCCAGCCCCTCGCGATATTTAACGGTGTAGCCCGCCGCCTCAAGCCGCGCGCCAATGAGACGCGCGAGGATATACTGTTCCGAGAAGTTCTTGGCGCCTATAGTGACGACTGAACCCGTCGATGCACGCAGCGGCAGACATGCGAGGCACGCGCCAGCCAGGATCAACGCGATGGCGAACCAGGCTTGCCCCGATTTGCGCAACCTGATGCCGCGTTCCGCCAGTGCAAGCAATCCATCGGTCACAAGCGCCAATGCCGCCGCAGCGAAGCAGCCCTTCAGCACCAATGTCCAGTTCTGTGTCTGCAACCCCGCGAATATCGGATCGCCAAGGCTTGGTTGTCCTACTGTCGTGGACAGAGTCGCCGCGCCGATCGTCCAGACCGCCGCTGTCCTGATACCCGCCATCAGCATCGGCGCGACCAACGGCAGCTCCACCAGACGCAGCTTTTGCGCAGGCGACATGCCGACGCCATCCGCCGCCTCCAGCACGGCAGGATCGAGGTTGGACAGCCCGGTGACACCATTTCGCAGGATCGGGAGAACAGCGTAGAGCGCCAAAGCAAGCAGCGCAGGCAGGAAACCAAGCGCGGGAATGCCACCGCCGGCCCATGCCGACAGCCAGAGCAGGATGGGATAGAACAGCGCGAGTAGCGCCAGCGCCGGTATGGTCTGGATCAGGCTTGCGGCAGACAAGGCGATCTTTGCAACATGCCGGTTGCGCGATGCCCATAAGGTGAGCGGCAGGGCGATCACCAACCCAAGCAGCAGCGCCGCCGCAGCCAGTTGCACATGGGCCGCCAAAGGTTCTGCAAGATCCGACACGCTGCTCAACATCGCCGCGATCATGCCCCGAGCGCCGCCAGCCGCCGCGCCTGATCGCGCGGAACCGCCAGCAGCGCATCGGCCATGGCGCCACCGCGACCGGCCAGGAGATCGGCGGGCGTGCCATCGGCCACGATCCGCCCGGACGTCATCACCAGCACACGATCGGCCAGCAACAGCGCTTCCGCCATGTCGTGCGTCACCATGACGGTCGTGAGGGCCAGACGATCGTGCAGCGCCCGCACCTGTTTGCCGAGCGCGTCGCGGGTCACCGGATCGAGCGCGCCGAACGGTTCGTCCATCAGCAGCACATGCGGCTGCGTTGCCAATGCCCGCGCCACGCCGACGCGCTGTTGCTGCCCCCCGGACAGTTGGGCGGGCATGCGCATGCCCATTTCGGCGGGCAAGTCGACCAGGGCCAGCAACTCTGCAATGCGCGGTGCGGTGTCCCGGATGCCGGATAGCCGCAGGCCGATGCCGATATTCTGCGCGACCGTCATATGCGGGAACAGGCCGATATTCTGGAAGACATAGCCGATCGTACGCCGCAACTGCGTCACCGGTTGCGCGGCGACGGACCGCTCGTCCAGCAGCACGTCCCCCGCATCGGGTTCGACCAGCCGATTGATCGTCCGCAACAAAGTGGACTTGCCCGAACCGGATGCGCCGACGATAGCGACGAAGCTGCCGCCGGCAATGTCGAGATCGACTCCGTCCAGCGCGGCCACCGAACCAAATTGCACGGCCACGCCGGAAAAGCGGATCGCCGGACCTGATTTCCCTTCGGACATGGCAGCAACGATAGTGACTGTTGCAGCTTTAGCTACCGCAACCTCGTATGAAGGACACTCTCGACGCGCTTTTGCGTTACTGACCGGATATATCGACGGGGAGCATCGTCATGACAGCCGCTATAATTGACGATCATCTGGTGATCGTGCCGGACGATATCGACCTTGGCCGTTCTCCCATGGCGGGGCACCTGCCGTTCGAGACTTATGTGCTTGGGGCTTTCAATCCGGGCCTGACGCGTCTGCCGAATGGTAACTTGCTGCTGATGGTGCGTATTGCGGAGGCATTGAAAACGCCAGTGCAGGGCGACCATGTGCATTCGATCCGCTGGCATGACGGCAACTATGTGACGGACGCTTGGCCGGTGGCTCAGGTGGATATGACCGATCCGCGCACCTTCAGGATGCGGGATTCCGGCTGGTCGATCCTCGCGCTGACATCGCTCTCCTGGCTGCTCCCCGTTGAATTGTCGCCCGATGGCCGGACTGTGATCGCCATGCACTATGACAAGGCCGTCGCGCCGCAGGGCGATTGGCAAAGCTATGGTATCGAAGACCCCCGGATCAGTCATGTCGATGGGCGGTGGCTTATGACGACATGCTCAGTCAGTCCGGAGCGGCATTCGACGACGCTTTACAGCTCAACCAACGGCCTTGACTGGCAGTTCGAGGATATCGTCCTCGATCACCAGAACAAGGACATGCTGATCTTCGAGGGTTTGATCGGTGGCCAATATTGGGCACAGACGCGGCCTCTGGGCGATTGCTATTTCGCCTATCCGCCGGGAAGTCCCTGGCGCGCGGGTCCGTCGATCAACCTCGCAACCTCCCCCGATGCTTTGCACTGGAAGCCAGCGCGTAAGCCGGGCATCCGTGCTTCGGCATCCTCCAGCGCAAGTGCGCGCATCGGCGGCGGCGCGCCGCCCGTGTTGACGGATACGGGATGGTTGACGCTGTGGCACGGCGTAGAGCCGGATGATGGTGTCGGCATCTACCGGACATACTGGTCGCTGCTGGACCGTGACGATCCGTCCATCGTCATTGGCGGCAGCGACGTGCCGTTACTGGCGCCGGAAGCTGCTCTTACCGCCCCCATCGCGCACCAGATGTATCTGGACACGGTGGTATTCACGACCGGTATCGTCGATGCAGGCGATCATTACATCGTGGCGAGCGGCGAAGCCGATGTTGCGTGCCGCCTCAGCTATATTGCCAAGACGCACTTCACGTCCTGACGCGAGCGATCAGTCCATCAGCTTCAGCATCTCGCTGATTGGCACAAAAGCGAATGCCACCGAGCTATCGGCAACGCCATAGGGCATGAAGATGCTGTCGCCATGCTTCATCGCGCCGCACGTATAGACGACGTTGGGCACATAGCCTTCGCGCTCGTCTTCCGAAGCGGAAAGAATCGGCGAGCGTGTGCGGCGCAGGACGCGCGACGGGTCGTCCTTGTCCAGCAGCACCGCGCCAATCGAATATTCGCGCATCGCGCCTACGCCATGCGTCAGCAACAGCCAGCCTTCATCGATCTCGATCGGCGGGCCGCAATTGCCGATCTGGACCAGTTCCCACGGGTAGAGCGGCTCCAAAATCCGCTCGCCCTCATCCCAATGGGTCAGCGTATCGGACGTGATGAGATACAGATTCTCGCCATCCTGACGCCCGATCATCATATATTTGCCCGCGACCTTGCGCGGAAACAACGCCATGCCCTTGTTGCGCGCGGCGCTGCCCGTCATTGGCACCATGTCGAAGCGGCGGAAGTCCCGCGTCCGCAACATTTCGGACTGGATCTGGTGGCCGTTATAGGCCGTATATGTGCCAAGCCATTCGTTCATCCCGTCATCATGGCGAAAATAGACGAGGCGCAGATCTTCCAGACCATTGGCCTGCGCCGCCGTGATCGGAAACAGCACCGTGCCGGAAACCGTGCTATCCGGATGACGGAAGATCGATACTTCGCCTTCCTGCATAACATTCTCATCGCCATAGGCGTCGGCAGCAGTGGCGAACGGCGGCTGGTGAGCCAGCTGAAGCTCGCCATCTTCGGTGATCACGCCCTCACGGAACGCGACCGAACTTATATGCCCCTCGCCCACGGCGCGCAGGGACAGGATGATGCGGCAGCAGCCTTCGGGCATCCCGGTCTGGTCATAATGGGGAACCACGCTGGGGTTCATCAGGGCCGCCGCGGCATAGCTATATTCGTGACAGAAATAGGCGCCCATCAGCAGGCGTCGCGATTCGCTCAGCGTGGCATCGTCCAGGTTCAACTGCCCGCGAATCTCTTCGTAGCGCGTGCGGAAGACGCGCCGGGTCTGCCAGTGCCGTGCCTCGAAATCGCGCAGGACGTGCGTCAGTTGTTCGGCAACCACTGACTCTTCGAGCGCGAGCACGGCCGTAGCAATCCGCTGGGATCGGCTTGGACCTTTACCGTTGCTTTGCCAGCTCAGGTGAAAAGGACGCACAACTACACGTGTGGGATCGGCATAAAGCCGCAGCGGCAAAGTATGGCATTCTAGCAAAGGAGATCATCCATCGTCAGGCGGGGATGATCTCATCCCCTTTGGCGGCTCCTATTGCCACGTTTATTTCAGCTTGGGAAAGCCTGTTCATCGCACATGAGGCGAGTTGAAGCGCCAAAAGCGACTCTGCGCCCTGATTGCGATTGACGCCGGTAGGGGTCAGGCCGTCATAACATCCGCCATCGCTCCGCGTCGCAAGCGGCAGCGACAGGTCATTATCGCCAAGATACCAGCGATATGCCTGATGCGCACTGTCGATCCAACGGTGCGAGGGGTCGACTGCGAACGCCGCCTCGGCTGCGTCGATCATTGCCTGCGCTTCCAGCGGTTGCTGGTCGAACGGCAAGGGTGATGCGTAAGGCTGACCGAAACTTTCGCAGCCGACTGCCCGGAAATGCCCTGCGGGCGCTGTCTGTTGCGCGCCGATCCACTCCAGCGTTTCAAGACCGCATGCGATGAAGGCTGCATTATCCAGAACTGCGCCGGCCCTCAATAGCGCTTCGCAAAGCCGAGGGTTGTCATATGCCAACACCGTTTCGAACCAGACCCAGTCCGGCCGACGCGTAGCCTTCGCCAGTGCTAGCAGGTTGGCACCGAACTCCGCGAGAGTCGCTCTTGCCAGCACATGCCCCGGCTCGGTCTGCAATATCGCCGCAGCGCCCAGCATCACAAAGGCCTGCGCTCGCGGCGATGTGATGGTGCGCATGGGTTCAAGCGCAACGTTGAAAAGATACGCCGCCCATTCACGGTGCTTCGCCATCGGCGCATCCCGTGCAGTGACGCCCAGCGCCCACATCGCGCGGCCCGAGCTATCTTCTGAACCCTCGTCTTCGCACCAGCCGCGATCATAGGACATGAAGTTACGAAAACGGCCTTTGTCCGGATTCCACGCATGCTGCACAAAGCCGGCATAGCGGCTCATCCAGCGATCATGCGTCTCTTCCTCCATCTCCGGCATTTGCGTCAGCAGGAGCAGTGCGCGCGCATTATCGTCGATACAGTAACCATGCCGACGGTCGGGAATCGACAATATACCGTGCTGCATGATGCCCGTGCTGTCGCTCATCCGCAGAACCGCGGAGAGATCGGGTTCCAAAATCATCGGCTTTCGACGCATTGGCAGCTTGGCAGGCAAGGCGGTGGGCGCCTGCGCCAGCAACAGGCCAGCACGGCGCGCCAATTCACGCCACAGCATCTCCCGACCGCGCGCATAGGCGCGCTGGCCAAAGGATTCGCGCGCCTTATCATCCGTGAGAAGGCGAATGATGGCGTCCGCCATCGCTATGCTATCGCGAAATGGCACCAATATGCCGTGGTCGTCATCCAGTATCTCCGTCGCATGGACGTAAGGCGTGGAGACGACTGCCTTGCCCATGCTGACGGCGTAGCTGAGCGTGCCCGAGGTGACCTGCGCAGGATTGATGTAAGGCGTCACATACACGTCCGCCGCCTGGAGTCTGTCCAGCAGTTCCTCCTGCTCCTGATAGCAGCCGATCCACTGGATATGCTCGGCGACGCCAAGCCGCTTTGACAGTGCGACAAGGTCCTCGCGCAATTTCTCTCCCTGTTCACGGATCAAATTGGGATGCGTGGCGCCGACGATGACGTAAAGCGCGTTCGGGCAATGCTTCACAATGGCGGGCATGGCCTCGATCATATTCTCGATACCCTTGTCGGGCGCGAGCAAGCCGAAGGTCAGCACCACTTTGCGGCCACTCCAGCCGAAGCGCGGCTTCATACTGCCGGAATCAACGAGAGGGCGATCGGGTACGCCATGCGGTATGACGTTGATGCGGCTGTCATCCACGCCATAGACACGTTGCAACAATGCACGGCCAAGTTCCGACATGACGATGATGTCGCGTGAGCGGTCCAGCAGACGATCCATCACCCGCCGTTCGTCTACATTGGGATGCTCAAGGATGGTATGAAAGGTCGTGACCAGCGGCAGTTGCGTTCGCGCGAGCAAATGCAGAATGAGGTCACCAGCCGAACCGCCGAATATACCAAATTCATGTTGTAGCCAGATCGCCTCCGCACCGCTCTCGTCGATCTGCTTGGCGGCGCGCGCATAGGCGCGTGAATCCTGGTCGGCTATCAAACGCACGTCGGCGGGGTAGGTAACCTCGCCCCGGCTGTCGTCCATTGCGTAATGATCTATGCGGATGCCCGGAAATTGCTCCAGTAGCGCGTCTTTGCAGTGATTCGTGAAAGTTGCCATTCCACAACGCCTCGGCATCGCGTTCCCGATGAGTGCCACATGCGTAGGAGCAGAGGGTATGAAGCGCGCGTCGAAGGACATCTGGTTCATCGACAGTCTTTCAAAAAGGAACTGGTGCGACGTGGTCAGAGACGACATCGCAGTTATCCTAACACATTAACCTGCCTAATGTTTCATACTCCCGTATCGGAACTTAATATTTATTGCGGATGCGAGCATGGTTGATGTCGCGAGGACAGGCGCCTTGGCAATGCCAGGTTTTTGGACGGCGGGAGTCGCAGATGAGCTATGGCTTAGGCTAAGCTTGTCTGGTCAAAGATCGTTGGATAGCTGTTGCCAATCGGCGGCAAGCCTCAATGGGTCTCGCAGATAAAGGCCAAGCTACAGCGAATCACTGATAGGGAAAGCTGGCGGCCAAAAACCTGCCGCAGAGCGTCAGAACTTGAAGACCGTACCCAGATACAAAGCCTGCGCATCCTGCCGCTCGTCGGTGATCGGAGACAGGCGGCTCACGCGGCCATTATACCGCATACCGGCAGTGACGTTCAGGTTGCGTGACAGCGAATAGGAGCTGCCTACTTCAACCGAATAGCCCTTGTCGGCATCGATCGATGCAGCGCCGGTTCCTACGTCGCCCTTATTCTCGACCAACACATTGGTGCTAAAGCGCTGCTTCTTCTTCGTCTGATCGAGGGAGAAGTTGCGGGCTGCCGAAGATGTCTCGACGGGGATGGGGTCCAGCGCCTTACGGCCTACCGAATCAGGCAAGGCGAATTTACGCCATCCACCGGAAACATTCAGATTGAAGGCAACCGGCGTGATCCCGACGGTAGGCAACGTCCGCTCGGTGCGCACGGGCAGACCGTCATTGGCACGCACAAGGACAGTGATCGAGCGACGTCCGCTCATCGAACCGCTGGTAGGCGTAAACCGGAAAGTCCGGTGGCCACCATTCATGACGGCGCTGGCATAAGCCGCCGAAAGACGCGGATCTTGCGTCGCGGGGGTAAAGGAACCAATGCTGCCCAGACTGCCGAGCGAAACCGGCTTGCTGCTACGAAGCGCAAGCAAATCCGTCGCAGCGCCCATGGCGGGCGAGAAAGCAAGCGTCGCGCCAGCTAAAGCCGCGCCGATCGATGCCAAATGTGCGCCCTTTATCTTCATGACCCTAAACGACTCTTCCGCCCCGATTTTTCTATGAGACTGCATAACACCCGAAACGCGTAAATGGCTAGGGCCGGGAGTCGTTTTACCGCAAGCTGTTGCCAAGTTCACACATATTTGCGGATATCCAGCTGCGCAGATGGGAATGGCGTTGTTCATGAGGGTGCCGCCCCCTCGCGAAACGGACACTTGCTCCCCACACCATCTTCCCTATAGATGCCGCAAATGCTCCAGAATTTATACAGGACACGGCTTATGCGCCCTCTTTCGGCCCGCTCGCTTGCAACGGCTATCGTTATGGCGGCGGTCCTTCCGCTTGGTGCCTGTGG
>JBPPMC010000025.1:0-7880 GCA_051305835.1 Sphingobium sp.
ATGCCGTCTCTGGACGAACTGCGCGCGAAGATTATCGGGCTTATCCAAGCTCCGGCAACCAAGCTCGCAACGGTCATCCAGACCCCGGCTTCGCAGTTGGCGCGCGTCTTCAACGCCTATGCGGAGAAGGATGCCGCGTAAGCGGATCATCACTCCGATCGTTCGAAAATACTCTAGTTTAAGGGGGCCTCAAGCCTCCGCCCAGAAAGGTAATGTGAAGTAACATGGCAGACATCAATGCACTGGTCGATCAGCTTTCGGCCCTGACCGTTCTCGAAGCCGCCGACCTGTCGAAGGCTCTGGAAGAAAAGTGGGGCGTTTCGGCTGCCGCTGCTGTTGCAGCCGCTCCTGCCGCTGCCGCTGCTGGCCCGGCTGTTGAAGAGCAGACCGAATTTGACGTCGTTCTCGTCAACGATGGTGGCAAGAAGATCAACGTCATCAAGGAAGTCCGCGCCCTTACCGGTCTCGGCCTGACCGAAGCGAAGACGCTGGTTGAATCCGCTCCCAAGGCGATCAAGGAAGGCGTGAGCAAGGACGAGGCCGAGAAGGTCAAGAAGCAGCTCGAAGACGCCGGTGCGACTGTCGAACTGAAGTAATTCGGTTCAGGTCGTACGCCTCGCTAAAAAGAGGCGTTCCGATGTTTGAAAGGGCGGTCCTGCGCGGGGCCGCCCTTTTTATGTCATCCCGCTTTACGGATATCGGCGTCCTGACGGTGAATAACGCGGCTGCTTCTATATATTCGGGCCGTACCGCGCTCGCTGTTCTTGGCAGCATATAGCGCCTGATCGGCGCGGCGCATAACGTCGCGGCGAGTATCCTCGCCATAAAGCCACGTGATCCCGATCGTGCCAGAGATGGCGGCCTCACATTCGCTCGTAACCACTGGCACACTCAGATCATGCAGTAGCTGCTGTGCGCGCTGTTCCAGATCGGGCGTGTCATGAGACCCATCGGGAATGACGACGAATTCATCACCGCCAAGCCGGGCGACAAAGCAGTCCGCATAAAAGGCGCTTTGAAGACGGCCCGCCAGAACCTGAAGCAATTCATCGCCGGCAATATGGCCGTGCACGTCATTGACCGCCTTGAACCCGTCCAGATCAATGAGCATTACCGCAAAGCCACTATCGCCGGCACGGGCTTTTGCGATACGTGCCTCCAGCTCTTCATCCAAAGCAGCGCGATTGGCGAGACCAGTAAGAGCGTCGCGATGGGCGGAACGGCGCAGCCCTTGCTCCAGCCAGTAGCGCTCAGTCACGTCCTGAAATACGCCGAAGATCGCAACCGGCTGGCCGTCCGCCACTTCCAGTTCGCCAATGCTGCGCACGCGGCGCAATGCGCCTTGCGCCGTGAAGAAATCGGTCTCGATGTCGAAGGCCTCGCCTGTCTCACTGATCAGCCTCACCGCTTCCTCGATCTCGGCACGGGCATGCGGCGGGTAGAATTCATAGACACCTGTCAGCGGCGGCGCATGGCTCACCGGTAACCCATGGATCGCGTAGACCTGATCAGACCAGTGCAGTTGATCGTCAGCGAGGTTCAAGCGCCAGTAGCCCAGCGCAGCCATGCGCTCCGCCTGCTGGAATTTGCGTTGCTCATAACTTAGTTGATAGGTCATCACTTGCTGGTGCCGCGCAAGACTTACCGCCTGCAGGGCAAGCCGTCGCCCCTCGATCAGCGTCACGGCAACCTTTGCAAGTTCGCGTAGTGCCTCGATCTGATCGTCCGACAAAACCCTGGGGACCGTATCGATCACGCATAGCGTACCGATCGCGGCCGGTACTCCGGCTTCGCGCGGGTGGACCAGCAAAGGAACGCCAGCATAGAATACGATCCCACCTTCGGCCGTGACGAGTGGATTGTCGTGGAACCGTGCATCCTCTCGGGCATCCTGCACGATCATTATATCAGGCTGGCAAATCGCATGACTGCAGAATGCAACGTCACGAGATGTTTCGCTGCCTTCAAATCCGCATCTGGCCTTGAACCATTGTCTTTCGGCGTCGATTAGCGACAGCATAGCGATAGGCGCAGCTGTTATTCGGCTGGCGAGGTTCGCCAGCGCGTCGAATGCAGGCTCTGGTTCGGTGTCGAGCAGATCGAGGTCGTCCAACACCTTTAGCCGATATGATTCGTCTGTCATCGAAGGCTTTGCAGGGACGTGTTTCATCCCATGAGCGATAGACCAAACGCGGTTAAGGAAGTCGTTAGTCCGCCATGAAATCAGTTGAAACGAGAGATTAAAGCTATGGCGGGCGGCATGCTGGCGAAGCCGCTCCGTTGCCGCTAAGGGCACTTCATGCTCCGCATCACCGAAATAAAACTGCCTCTCGATCATCCCCCGGAAGCACTGCGCCAGGCGGTGCTCGATCGCCTGAACATCGCGCCAGAGGAATTGCTCGATTTCGACGTCGCCCGGCGCGCCAATGATGCCCGGCGCAAATCCGCGATATTGATGGTGTATTCGGTGGACGTTACGCTGCTGGACGAAGCCGCAGTGCTGGCAAAATGTGCAGGCGACGGACATGTGCGGTTGACGCCCGACACGCAGTATCGGTTCGTGACGGAGGCTGCCACACGGCCGCCGCGTGTTCGACCAGTCGTCGTGGGCACCGGCCCTTGCGGCCTGTTTGCCGGGCTGATCCTGGCGCAGATGGGATTGCGCCCCATCATCATCGACCGCGGCAAAGTGGTGCGGGAGCGGACCAAGGATACCTGGGGTCTCTGGCGGCGCGGCGTGCTCGATCCAGAATCGAACGTCCAGTTCGGTGAGGGCGGCGCAGGTACTTTCTCCGACGGAAAGCTATACAGCCAGATCAAAGACCCGCGCTTCCTGGGGCGCAAGGTGCTGACGGAGTTCGTCAAGGCAGGCGCGCCGCCGGAAATATTGACCGAGGCGCATCCTCATATCGGCACGTTTCGACTGGTGACGATGGTGGAGAGCATCCGGAAAACCATAGAAGGCCTCGGCGGCGAATATCGCTTCGGGCATCGGGTCGAAGATATCGATGTCGATACGCGGGCCGATGGCACCCGGCAGGTCCGCGGTCTGCATCTGCACACCGGCGACTATCTGGAAGCCGATCATGTCGTGCTGGCGGTCGGGCATAGCGCGCGCGACACCTTCTACATGCTGCACGATCGCGACATCTTCATCGAACCAAAGCCCTTCTCGATCGGCGTGCGGATCGAGCATCCGCAATCGTGGATCGACAAGGCCCGCTTTGGAACCTGCGCGGGCCATCCCGACCTTGGTGCAGCCGCCTACAGCCTGTCGCATCATTGCGCGAACGGCCGCACAGTCTACAGCTTCTGCATGTGTCCGGGCGGGCGCGTCGTGGCCGCTACATCCGAAGAAGGCCGAGTCGCCACCAACGGGATGAGCCAATATTCACGGCAGGAATTTAATGCAAACTCCGGGTTGGTCGTGGGTATCGATCCCGCGCGGGATTATCCCGGTGGGCCGCTGGCGGGCATAGAGTTGCAGCGCCATTGGGAATCGCTGGCTTATGTCGCGGGCGGGTCCACCTATGCCGCGCCTGGTCAAAAGCTCGGGGACTTTCTCGCCGGATCGCCGTCTACCGAACTGGGAGAAGTGACTCCATCCTACAAACCCGGCGTGCATCTGACCGATCTCGCGCAGTGCCTGCCCGGCTTTGCAGTAGATGCGATGCGCGAGGCCCTCCCCGTTTTTGGGCGGCAGATACCGGGCTACTCACATCCCGACGCGATGATGACGGGCGTTGAGACGCGGACGTCCTCGCCCATCCGCATCACGCGCGGCAGGGACTTCCAGAGCCTCAACACGGTGGGGCTATATCCGGCAGGAGAAGGCGCTGGTTATGCGGGCGGCATTTTGTCGGCGGCTGTAGACGGCATCAAGGTCGCTGAGGCCATTGCGCTCAGCATGACGGCCCGGAGCCTGACAGTCTAGGGCGTCGGTTTCCGGCGCGGTATATCCAGCAGCCACGGTTTGGGCTGGCCCGTCGGTTTGGCCACACCACTTAGCCGCTCGGCCTTGATGATGCGGACGCGCTGAAAGAGCATCTGGCCGCGCATCGGCCCTTCCCCGCCCCCCGTCGGCATGGCGAGGATCTTCTTCACGACGTCCATGCCCGCCGCAACATGCCCGAACGCCGCATATCCCGGATAATCGCCACGCGCGTCCATGCTGACAATCGGGCCGATGGTGATGAAGAAATTACCCATAGCCGTACCGGGCTTGCCGCCGCGCGCCATGGATATGGTGGCATCCTTATGACCAATACCGGTCATGTTGGTGGGTTCATGCGCTACAGGCGGCAAGCTGCGGCGTGCGTTGGTGTCGATACCGCCCTGAATCAAACCGGTGGCCGGATTGCTCTTGCGCCGCGCGGATCGATAGAAAGTCGTGCCATTCAGACGCCCGTCATCGACATAGGCCATGAAGTTCGCCGTTGTACGGGGCGCATGCCTGGCATCGAGTGCCAGGGTAATTGGCCCAGCCGACGTGACCAGGCGAACTTTGACGATCCCGGCTGGCGCGGACGGCCTTGCGTCGGCGGTGCTGGTCAGAAGGAAAAGGCAGGCTATGGAGGCGTAGCGCAAACTGCTCAATTCTCGATCTCTTACATGGCTGTGTTGGATATGGATGCCTTGGCTGACACCGGCCCTACTTGACTGCTCCCCACAAGCTGTCCGCACGCACGAACCCTTTCCGCCCAGCCACGTCCAGCGCACACCAGCCCGATCCGCAATCCGACACCCGACCAACGACGCCCGGCTCCACCCTGAACAACAGCTTCGCATCATCATCGGGCTTGCCACGCATTTCAGTGATGCCGCCCGTTACGATGGCGGTTGCCGTATCACTAAGCAGGCGGACATGCATCCAGCCCTGCGTTCCGCTGCTGTCCTCGATCTTGCGCCAGTTCCCCAGCACTTGCACGACCTTCACTGGCAAGTCGCGTCGGCGATATACCCAGTTGCTCGGATAATCCAGATTAGGACCGACCCGCATCCGCGCCTCCGGTTCCGAAATGGATGCCCAATAGGGAACCGGCTTGCGCGACTGCCCGGTGGCGGGCATCGGCAGGAGCATGGCCGAAGCCAGCAATGCCGCGCCCCATTGACCAATCCCGTTCGATCCCACCATCGGCGGCGTCCTTGTTTTCTTGCTCATCGTTCTGCCTGATTGCCACTGGGCGCGGTTCGGTTCAACCCGCCGTCATATCCATAAGCGCTTGACGTCCTTCGTACCCCGGCATAGCGGCAACGCATGGCCAAAAGACCACGCCCGGCAAAGCCCACAGTTATCGTGACGCGCCGACTGCCCACGTCTGTCGAAAGCCGGATGCGCGAGTTGTTCGACACGCGCTTTCCCGATGAAGATGCACCGATGACACGTGCGGAACTGGCACAGGCGCTTACCCAGTGCGACGTTCTTGTGCCGACCGTGACGGATCATCTCGATGCAGAATTGATCGCAGGCGCGTCGGACCGTCTGCAACTGATCGCCAGTTTCGGCAGCGGAGTCGATCACATCGATCTGCGCGCCACGCGGGCCAAGGGCGTCATTGTCACCAATACGCCCGGCGTCCTCACCGAAGACACTGCCGACATGACGATGGCGCTCATCCTTTCGGTCCCTCGCAGGCTGGCAGAAGGCGAGAAACTGGTGCGGTCGGGCACTTGGGCGGGCTGGAGTCCGTCGGCCATGTTGGGGCACCGAATCGGCGGCAAGCGGCTGGGCATCATCGGCATGGGCCGCATCGGTCAGGCCGTAGCACGGCGCGCAGCGGCCTTTGGTCTGTCCATCTCCTATCACAACCGTCATCGACTGCCCGAGACTGTGGAGCGGGAAACGGGCGCACTCTGGCATGCCGACCTGGACATGCTGCTGGAGACGAGCGACATCATCTCGATCAATTGCCCGCTCAATGCCGATAGCCGGGGCATGATCGACGCACGGCGCATCGGATTGATCGAGCCGTCCGCCTATTTCATCAACACCTCTCGCGCCGAAATCACCAATGAGGCGGCTTTGGTCGATGCGCTGGCTGCAGGGCGCATTGCCGGGGCGGGTCTTGACGTCTACGCGCACGAACCAGCCGTAGATCCGCGCCTACTGGCTCTATCGAATGTCGTACTGTTGCCCCATGTTGGATCGGCAACGATCGAGGGACGCGACGCTACGGGCGCAAAGGTAATCGCGAATATCCGCACTTGGGTGGATGGACATCGTCCACCGGATCAAGTGCTGGAAGGCTGGATCTAACCCGCGCTTTCTATTGCGGTTACGAGGCCGACGACTTCCAGCTTATCCCCGCCGACGCAGAAAACCCTGTGTAGCTTCCTCCGCGCCCCGATAGGCTTCCTGGGCTTCGGAATTCCAGTAAATCAGACCGTCGATCGGAATACGCTCGCCACTGATCGCGCACAAAACGAACTGGCCGGGCCGCACAACATCATAATGCGGGGTTCCATACCGCAGCACGGCCAATCCGGGGATATCCGCCATTCGATCAATCGCCCGTCAGAATGCGGTCGACCAGTTGCTTGACGGTCGGCACGAACCCATTCGAGTAGAATGGATCTTTCCCGAATTTATAAGCGCCATGGCCTGCGAACATCAGGTTCTGATCCACTGGTCCACCATGGGCGATATCCTGCAACGTCTTCTGGATGCAGAAGCTACGCGGATCGGCAAGACGGCCCGTCGAGTTGGTGTCGCTATCCATCCAACTGGAAAAGGCGCATTGTGACAGGCAGCCCATGCAATCGGCCTGATCCTTGCGGATGATGCCCTTATCTTCATCGGTCACGAAAACCAGCGTATTGTCCGGCGTCTTCAACGCACTGACAAACCCTTCGCCAAACCACTGGCGCGCACGCAACAGGTCATTGCGCGTCACCCAGAAGTTCTTGCCCTTTACGCCGACATCAAGCTGATGCGTATGATCGCCCGCTTGTTCCAGGCTGAAGGCGATCTGCCGCTCGGAACGGGATTCGAGGTGACGCAGGAACGGATTGCGCACGGCCGACGAATAGAAGCCGGTGGGCGAAAAACGATGAAGGAGAATGTCACCCTCCTGCAATAGCGGCAGGCGATCCTTCCACTCCTGCGGAATCGGGCTTTCCTGCGTGAGCAGCGGACGCGTGCCAAATTGGAAGGCGATCGTGCCAAGCTCAGGATTATCGATCCAGTCGTTCCAGTCCCGAAGCGCCCAGACGCCGCCAGCCATCACGATTGGCACATTGTCCGAGATACCACCCTCGCGCATGGTGTCACGCAGCGCCTTCACGCGCGGATAGGGATCTTCCGGTTTGCGGGGATCTTCCGCGTTGGAGAGGCCGTTGTGGCCGCCGGCGAGCCAGGGATCTTCGTACACCACGGCCGAGAGAAAATCGGCAGCCTTGCTATAAGCGCGCTTCCATAGCGCACGGAAAGCACGGCCGGAGGATACGATGGGGAGATAGCTGACGTTGTAGGACGCCGCGATCTCGCTCAATTTATAGGGCATGCCAGCGCCGCAGGTAACGCCTGCAACCATGCCGCGCGTCCGGTCCAGCACCCCATGCAGGATACGCTGTGCGCCGCCCATTTCCCACAACACGTTGATGTTGATAGCGCCCTTGCCATTCGAAATCTCATAGGCACGCTTCACTTGCTCGACCGCACCTTCGATGGCGTAGTCGATCAATTCTTCATGACGCTCC
This sequence comes from Sphingobium sp., assembly GCA_051305835.1. GTDB lineage: Bacteria > Pseudomonadota > Alphaproteobacteria > Sphingomonadales > Sphingomonadaceae > Sphingobium. The sequence continues at coordinate 7,699 of JBPPMC010000025.1, forward strand.
CGGCGAGTCTTGGCGTGATAGATTTGCGGGATGATCTTGCCGGCCGCGTCATAGCTGTCCGCATTCACGGCAGAGACCGTACCAATGCCGCCAGCCGCCGCCCAGGCGCCCGAACTCATATGGTTGGTCGCCGCAACGCCCTTGCCGCCTTCCACCAGCGGCCACACTTCGCGGCCACCATA
>JBPPMC010000053.1:0-12767 GCA_051305835.1 Sphingobium sp.
CGCCTTCTGCCCATCATCGTCGTGATCCTCGGGATTTGCCTGGTCTTTCTGCCTATCCCCTTTATCGACGCAACACTCGACCGATTCACTAACGACACGGGTAGCTCGCAGACGCGCGACAGCGCCGTACAAGTGCTGAGCATGCTCAGCCCGCAAGACCTTCTCACCGGCATCACAGTCAGCCAACGCCAGACATTCATGACATTTTTCAATACGCCCGCAGGCTTCGAAGTCTCGTGGATAGCACTCATAGTCACATATGGTTTGCTGGCCACGATCCCGATGATGATCGCTTTGCCTACCCTGATGTTCGGCACTGCACGGGGAAAGGATCGATCGGCCTTCTACATCGCGGTGCTGTTCATGATCGTGACGATCGGATCGCTATCTTTGGGATCGAAATCGTTGCTGCTGAGCCAGACACTCGTGTTGATGCTTACATTGACGCAGAGGAACGATCCGGCCCCGGGCAGCGCGCGATTTGGTCGCGTCAATCGCGATGGCGTTCGGGGTAATGACGACCCCATACTGCCGCCGCAAAGGGGCTGAAAGTGCCTTCTGCCCCACTGTGATACGACATGCCGTGCCTTATATGAGGCCCGCCCATTTCTATCTTAAGTTAGTGGTTGTGCGATGCACAACAAGACGGCATCGTAGCGGGCCAGTTTCTAACATGTGGAAACATTTGACGGGAATTGGGGCCATCGTCATCGGCGATGTGCATAGGGACGCCGCAAAAGCGCACTAAAAAATGAACGGACAGCTTCACATGAATTCAGCCATTCTGGATCACGGGATGTTTAAAGAGCCGCGCGCAAAACAGTTCAATGTCGCCTTGATCCACCCATTCGACCCTCGTGGCGGCAAGGTTGGCGGGATCGAAACCTTTGTCCGCGATTACATTACCTATCACCCGGAGGATATGAATCTCCTACTCATCGGGGTGGACGGTTTTGGCGATCTGGAGCTGGGTAAGCCGACAGAGATCTGTTTCAGAGGCCGCACAATATTGTTTCTGCCGGTGATGCGTCTGCCGGAAACGGATACGAATGTGTACGCGCGCAGGCTGAGCGATGCGGTGACCATCCGGTTCACGCTGGCATGCTTGCGCCGTTACACGACGTTGCGCCAAATTCTGCGAGGCGGGCATTATTCCGTTGACTTGCGACGCATAGAACTGGCTCCACTGGGTGCGGCGTTCGGCGTGCCGAGTGTGCAGATGCTGCACGACGGCATGGTCAAGGGCAAGCAGATGAGCTCATTGCTCAAGCGCTTCTGGTGGATCAAGGATTTGTCCGAGCGCTTCTCGCTGTCGCGCGCCTACAGCTTTTATTGCGTGAACGATGATTTGTCCGCCCGGCTCAAGACCACTTATCCGCGCCATGCCCACAAGATCGGCACGCTACCGACCTGGGCAAACCCGCAGATTTTCAAAACGACGCCATTGCCCACGATGACGGATGGGAAGCTGCATGTCGGCTACACGGGTCGCATGGACGACTTCAAACGCCCCGACATCATGTTCCGCGTCATTGCGGAAGCGCGCAAATTATGTCCGAACATCATATTCCACTATATCGGCGACGGCGACGTGGAGAAATTTCCTGAATTCGAGGCCATTCGGGATTGCACGGTGCTGCACGGGCGGCAGGATACAGAGGGACTGGCCGCTATCCTCGCCACTTTGCATGTGGGTCTTCTGACCTCCGACTTCGAAGGCATGCCGCGCTCCGTCATGGAATTCCTGGCATCGGGCCGCCCGGTGGTGGCGCTGCATCTGCCACAGCTGGAGGCAGTGATTCACGACGGCCGCAGCGGCTATCTGGTGCCCCGCGGCACCAATCAGATCGAGATCATGGCGCAGCGGCTGCGCGACGTTGGCCAGAAAATCGCCGAATCCGCGATCACCACAAACCAGGTTGCCGATGCCGTGGCGGATTATAGCCCTGCAAAGTTGCTGGGGCGGCTTTACGGGGACCATCGGAAGATGCGGACCGAGTTGCAGGTGGTGGCTAACGCCTAATCCTGGGGACTTTCCAAGTGGATCATAGCCTTTGATCCACGGCCGATGCAGGCTTGCGCAAATCATCGGCCACGGCCGCCACAAAGCCCCAGGAATGGAAGAAGTAGCGCTTGAGCAGGCGATTTGGCTCCTGCAAGGCGCGCCATAGCCACTCGAATCCTGCCCGACGTACGGGATACGGCGCCCGCGTCAGGAAGCCCGTGAAGAAGGCCAGGGCTGCGCCGACGGCGCACGCATAAACGTCGCCTACCTTGTCGCGGTGCCGATCGATCCAGATCTCCGATTTTGGGCACCCTACCCCGAACAGCAAGTGCGTGGTGCGGTGCGTGCGGATCGCATTGGCCAGCCAGTCGCTATAGGCTTCGTCCTGTTCGAACCGGAAGGGCGGCACGGCATAGCCGATGGCCTCGGCCGACATGCCCCGCGCGATCAGCCAACGCTTCAAGCCCTGCGCGATACCCTCGTCAGCGCACACGAAGAACGGGCGATGTCGCGCCGCGTCGAAGCGCTCCATCAAAATGGGAAACAGGTCGGCGCCGGTCACCTTCTCCTCAACGCCCACCCCACGCGCACGCGCATAGAGATACACTGGAAATCCATCAATCGTCCGCCGCCACGCATGCGCATAGGCCGCCTGAAGACCGGGATTTTGGCGTAGTTGCACGACATGATCAACATTAGCCGTTACCACCAGACGCGCGCCCTGACCCCGCTCTGGCGGCGCCAGAAGTTCGTCTACCAGTTCGTCGAGGCTGGTGCGGCTGAAGGAAATGCCGAAGATCGAGCGCCCCGCCTCCATGACTGTTGCATAATCTTCACTCATGATTGAGCAGCTTTCTGAACAACGAAAGATAAGCGTCGGCAGCGCGGTCTACAGAAAAGCTCTGCCCTCGCGCCTTGAGCATCGCCTTATCGTGCGTTTCGGTTAAGGAATCCTGCAAAGCCGCCGCCAGTGCCGCCACATCGCCAACCGGGACGAGCCGACCATAGCGGCCTTGGTCGACGATTTCCGCCGGGCCAGACTCGCAATCCGTCGTCACGACCGGCGTGCCGCACGCAAGGGCTTCGGCGATGACATTGCCAAAGCCCTCGTGCCGGGAGGAAAGAACGAACGTCGATGCCCGCGCCAGATAGGCAAACGGATTGTCGCGAAAACCTAAAAACGCAACGCGATGCGCGATGCCGAGCTGCGCCACTTGCGCCTCCAACTCGCCCAGTTGCGGCCCTTCGCCCAGGATCATCAGATGCGCTTCTGGAACCCGCGCGACCGCACTAATCATGGTCGCATAGTCTTTGACCGCAACCATGCGCCCAATGGCGATGACGACGGGTAGTTTTGCCGTGAACCAGGGATGCTCGACTGGCTCGGCAGCCCGCGCGTCGATGTCGTCCGGCACCGCTGGATTATAGATGACGGTCATCCGTTCGCGCGGCAAACCGGTGATCACAACGAGATCGTCCGCCAGTCCCTCCGATACCGCGATGATGCCATCGGCATGATGCAGGAACTGGCGATACAGAAACGGCAGCACCTTATATTGCCAGTCCGGCATTTCTCGCGCCTGGCGCGTAAGGTGGTTGCGCTGACTGACGATCACCTTGCTGGGCTTGCCGGCTATGCGATTGGCGAGCAGCGCAATGAGGTTCGGCTGGCCCAGACTAGACACGATAATATCGGGGCGCGCCGCTTTCAGATATGCGGCCAGCGGGCGAACGGCATTGCGAGCGCGTGGCGCGTCAAGCGAGTGCACCTTTACGCCCGGCGGCACGCTATCGACCAGCGCACCTTTTGCCTCATGCACGACGAAGGTCACATCGAAGCCTGCCGCCATGAAGCGCGGCGCCAGATTGAGATTCATCCGCTGCACACCACCCGACGCAAATTCGGTCATATAGAGAGCGAGCGTGGGCATCAGGCGGCCCTAACCTTGTTGCTGCGGCGAAGCAGCTTGTCCGCAGCCAACCGTGCTTCGTTCGGAAGCGCAAGGCCGACCCCTATCATGTAGATCACTGCTCCCAAAGCGACATGCAGCAGCAGAACTGGAATGGAGCGCGCGACAGGCAGGCACCACATCACTGCGGCCATTACAGCGGCGGCGGCAATGATGCGCGCAAAGGTGCCCAGTGGCGCGTGAAAACCAAATTTGAAGCGCGACAATGTAAAGCTCGCCACGAAAGTGACCAGGCCGGACATCATCGGGCCAAATGCGGCCCCGACCACTCCAAAGGCGCGGATCCCGAAATAGGCGGATGCAACGGCGACAATGAAATCACAAACCGCGATCAGAGTGCCGATGCGCGGCTGCAGATTGAGCAGGAAAACCTGATCGGACGTATGCGCGCGCAGGTAACGGAACAGGCCGCCGATCGTGGCGAGCGGCAACACGACCAGCGTCACTTCGCGATAGGGCGCTGCCACCAGCAGCTCGACGACCGATCTGTTGACGCCGAGCAGCCCGAAGGTGACGGGCGCGACAGTCAGTGCCACCAATATCATGTTCTGCCGCAACTGTGTGAAAGCCGCGTCGCGTCCTTCGGTCTGCATCTTGCGCACGACCATCGGATAAGCCCCTGCCGTCACGAGCGTCGCTGCAAATGCGGAGGCGCGCAGGCCGAGGCCGTAGCCTACCGAGAACATGCCGACGGCGGCCAGCCCCAATTGGTGCGTCACAATGAAGCGCGGTGCGTTCATCGCAACGATCGCCAGCATCTGTGACGTCGTCTGCGTGCCTCCAAAGGAAAATGCGGTCTTGAAGATGTCGGTCGACGACCGGCCGATCCGGCGACCGAAGTCGGACATCGTGAAAGACAGCGCGACGCCGATCAGTTGCGCCGTGATGAAGCCCGCCAGGACGGCATCCGGCGAAGGGCCGAAATACCAGATACAGAACAGGCCGAACAGGAAGCCAACGACGGGCCCTATGACCTGAATGAGACTGTAGAGGAGGATGCGTGCCTCCGCCCGCGCGCGATCGGCCGAATAATTGTTGAGCGATCGCGTGATCATGAAGACGACGGCCAATGCAATCACGTCCAGCCCGACAGCCTTCCCGAACGAGAACCACAACACCGGGAGAATCACCAGCGATTGCACCAGCGCGGAACCCAGCACCGCCGTCGTTTCGGCCTTCAGGAAAGACACGCGCTCCGTCGGATCAGCATATTTCGCTATGAACCGAAGAGTATAAAAGCCCCACCAGCCAAAGAACGCCGCGTAGCAAATCTCCTGTATCGCCACCAGCAACGTGACGACGCCAAGATCCGACGGCACCAGCAAATGCGCCCAGATCAGCACGGAAGCGAATTGCACCAGTGGCGCCAAGATCTGCGCCGGAAGGTAGAGGAGCGTCTGCCGTATCAGCATGGATCAGGCCGTCGGGCTTTGCGAACAGGTGCCCAATCCGCGCGCATGGCAATTCGCAAAACCATATTACTGCCCGGCCGATAAACATCCGCCGACGTAGCTGTGAAACCAACCCGCATGCCCTGTTCTTTTGCGCATGCGAAAAGATTGAGCAACACTATTTCTCCGTTCTGGTTGTACTTGATGGCGAATTCCCCATTAACATAGGTTTCCAAGGCGGTCACCCCGATCCGTTCACGGCAGGGTGAAAGAGAACGGGGCCAGGGTACGTTGAACTATCAGAAATTGCCGGTTACAGCCGATATGCGGGTGCAATCAAAGTCCTGGAGCAGTGACATGCCAAAGCTGGCCGCTGCCATTGGTCGGCATCGGCATCATTTCTGACGGCCTGAGGGCGCATTAGGGAAAGACATGCTGTTCACATCCGGTCTGTTTATCTTCCTGTTTTTACCGGTCACTCTGGCTGTTTTTTTTGCAGCTGCGAAGGGATTGGGCGCAAAGGCAGCCGCGGCTTGGCTGGCGGCGATGTCATTCCTTTTCTACGGCTACTGGGCGCCTGTTTTTCTGCTGCTGCTGTTTGCATCGATCGCTCTGAATTACGCGGGCGGCGTCGGCATATACCGGCACCTCGGAACGCCACGAGCGAAGACGGTGTTGATCTGCTGTATCGCCATCGACCTGCTGCTGCTCGGCTACTTCAAATATTACAACTTTTTCGCCGATACGCTCAACAGCGCGGCCATCCCCGTGCCCGTGCTCAACGTCGTGCTGCCGATCGGAATATCCTTCTACACCTTCACCCAGATCGCCTTTCTGGTGGACACCTATCAGGGCAAGGTGAAGGAGTTCCGGCCCGTTCACTACGCGCTGTTTGTGACCTATTTCCCGCATCTGATCGCCGGTCCCATACTGCACCATGCGGAGATGATGCCGCAGTTCGCCGATCCGGCGACTTATCGTCCGCGCCTGCGCATGATGGCAATCGGCACCGCATTCCTGCTGATGGGCATGGCAAAAAAGGTGCTGCTGGCGGACAGCGTATCCGGCATAGCTGACACGGCATTCACCACGGCGGGACAGGGCAGCATTGGCATGGCGCATGCTTGGGAAGGTGCGCTCGCCTACACCATGCAGATCTATTATGATTTTTCGGGCTATTCCGACATGGCGGTCGGCATATCGCTGCTGTTCGGCATCCAACTGCCGTTCAACTTCGATTCGCCGTACAAATCGCGAAACATCATCGAGTTCTGGCGGCGCTGGCACATGACGTTGTCGCGCTTCCTCCGGGATTATCTCTATATTGGGCTGGGTGGAAACCGGCGCGGGAACGCGCGGCGCTACGTCAACCTGTTCCTGACGATGCTGCTGGGCGGATTGTGGCACGGCGCGGCCTGGACGTTCGTGATCTGGGGCGCGCTGCATGGCACCTACCTGATGATCAATCATGGCTGGCGGAAAGTCACAGCGGGATCGAATCTGGCCGCCAGTCGCATCGTGATCGGCGCAGGCTGGGCCGTGACGATGATCGGCGTAGTCGTGGGCTGGGTATTCTTCCGCGCCATCAGCGTGAGCGAGGCCGTGACAATGTTGCAGGCCATGGCAGGCCATGTATCCGCCGACACCATCGCAATCGGCACCGGCGCTAACTGGGCGCTGATTATCATGCTGGCGCTGATCGCCATACTGCTGCCCAATAGCCAGACGCTGGTATCGACGCGGATCGCCCCGGCGGCCGACCGGTCGCTGGCGCGCGGCGGGAACGGCATCATGGCCGCGATCGGCATCGCAATCGTCCTCATCATCTGGTTGGCAATGGTGATGGCATCCCGCGCAAACAGCGCCTTCATCTATTTCAATTTTTGAAGGGCGGGCGGCAGTGATCCTTCGCAGAATTTTCTTCCTGGGCCTTGGCATAATCGCGGCACTGCTGGCCGCCGAATTGCTGCTGCACGTCCTGCCGACACCAAGCGCCCTGATCAGTGCGAAGCCTGATCCTGAATGGCCCGCCAGGCATCTGCTGGCCGACAGCACTTATCGTTCGTCCAGCGGCTGGGCGATGGACAATGTCCAATCGGGTCACATCAACAATCGTGGATATGTCGCGCCGTTCGATTATCGCAAAGGCGCATCGGTCGGCGTCGTGATTGGCGACAGCTATATCGAGGGGATGATGAACCCCTATGCCGACATGCTTCAGGCCCGGCTGGCACAGGATATGGCGCGCCGACCCGACAGCGTCTATAATTTCGGGACGTCCGGCGTCAGCCTTCCGCACTATCTCGGCATCGCAGAGTTGATCGGGCGTGACTATCATCCGGAGTTCGCTGTCGTCTCGATCGTTGCGCGCGATTTCATCGAGGGCTTCAACTCAGACTCCGGCATTTTTCGATGGGCCAAGAATGATTCGCTGATCCGGCTTGTTCCAGAGCGGGAGTCGGGCAAGCTCGCGAAGATAGCGCGCAGCATTGCGCTCGTCCGCTATGCGCGCATCAATCTGAAAGCGACCCCTGCGCTGATAACCAAGTCCGGATTTGAAGAGACGCCGAAGCCAGTTTGCGGACCTGCCACGCTTTCCAACGAAGATCAGCGCCTTCTGAAAGACTGGGTGGCGCAGTTGCCAACGGCACTGAGGCTTGAGCCGCGTAAAGTGGTGTTGGTCTTCGATGCCGATCGGCCCGCCATATATCTGGGCAAGGCCGATACCGGTGGCTGCGCGGACCGCGATACGCGGGCGCGGGCTGCGCTGGCCGTCATGGCGCGGCAGGCCGGGATGAAGGTCGTGGATACAACCCCGCTGTTCCGGGCAGACTGGGCGTTGCACCACATCCCGTTCGACCGCGCACCTTTGGACGCGCACTGGTCACCCTATGCACACGCCCTGATCGCGCGCGCCGTGGCTCGGGAACTTAAGGATTAGTCGCTTCGCTCGCCCGATGCCGCGATCTTCGCAGGCACGCCCCTCAAGGATACATCGGACGGAAATGATTTGGTGACGACGGCGTTCGCGCCAATCTTCACTCGGTCGCCCAAAATGATCGGGCCGAACAGCTTGGCTCCGGGACCGATATAACAATCGTCGCCCAACTGCGGGGAGCCGCCATTATACTCGCCGATGCTGGTACTCGGATGAATGCGGCAATTCGCGCCGATTCGAACGTGAGGATTGATGACGATCGTACCCCAATGGGCAATCGACAGCCCCGGCCCGAAGATGTTGGGATGGATCGTAAAACCCAGCCTGATACCCGCCCGCCGCAACAAAAACTGCCGCAGGAAAACATAGGGCTTGCGCAACGGACCACGCGCGCAGTTCACGGCATATTCGGTTTTCCGCAACATCCTCTGGTATCGTAGAAGCGGATAGCGAATGGCCATCCATGGCCGCCATTGCGAGATTCCAGCCTTGGCCAGATCTGCCTGCAAATACCGGGTAAGGTCCGTTTTGGATTTTATCATGGTGTCTCCGCGCTCCATTGGGCCGTCTCTCAATCCCGTTTCAAGAACGAAAGATTTGCGGCCAACTGTGCATCGTATCGGGACGCCTACATTGCAGTGCAGCATATGTCACTTCATGAAATAGGTAAAATGCCCTATGTGTCCGCCCATGATTGCAGGGATTAAGCTCTTTTGATCGTCGATCACTACAGCCACCACGGGCGCGTCGGAAGGGTTCCGGTAACGCTAATCACGTTCGCAGCGGGTGTCGTTCTCTGTCTGCTGCTGTCCGCGTGGTTCGTGATGGCGCAGCGTTCGGTGCCCAACCCCCTGCCAAATCGGATAGATCGTCAACAGATTACGCAGAACGTCGAGGCGCTTGTCGTCGCGCCTGCCGCGCTGCGACCGATCTCCTCGAAGGAAGCCGAAACGGTCAATGCAGCGATGCCGATTTCCGCTGCTCCAAATCCTGCCGCGTCAGCGATGTACGTGCCGCTCGGCGATGGAACGAACTGGCTCCGGTCGCTCGATTGCCTGACCGCTGCCGTCTATTATGAGGCGGCGAGCGAAAGCGTGGACGGACAGCGTGCGGTTGCGCAGGTCGTTCTCAATCGCACCCGCCATCCCGCATTTCCGCATAGTGTCTGCGGCGTCGTGTTTCAGGGGTCCGAGCGTAAGACGGGTTGCCAATTCACCTTCACCTGCGACGGCGCATTGATGCGGGAACCTAATCAGCGGCTCTGGGCGCAAGCACGCTCCGTCGCGAGCGCAGCGCTCGCCGGATATGTCTACGGCCCGGTCGGTTGGGCAACGCATTACCACACGGATTATGTCGCGCCTTATTGGGCGCCGACTTTGGCGAAGGCGGCGATCGTCGGCGCACATATTTTTTACCGCTGGCCCGGCGGCGAGGGCCGCCCCTCCGCTTTCAACGCGCGTTATGCCGGAGCGGAGCCGTTGATCGATCGCAGGACCGGCGCCCTGGAGGGAACCAAGCTCCCGGGGATGCCCGCGTTCATCAGCGCGATGGACCCCAATAGCACGACCGTTGCTCCGCCGGCACGCATCGAGCGTTCCATTCTGCCGTTCGCGACAAAGCGGCCGACCGCCGACACGGTCGGGGAGGTTTCCGCAGTGCCGCCACCCCCTGCCGTCAGCGCTCTGCCAACGACACGCTGGGTGATCGGTGCGCGTCCGGCACCGTCTACACCCGCGCCAGCCCAACTTGCGGCGGATGCGGGACAATGATGAGGGCTTCATTGTCTATGCGCTGTACCGCTCTTTCGCTGGCAGCCCTGCCTCTGGCAGCATGCATGCAGGCGGAGGCGGAAACCGCAAGTCGTAGCGGCCCGACGGCCTATGGCTATACTCTCAAGCCAGCGGCCAAACCTCGTGCTGGCATTGCGCTGCCGCTTGGCAAATGCATCAACATGGGCGGCATGATGGAACGCCCGAATGAAGGCGATCTGGGACGGCCCATTCGCGAATCGGACTTCAGGATCATTCGCGATGGCGGCTTTCGCACGGTGCGCTTGCCTATAGTCTTCTCGGCACACACCAGGGACGAGCCACCCTATACTATCGATCCCGCCTATATGGCGCGCGTGAAACGCATGGCGGACGCCGGACTCGATGCGGGTTTGAACGTCATGATCGATGTTCACGCCTACCGGGAAATGATGGACGACCCGGAGGGGGAGACGGCCCGGTTCACTGCGATCTGGCGTCAGATCGCGGAGACTTTCAAGGACGCGCCCAAGGGTCTGTGGTTCGAATTGCTGAACGAACCGACCAACAGATTGTGGAACAAGGTGAGCGTCTGGACGGTCTACCGCCCTGCCCTTGCCGCGATCCGCAAGACCAATCCCACCCGCCCGGTCATCGTGGCCGGCAATCTGGGCAGCCGTGTCGACTCGCTGGCCTCGCTACAGATGCCCGATGATCCCTATCTCGTGCCTACGGTGCATATGTACGATCCCAAGGAGTTCACGCATCAGGGCGCCAAGTGGACCATTAATCGATATGCGCGGGGACGCGCGTTTCTCAACACTGACCGCGCTGTGATCAACGAGCGCGTTGCCGCCGTGAAAGCTTACATGGATCGTACCGGGCGGGTGCCATTCCTCGGCGAATATGGCGCGATCGATGACGCCAGCATCAAGCCTGCCGAACGCGTGAAATATTACGGCACGGTCTCGGCCGCATTCGCCTCGATCGGCGTTCAGAATTGTGCCTGGTCGTACGTCAACGGCTTCAACCTCTACAAGAATGGCGCGTGGGTGCCCGGCATGCTGAAAGCCATCCAGACCACGACGACCATCGCGCCAAAATGAGAATCTGTCTGACCGGCATGTTGATCTTCCGGGGGATTTGATGAGCACGGCAATTACAGGTGAAGGTCTCTCGATCGGCGACCTACCGCGTGCCCGCCCCACGGCGTCGAGCGGGTATATCCCCGGTCTCGATGGCATCCGCGCCATCTGCATCAGCCTGGTCATGGTGGCGCACTATGGCTTCGATAGCGCGGTTCCCGGCGGCCTCGGCGTCACGATCTTCTTTTTCTTGAGCGGGTTTCTGATCACCGGCCTGTTGCTGAAGGAGCAGGAGAAGCGCGGGACGATTTCACTCAAGAACTTTTATGCGCGGCGGTTCCTGCGGCTAAGCCCGGAACTGTTCTTCCTTATCCTGGTCAGCGCGGCGATCGGGTGGCTGTATTTTCCCGTCAAATTGACGGATGTGGTCGTCGCATCGACCTACACCACCAATTATTATGCGATGTATGCCGAGGCATTTACGGATGCCCGCATCCGCTGGTCGCATTTGTGGTCGCTGGCGGTCGAGGAACATTTCTATCTGACCTTCCCGCTGATCATGCTGTTCCTTGGCAATAAACCCCGCGCGCTCCTCGCCGCGCTGATCGCTATCTGCGTCGGCTGCCTGCTGTGGCGTCTGCATATCGTACAGGACGGCGCGCCCTTCGGCTTTCTGCAGGAGGGCACGCAGAACCCCTATACATATCGCGCCAGCGACACGCGGATGGACAGCATCGCCTATGGATGCCTGACGGCGTTCCTGTTCTACCGCTTTCCGTTCCGGCTAAAGGGTTTCCTGCCCTGCTGGCTGGCGATCGCCGCGGCGGGCGCATTAATGTTGATGTCATTGGTGGTGCGCGACGCCGGGTTTCGGGAGACATACCGGTATAGCGTGCAGGGCATTGCCATGATCGTACTGTTCTACGGGCTGTTCGGCGACAGCGCCTCGCTGGCGATACGAGTGCTGGAAATGCCGATTTTGCGCAAAATGGGCGTGCTGTCCTATGGTGCCTATCTGTGGCACATGGAGCCGGTGCACGCCTATTACTGGTGGTCGGGCGTCAAGATCGCCTCGGCCGACAATGGCACGAAGATCGCCATGATCATCGCTGGCTTCGCACTGACCTACGCCATGGCCCATCTGTCCTTCGTGGCGACTATTCCCCTACGCAACCTGCGATCAAAATTTCACAGATGAAGCGTTAGCGGTTCGACGATGGGACCGGAGGCGCTGGAGCCGGGGCAACCGGATCAGGGCCGCAAGGGAAGGTCTGCTTGAGCGACACGACCACGACCGACGCCGCCTGTCCGGTCCTGTTGCTGGGATAGGCGGACACGAATCCCACGAATGCGCGGCGCAAGTCGCTCTGCGACTGACCGGCCGGTGGGCAGAATTCGCGCGTATTGAGCCAGATTTCATATGCGCGCATCGCGTCGCTCACGCCCGCAATATAGGCGAAGCAATAGGACGTGCTCGCCGATGATGTTTCCGAACAGCGATCGACCAACATTCCGGCAGACAGATAGCCGATATCCGCTGCTGGCGGGGCGGGCGGAGCCGGCGGAGCAGCTTCGGGAGCAGACATCGGCGGCGCGCCCGGCTGTATGGCTGGCTGCGCAGCGGCAACCG
>JBPPMC010000062.1:0-22047 GCA_051305835.1 Sphingobium sp.
CCTCGACGTCAACAATAAGGCCATCGCCAAAGCCATCAGGCATTCAAAAGGCAGCTATCGCTTTCGTTTCGAACCATGAAATCCGGCCATCTCGTTTGTCGTCACCCGGCTACCGAATTTGTCGTTGCACACCAGGGCATGAGTTGATCGAGTGCGGCACTGCTGTGGCCGCCTGCAAGGCGCTGGAGGGTATCGGCAAGCCAAGTGTGCGGGTTGACGTCGTTGAGCTTCGCGGTCTCGATCAGGGTAGCGATGACGGCCCAGTGGTCGCCGCCATCGTCCGATCCGGCGAAGAGAGCGTTCTTCCGTTTATGCATACCTTTCCATAACAGGAATTATGCGAAGCGCAGGATTATGCGCAGTTCGCCATTCAGTGACCTATGTGGCTCTCGGCTTTGCGCCGCACGCGCTGCAGCATGACTAACTCCCGCTGCACATAATACCGCATCCTCTCCACCCACCATCTGGAGAGGAGCCCTGTCATGAAGTCTGATCTATTGCAGCCGGAGCCGCGTCGCTGGTTGGCGAGCAGTGTCTTCGCGCCCGTCGAAGAGGGGTATGTCAGCTATCTTCGAGCGGGCAGATATCATCCCAACACAGCGCGCGTGTATTTTGCATGCGTTGCCCACTTCGCGAAGTGGGTAACCGATGAAGGTATCAACCTCGCCCAGATAGATGAGGTGGCGCAGCGCCAGTTCCTGGATGCACACCTACCATTTTGCACATGCACTGCGCCGGTTCGCAAAGTGCGCCGCGAGTTGCGCGTCGCTATCCGGCATCTGCTGCATGTGCTTCGCATCGAGGGCCAGATTCGGGCTGCGGAGCAGAGGGATCACATCAGCGGTGAACTGGAGGCCTTCGATCGCCACATGCTCGATGTCGGTGGTCTGGCGGACACGACACGGCGGCAGCGGATCCATATCGTTCGCCGACTGCTCCTCGAGCGGTTTGGCGATGGCGCGATTGCCCCTGAGAAGCTCGAGCCAGCCCTTGTTCGACGGTTTGTCCTGGGCGAAGGCCGTTGTTGGAGTGCTGGTGCCGTGCGCGTCGCTGGCGGCGCAGTCGGCTGCTATCTGAAGTTTCGCAAGATGTTGGGCGACGATGTCGCTGGACTCTTGCGTGAGATCCCGCGCGCCGCGCATTGGCGCTTGGCGGGGTTGCCCGATGTGTTGTCTCCAGCCCAAATTGACGCGGTTCTCGCATCATTCGACGATCATCTGCCCTCCTGGCGACGCGCATATGCGATGGTGAGATGCGTCACCGACCTTGGGCTCCGATGCTCCGAGGTCATAAAGCTTCGGCTCGACGACGTAGACTGGCGGAATGGGATCATTCGGATAGCCAGGACCAAGACGCATTTTACCGATAGCCTTCCATTGCCGGTGGCCACCGGCGACGCGATCGCAGATTATTTGCGCCATGAACGACCGAAGACCCACAACCGCGCGATCTTCGTTCGCCATGTCGCGCCGTATGACGTCCCGATCAGGGCTGGCGTCGCCAAGCATGCGGTAATCGCGGCTTTCGCACGCTGCGGGTGGGATCGGACTGATCCGCACGTCCTGCGTCACAGCATCGCGAGCCGTCTGCTCCGCGACGGCACGCCCATGAAGCACATCGCCGATATTCTGCGTCACCGCAGCCTCGACACGTCGAAGATCTACACCAAGATCGATCTTGATCGCCTGTCGGCTGTGGCTCTGCCTTGGCCAGGGAGGGCGTGATGATGACGACTATGACAGCACAAGCCGAGGCCTATCTCGCCGAGCGGCGAGCATTAGGGTTTCTCGATACCGGGCCGGGTGCCAGCCAGCTTCATTCCTTCGCCAGATTCTTCGACGGCTCTGGCCATCAAGGTTCCCTAACGACAGATCTCGCGATCGAATGGGCAAAGGGTCATGCTCGTACCCATGAACCGAGGGCGTGGGCGCGTCGGCTCGATGCTATCCGACCCTTCGCCACCTACCTGTTGCGGATGGATCCGGCCACGGAGTTTCCGCAGACCCGGATATTCGGCAAGTCCCAGCGCCGGGCCACCCCGCATATCTACACCGAGGACGAGGTCATGGCGCTGCTTGCAGCGGCACGACATCTCGATCCGGAAGGCAGCCTGCGCCCCGCAGCGTTCGAGGCTTTCTTCGGTCTGATCTCCGCAACCGGCCTGCGTGTGTCTGAGGCGATCAAGCTGCGATGCGCCGATGTGGACCTCGGGAGTCGATGTTTGACCGTTCGGATGACGAAGTTCAGCAAGTCAAGGCACGTGCCCTTCCATCCAACCGTCGCGGCTGCGCTCGCCGACTATGTGGCCGTGCGAGATCGTTTCCTGCCACGTGAGCAGGAAGATGCCTTCTTCGTCTCGACGCCGACACGATCGCTAAAATCGCGCGCCGTGCACTGGACCTTCCAGAGGTTGCGCAACGAGGCGGGGATCGTCGCTCGGGGGGCCTATCCCGACGTCCGCATCCATGATCTCCGGCATACATTTATCTGTCGGCGCATCCAGAGGTGGCAAGCCGAAGGTGCCGATATCGATAACGCGATCGCGGCGCTCTCGACTTACGTCGGCCACACAAAGGTATCCGATACATATTGGTATTTGACCGGCATCCCGGATCTGATGGCTATCGCAGGCGACCGGTTCGAAGATTATGCATTCGGGGAGAGCGGCCGTGGCTGAACATGCGCCTCTCTCATTGCCGACGCTCGTGCAGCGATTCTTTCTCGATCATCTCACGGAACAGCGCGCGGTCAGCGCGCAGACCGTCGCGGCGTATCGGGATACTCTGCGCCTGCTCTTCAACTATGCGGCTACAGTGCTTCGTCGAACGCCAAGCGCTATCACATTGTCCGATCTCGACGCACCATTGTTGCTCGCATTCCTTGATCATCTGGAGAAGGGCCGAGGCAACAGCGTCCGAAGCCGCAATGCACGTCTCGCTGCAATCAGGACGTTCCTTAAATATGCATCGCATTACGACCTTGCGTCGCTGGCCACAATCGAGCGGGCGTTGGCGATACCGTTCAAGCGGTTCGATCGGCCATTGGTCGGCTTTCTCTCACGATCCGAGGTCATCGCCATCATCGAAGCGCCTGACCGGTCCAGTTGGGCCGGCCAACGTGACCGCGCCTTCTTCAGCATGATGTACAATACTGGTGCCCGCGTTTCCGAGATGATCGGCATCCGCTGTCGGGATGTTGTGCTGGAAGGGCAACCCGCAGTGCATTTGTGCGGTAAGGGTCGCAAAGAACGTAGTGTGCCGCTCTGGCGACCGACAGCCGCACTCATCAGATCCTGGCGCCGCCAGATCGGGGATCCCGCTGGCGATAGCATCCTGTTCCCCAACCGTAGCGGTGGCCGTATGACTCGCTCAAACGTCACCCAGCGTTTGGGCCTCGCCGTCGCAATTGCAGGGCGCAAGTATCCGGGACTCCTTGAGCGCCCGGTCACTCCCCATACGGTTCGACACACGACGGCAATGCACCTGCTTCAATCGGGGGTCGATATTACCGTCATTGCACTGTGGCTCGGACACGAGGATACCGCGACGACGCACATGTATGTGGAAGCGGATCTCGCGATGAAGGAACAAGCCCTGATGAAGCTGCAACCAGGAACCGCCACGCCGGGTCGCTTCCGTGCCTCCGACTACCTGATGAGCTTTCTGCAGACATTGTGATTATGTGAAGTTCGGGGCGGCGGGGCCAGCGTAATATCTGGGTCCGCCGGGAGCACCTGCGCATAATCCTGCGCTTCGCATAATTGCGGTTGAGAGCCAGCGGGCGAATCGCTCGCTCGACGGTGTTGGAGTCGATCTCGATACGGCCATCGTCGAGGAAGCGGCTGAGCCCGGTCCAGCGCGTAAGCGCATAACGGATCGCGTCGGCGAGCTTGCCCTTGTTGCTGGTCCTGGCGAGGCTGGCCTCCAGGAACCGGCGGAGATCAGCGACGATGGGCATGCTCAGTTCGTGCCGTGCGGCGCGGCGCTGGTCAGGCGAACGACCGCGTATCTCCTTCTCGACCCCGTAGAGCTGGGCGATGCGGACAAGCGCCTCGGCCGCCACCGGGCGGGAGGTGGCGATCTCGTAAAAGCCGCGCCGGACATGCGACCAGCAATAAGCGAGCTGGACCTGGTTGGATCGGCTGAGCGCATTGTAGCCGGCATAGCCGTCGACCTGCAGCACGCCTGCAAAGCCCGCGAGATGCTCGGATGGTCGCGCCGCCTTGCGGTCAGGTGCGTAGACATAGGCGACGGCGGGCGGATCGGCACCGCCCCAGGGTCGGTCGTCGCGCGCATAGGCCCATAACTGCCCGGTCTTCGTTCTACCGCGTCCGGGATCGAGCACCGGCGCGGTGGTCTCGTCGGCGAACAACCTGGGGCTGCGCTTCAGGTTGGCGAGCAGGTGTTCACGCAGCGGTGTCAGCCACCAGGCAGCGCGGCCGACCCAATCGGCGAGCGTCGAGCGATCCAGCGCGATGCCCTGCCGCGCGTAGATCTGCGCTTGGCGATAAAGCGGCAGATGATCGGCATATTTACTGACCAGCACATGCGCGATCAGCGCCTCGGTTGGTAGCCCGCCCTCGACGATGCGAGGCGGAGCCGGGGCCTGGACGGGCGCCGCCTCGCAGGCGCGACAGCCATAGCGCGGGCGGCGCGTCACCAAGACGCGGAACGTGGTCGGCACGACATCGAGGCGCTCGGCGAAATCCTCGCCAATGACATGCAGCGTGCCGCCGCAGCAGGCACACGCCTTGCTGTCGATATCGATGATCTGCTCGACCCGTTCGAGGTGGGCGGGAAGCCGGCCCCGGTTGAGATTACGTCGCTTGGGCTCGCGATCCGGCGTGACGGACTCGAGCTTTGCCGAGACACGGGCAAGCGCCGCCTCGGTCTCTTCGAAGGCGAGGCTTAGCTGATCTTCGGACAACTGCTCCGAGCGCGCGCCGAAGCGGTGTCGTTGAAGCGCGGCGATGATGCCGGTCAGCCGCTCGATCTCCGCATCGGCTTCGGCGCCGACGCTCCGCAGCGTGGTGATCTGCTGGTCCCGCACGACGATCTCCCGATCGCGCTTGGTGATCTCGCTACGTGCTTCGACGAGCATCGCCTGGAGCTGCGCGGGATCGTCGGGAAGGTCCGCCTCGACCAGCATGAACCGAGTGAATCAGCCCCAGCGCCTCTCGTCAACCAGCGATCTGCGGGGCGACCGGACGACGCCCGGTATGGACCCTGCGCCAGTCCAGTCCCTCCAGAAGAGCGGCCGCCTGTGCCGCCGTCAGCCTCATCACGCCGTCCTGGATGGCGGGCCATTGGAAGCGGCCCTGCTCAAGCCGCTTGTAACTCAGGTCGGAGTGCAGGTGATTCGCTGATATCGCGGCAGCTTGTCATCATCACCCACCCGTTCCACCCATATTCCGGGCAACGGGCCGTCTGTGTCGGTGAGCGTGTCAACCGGGCTGGCAAGCGGCTGTTGCTGCGCTTCGAGGATGGCCGGATATCCCCGGTTCCTCTGCAATGGACCGATGTCGTGGTTCCCGACTTCGCGGTTGTCGCGGGAAGCGGGCTTGCGTTGTGCGGGTTCGCCGATCTGTTGGAGCTCGCCCGGCTCGTAGAGGGGCTCGTCGCGCGAGAGAGGGCCGCGAAGCCGAAGTCGCGTAAGGATAATTATGCCGCGCATGTAAAGCAAATAACGCCACGGAGTCCGTGGAGCCTTCGATAAAGTCTGGATTACGTGCGGGGACAGCCGTGATTCGTCCGGGTAGAATGCCTTGACGATGCGGGAAGGAGCGGCATATTGTATATTACATCATGTCCGTCAATGTGGGAGCCCATGCGTGTCGGAAACCCTCAGGCGCAAGCGATCGAAGGCCAGCGCTCTGGCGGAGGACGGTGCCCTCAATCCGGCTCCCGCAAAGGTCGGCGATCCGAAGTTCCAGGAGGACGGCTTCTTCGATCCTCGCGACATTGTGCAGGTGAAATACGAGATGTTGCGGCGCGTATCCGTCGACAAGATGTCGGTGAAGGAGGTGTCCGGGGAATATGGCGTCTCCCGGCCAACTTTTTACCAGGCGAAGACGGACTTCGAGGGTGCCGGCATAGCCGGCCTCGTGCCCGGAAAGCGCGGACCTCGCGGCCCGCACAAGATCCAGAGCGATGTACTGGCCTTTCTCAAGCGGCAGGTGAGCCCCGGCGAACCCATCCGGGCGCGCGAGCTGACGAGCCTCGTCCGGATCGAGTTCGGCCTCGATGTCCATCCCAGGACGATCGAGCGCGCGCTTGGTGGAAAAAAAACGGTGTGACCGGCGGCGAGCAGCGGCATTGCGCGATGCAATCCCGCGCTCCGGCGGAGCAATACGAACTGCTGCGCGCAGCCGCGCTCGGCATGGCGCTGCCGCCAGAGGCGCGCAGCGGCCTTACCCTCCTACTGCGTCGTGGCATGTGGGCGTGGGTCCGCGCCATCCTGCCGGTCGCTATCCGACAACCGCCGGCGACTCTGCCAATGGTTGGCCTCCCGGCTATGGACAAAACTTCCGAGCGACGCGCGGTCGTCCACTTGCTCGCCGCCATGGTGATGGCGGTCTCTGAACGGAGAACAGCATGAACGGGATGCTCAAGGTGCAATCGCATCACCTCGAACGGGCCGCTTACCTCTACATCCGGCAGTCATCGATGCGACAGGTCATCGAGAACGTCGAGAGCACCAGGCGCCAATATGGCCTTCGCGGCCGTGCGATCGGCCTCGGATGGCGCGACGATCAGGTCATCGTCATCGACAGCGATCAGGGCGAATCCGGTGCTTCAGCATCGTGGCGCGAAGGCTTCCAGCATCTGGTGTCCGATGTCGGCATGGGACGCGCGGGGATCGTCATGGGGCTGGAAGTATCCCGCCTGGCCCGAAACAATGCCGACTGGCATCGGCTGCTGGAAATCTGCGCTTTGGCCGACACGCTCATCCTTGACGAAGATGGCGTGTACGATCCGGCCAACTTCAACGACCGCCTTCTTCTGGGCCTCAAGGGCACGATGAGCGAAGCCGAGCTGCATGTGATCAAGGCCCGATTACGCGGCGGCATCCTCAACAAGGTGCGCCGCGGCGAATATCGTTGCGTCTTGCCGACCGGCTTTGTCTATGACGAGGCGGGCGACGTGACGCTCGACCCGGACACCCAGATCCGCGAGACGATCGACCACTTCTTCGAGACGTTCTCGCGGGTCGGGTCCGCCAGCCAGACCGTCAAGGCGTTCGCCAGGGAAGGGCTGCTCTTTCCGTCGCGGCTCCGCAACGGGAAGCAGGTCGTGTTCCAGCCCCTGACCATATCGACCACCATGCGCACGCTGCACAATCCTCGCTACGCGGGCGCCTATGCCTATGGCCGGCGCCTCTACCGCCGGACCGTCGATGGGAAAAAGCAACTGCGCAAGCGCGAGCCCGATGAATGGCTCGCCTGCATTCCGGACGCTCATCCCGGTTACATCAGCTGGGAGAAGTTCCAGCACAATCTCAAGCTGCTCGAGGCCAACGGCCGCAGTTATGACACCGCGCGCGCCTCGCCACCGCGCGAGGGCTCGGCATTGCTGCAGGGGCGTGTCCTATGCGGGCGTTGCGGCGCCCATATGCGCGTCCATTATGCCGCCCGACGCGGCCAGGTGGATACCTGGTATGTCTGCAATCGGGCCTATGCTTCCCGCGGCGAACCACACTGCCAGACGATCGCGGGCTGGCCCATCGACGAAGCGATCGGCGAACTGATCGCCACGGAAATGACCCCCACCGCAGTCGAACTGGCGCTGGAGATCGGCAAGGAGATCGAAGCTCGCCACGACGAAGCGGACCGGCTCCGGCTTCGTGCCGTCGAACGCGCCCGGATCGACGCCGATCTTGCACAGCGCCGGTTCATGCTGGTCGACCCGAATAATCGACTCGTCGCTGACACCCTCGAACGCGAATGGAACGACAGGCTGCGGGTGCTGGCCGGCGTCCAGGAAGAACGGACCCGTGCCCTGCTCGACGACCGCCTCATGGTGGATGATGCTATCCGCGATCGTCTGATCGCCATGACCACCGACTTCAAGACGGTCTGGCGCGATCCGGCCCTGCCGAACCGCGAGCGCAAGCGGTTGCTTGCTCATATCGTCGAAGACGTCACCCTGCTCAAGCTCCCCGCCGACGGAGAGACTCGGGTCCACATCCGCTTCAAAGGCGGGAAAACTGACACATTGACCACCCAAAACCCCAAATCCTCGGCGCAGCAGGTCAAGACCCGGCCCGAGATCGTCGAACTGGTCGACACCCTTCTCGAAGATCATATCTGCGCCGAGATCGCCGGCATCCTGAACGCGAAGGGCATACGCCCCGGCGGCTCGGCGCGACGGGATCAGGCCAACGCGCAGTTCACCGATCTGCGCGTCATCTATCTGGTCAAGCAATATCGCCTTCGCTCTCGCTACGACCGGCTGCGCGACCGGGGCATGCTGACGAAAGCTGAAGCGGCATCAAGACTCGACATCACCGAGGGCACCCTGGTGAGGTGGGCGAAATATGGCCTCGTCACCCAACATGCGTGCGATGGCTCTCGCCACCTCTACGAAGCGCCCAGGCCGAACGTCCCGGCCAAGCAATGTAGCCGATGGAACCGCCTCGCCGACCGGGCAGCCGCACTCGAAAACGCCGTCTCGTCAAAATGCTCGGATCACACGGAAAGGGCTGCTCTATGAAACCAGTTAGTTGGCCATCATCCACAGCCCGGTCCCGTCCCACCAAACCAGCTTGACCCGGTCGGCGCGCTTGGCGCGAAAGACGTGGACAACAACCGAAAACGGGTTGGCGCCATACTCGGCCTTCACCAGCGCCGCGAGCGAATCCGCGCCTTTGCGAAAATCCACCGGCTTGGTTGCCACCATGACGCGCGCATCGCCGCCCGGACCGATCATCGCGCCGTCTTAAGCGCGTCGATCACCGCCGCGATCACGCCCGCATCCGCACCTCGCGCGATCTTCACCGCTACGCCGTCGATCTCCAGTTCGACCGCCGTCGCCTCCCACGCCCGTCGGGCGCGCCGCTTGCGGACAACAGGCGTCCGTCCGGGTGCAACTGACATGCTCGGCGGATCGATCACCGCCGGGACGAAAAACGGCTCCGGCTCCGACACTAACGTCGATACAATGTCGGCGGCCTGCGCCGCACGCCGAAACTCGTGGCGCCAGGTGAAAAGCTGCGATGGTGCCAGCGCATGCCGCCGCGCCACGGCGCTGACGCTCTCCGCGCCCGAATAGCTCTCCGCGATGATCGCGGCCCGCGTCTCATCACTCCACTCGCGACGATGCCCCGCGCCCGTGAACACCTCAAACCGACGAACCGGCTTCGTGCCAGCATCGTTACATGACATCGTCATGGCTATAATCCCTTAGCGAAGGGATCTTCCGTCGACGACTATGCCGCCTTCCGCAATGTGGAGGCGAAACAGCGCTTACATTATACCACCTTAAGCAGTACGATCACTTAGTCATTATATCATGGGGCATGCCTCCCATGATTGATGGCCCAATCCGTCGATATGTCTCGACCGGCGCTGCCGCACTCCTCGCTCGGCCACGCAACACAGTCGGCCCTCCGACCAACTTGAAAGGAGCCGTGCTCATGCGCAACAACACTGGCCGGCCTCGTGCTGCCGCTGGATAAAAGGCAGTGCTCAGATCACCTCAAGCTACTTCCAAACTATCGAACCCCTGATATATCAAAGATACTGCCCTTCTTCAGGTAATAACTCGGTGTCGATCTGGGATTGCGCGCCCCGTGGATAGCGAGCGCCTTTCACGTTTTCAGCGGCGAAGATATCATCGATTGACGCGTTCGTTTCAGATGACGGGCCGATCCCAGCGGCCAACACGTTTTCATCAAGGTGCGCGATATTGCGCGTACCCGGGATGGGGATGAGGAAGGGTCGCCGGGACAAGAGCCAGCCGAGCGCCAACTGCGCGGGAGTATGCCCTGTCTGTTTCGCCAGTAAGGCAAATCGTTCGAACAGCTGGAGATTTGAAGATAGGTTGGGTTCAACAAAGCGCGGCATGGTCGCCCGGATATCCCCGCGCGCATAGGAGTCGTCGAACACGGCGCCTGCAAGGAAACCTCGTCCGACCGGAGAAAAGGCGACGAAGCCTATGCCCAGCTCTCCGCATGTATCGAGAACCGCGATCTCCGGGTTGCGAACCCAAATGGAATATTCGCTCTGTACAGCTGCGATGGGATGTACCGCATGGGCGCGACGGATTGTCGCGGCGGACATTTCCGACAGTCCAATCTCGCTGATCTTGCCGGCCTCCTTTGCCCGCACCAGCGCGCCGACGGACTCTTCGATAGCGACGTTTCTATCCAGCCGATGAAGGTAATAAAGATCGATATGATCGGTGCGCAGCCTCGCGAGCGCCGCATCAAGCGTTCGGCTTATCGCCGCCGGGCTGCCGTCCAGCCCACGCTTTCCCTCGAAGGTGTCGAGTACGCATTTGCTGGCCAGCGTGAATTCGCGCCGACGGTGCATGACCGCCGTGCCGAGCAATCGCTCGTTGGCGCCGCCGCCATACAGCGCCGCAGTGTCAAGCAGCGTGACGCCTCTGTCGAGCGCGTGGTTTAACAGTCGAGCGCCCTCGCTCTCCGTAGGAGGCATGCCATAAGCGTGGCTGAGATTCATGCAGCCAAGGCCGATCGCCGAGACGTTGAACGGACCCAGGACGCGCGTTGGGAGGCCGGTCATGCAGGCAACCGGAGATCAGAGCGGCAGGCCAACATAATTCTCCGCGATGCTGGTCTGGGCTGCCTCAGAAGACGCGATGTAGTCAAGGTCGGCGATCTGCATCCGCCTTTCGAACCTGTTCTGGTCGGGAAAGCTGTGCATGAGCCTGGTCAGGGTCCAACTGAAGCGCTCCGCCTTCCAGATCCTGGACAAGGCGCGGTCCTGATAAGCCAGCAGTCCATCGTCTTTGCCCTGACGATAAAAGTCGATCAATGCGTCGGAGAGATAGGCCACGTCGGAGGCCGCGAGATTCAATCCTTTGGCCCCCGTCGGCGGCACAATATGTGCGGCATCGCCAGCCAGGAACAATCGGCCATGGCGCATCGTCTCGAACACATAGGACCGCAGCGGCGCGATCGACATTTCCAGTGCCGGGCCACGGGTTACCCCGTGCCTGGACAGTGGATTGAACCGCGCTTCCAGCTCATCCCAAAGCCGCGATTCGGGCCAGTCTTCAAGACGCTCGCCCTGTGCGACCTGGATATAATAGCGGCTGCGTGTCGGTGAACGCATTGAGGCGAGAGCAAAGCCCCGCGGGCCATTGGCGTAGATCAGCTCGTCATGGCACGGCGGCACATCGGCAAGGATGCCGAGCCAGCCGAACGGGTATTCATGGTGATATTCGCGCGCCAGCGCCGCCGGTATCGCGCGGCGCGAAGGGCCATGGAAGCCGTCACAGCCGGCGATGAAATCGGCCCGGATCGTCTGCGCGACCCCATCCTTGGTGAAGGTGACGCTGGGTTGCGAGCCATCGACCTCGTGCGGAACCAGATCGCCCGCTTCGAAGATGATCTCGAGGTCGCGCGCGGGCGCCGCTGCGATCAGATCCCGGGTCAGTTCGGTCTGACCATAGACTGTGACATGCCTGCCGGTAAGCGCCTTGATGTCAATCCGCACCAGCCTGTCGCCATCGGCGAGGTTGAAGCCGTCCTCGACCAACCCCTCTGTATCCATGCGCGCGTCGATGCCGAGGCGGCGCATGATGTCTGTGGTCACGGTTTCGAGCACGCCGGCGCGAATTCGGCTCTCGACATAGTCGCGGGCCTGTCGCTCGAGGATCACGCAATCGATCCCTTCGGCGCGCAGCAGGTGGCCGAGCATGAGCCCCGCCGGACCCGATCCGATGATCGCGACCCGGGTGTGGCGCGCGCTCACTGGTGTACCTCCCGGCTGTTGGACGCGAAGCCGCGTAGCGGCGTAGTGTTCAACAGCCGGAGCATCTGCCGTGACGACCAAGTGCGCTCGCCGTTCGACGGCCCGCATGAGACCCGTTGCACGGCAGGTGCCGGGAGACCGCAACGGACAACAGGGTGATGCGCCAGTGCTTGCCGGCCGGAGCGCCAATCAGTGAGCGATCCGCCCGATCTCCCAGCTCGGGTGCTGCTACGCCAATTTGAGGAGATCAGCATATGGCTTATCATGCCGGACTGGACTGGGGTGGCGCGAGCCACGCCATCTGTGTCGTCGACGATAGCGGCCAGATCATGGCTCGTTGTGAGGTTCGCCATGACGCGGCGGGCCTTACGGCGCTGCTGGCGTCGCTGCGCAAGATCGCCCCGCCGACGGACGTGCCCATCGCAATTGAGCGTCCCACGGGGCTGCTCGTCGACACGCTGATCAAGGCGGGCCATCCGGTCATCCCGATCCATCCCAACGTCGTCAAAGCCTGCCGTCCGCGATACCGCGCCGCAGGCGGTAAGTCCGATCCCGGTGATGCCTATATGCTCGCCGATATCCTGCGCACCGATGGACATCGGTTCCGTCCGCTCAGTCCCATCTCCGACGATATTCGCGCATTGCGGGTGCTGGTGCGCGGCCGGGATGATCTCGTCGACCAACGGACTGCTCTCGCCAACCAGCTGCGCAGCCTGCTCGACAGCTTCTGGCCCGGTGCTGCTGCTATCTTTGCTGCTATCGACAGCCCTATCGCTCTTGCCTTCATCGGCCGCTATCCCACACCCGAAAGCGCTGCCCGCCTCGGCGAGAAGCGGCTCGCCAGCTTCCTGGCTCAGCACAGCTATTGCGGGCGCCGTTCCCCTGCCCAACTCCTCGACCGACTTCGGGACGCGCCAGCCGGGCATGCCTAGGACGCCGAAGCTGACGCGAAGGGAGAACTCGCCCGCGCCCTCGCCACGCTGCTCGAACAGCTCATCTCCCAAATTGCCAAATTGTCCGCGCGCATCGAGCACACCGTCGCCCAGCTCCCGGACGGACAGATCGTCATGTCCTTCCCGCGTGCCGGCCGTATCTGTGCCGCCCAGATCCTTGCCGAGCTCGGCAATGTCAGAGATCGTTACCTCTCCGATGACCAACTCGCCGCAGAAGCCGGCGTTTGCCCGGTTACCCACGCCTCCGGCAAAAGCCGAGGCGTCGTCTTCCGATGGGCGTGCAACCACCGACTTCGCAAAGCCATTACCTGCTTCGCTGACAATTTCCGGCATGCCTCGCCATGGGCCGCCGACATCTACGCGCGGGCTAAAACAAGAGGCTGCACCCACCAACACGCCACAAGAATCCTCGCCCGCGCGTGGGTTCGAATCCTCTGGAGAGCCTGGCAAAATCAGACCAAATACGACCCCGATATCCATCAAGGCGCCATCAAATTCGCCGCGTGACACATCAGGGGTGGACACAGGGTGTCTCATGGCACCAGCTGCTTTTCGAGATCGCCGAGGACGCGGTAGCAGTCGAGCACCTTGCCGACCGAACTGTTGGGTTCTCGTCCCTCGTTTATCGCAGCGATGAACTCGCGGTCCTGCAACTCGATGCCATTCATCGACACGTCGACGCCGCTGACGTCGATCGGCTCCTCCTTGCCGTTCACCAGATCATCATAGCGGGCGATGTAGGTGCCGGTGTCCCCGATATAGCGGAAGAAGGTCCCGAGCGGTCCGTCGTTATTGAAGGACAGCGACAAGGTGCAGATCGCGCCGCTCTCGCTCTTGAGCTGGATGGACATGTCCATCGCGATGCCGAGTTCCGGATGGATGGGTCCCTCGATCGCGTTCGCCTTGACGATCGGCCCCGCCTGATAGGCGAAGAGGTCGACGGTGTGCGCGGCATGGTGCCAGAGCAGGTGATCGGTCCAGCTGCGCGGCTCGCCCTTGGCGTTGATGTTCTTCCGCCTGAAGAAATAGGTCTGCACGTCCATCTGCTGGATTTTCATTTCGCCCGCTACGATCTTGTTATGCACATATTGATGGCTGGGATTGAAGCGGCGGGTATGCCCGACCATGCAGACAAGTCCGGACTCCTTCTGCTTGGCGGCGACCGCTTCGGCGTCGGCCCAACTGTCGGCGAGCGGGATCTCGACCTGAACATGCTTGCCCGCATCCATGCAGGCGATGGCCTGGCTTGCGTGTATCTGCGTCGGCGTGCAAAGGATGACCGCATCGACATCATCGCGAGCGAGCGCATCCTCGAGATGCTCCGAACTATGCGCCGCCCCATATCTGGCGGCGACGGCGGCCGCCTGCTCGCCGGTGTGGCTGATAATCGAGACGATCTCGACGCCGTCGATCTGCTGAAGACCGTCGAGATGCTTTTCACCGAAGGCGCCGGCGCCGGCCAGGGCTATACGCATGGAATATTCCTTTTGTCTTGCTGTCAGCCGCCAGGCTCGAGCACGATGTGCCCGACCGCGGTGTTGGATGCGGGAACGTGATAATGGCGGTGCAGCGCGCGAACGTCCGGCCCAAGCCCGCCGCGCATGATCAGCCACATGACCATCTCGATCCCCTCGGACCCGGTTTCGCGCAGATATTCGATGTGCGGTATCTGTCGAAGGCGCTGGGGATCTTTGACGAGGTCGTCGAGAAAGCGGTTGTCCCACGCCGCATTGATCAGGCCGGCGCGCGGCCCCTGCAACTGGTGGCTCATGCCACCCGTGCCCCAGATCTGAACGTTCAGATCTTGAGGATAGCTCTGCACCGCACGCGCGATCGCCTCGCCCAGCGCATAGCAGCGATTGCCCGAGGGCGGCGGATAGGTGACAACGTTGACGGCCAAAGGCACGACCTTGCACGGCCAGGCTTCGGGTTGCCCGAACATCAGGCTCAGGGGCACGGTCAGGCCGTGATCGACGTCCATCCTGTTGACTATCGTCAGGTCGAACTCGTCGAGAATGCAGGACTGCGCGATGTGCCAGGCGAGATCCGCGTCGCCGATTACGTCGGGCACCGGCCGCGGTCCCCAGCCTTCGTCCGCGCTCTTGTACCGTTCGGCACACCCGATCGCGAACGTCGGGATGAAATCCATGTCGAACGCCGTGGCATGATCATTGTAAACCAGGATCACCACGTCGGGTCTCTGGGCAGCCTCCCAGGCGCGAGTCCAGGCGAACCCGGCAAAACACTCCTTCCAGTAGGGCTCCTGCGTCTTGCCATGATCGATCGTCGCGCCCAGCGCCGGGATATGGCTGCTGGCGACGCCGGCGGTGATGCGCGCCATCAATAGGGTTCCTTCTTGGAACGTAGGCCGACCGGCGAGCGGCCTCCGGCAATCATCATCGCCTGATATTCCTCCGCCGGCATGCCGGTCATGGTGCCGACCGCCTGCAGGAAGCTGATATTGTCGGTGAAGAAGACCTTGGCGAGAAAGTAGATGTTGCCGCCTTCATCCAGCGCTGCGTTGTAGTCGCGGTTCAGCACCGCCTGCTTTTGCGCCTCGGTCATCGGCCATTCGTCCAGATAGGCGCGCTCGTCGGTCTTGAAGCGTTCGCGATTTTCGGGCTTCATCAGCGTCATGCAGAACTGGTTGAGCCAATAGCCCTTGCGCGCGCGGGCGGTGGTGAAAACGCGGGTGCCGGGGATGTCCTCCAGCTCGGCCAGATATTCGTGGATGTCCTGCCGCTTGGGATTCTCGATAGTCATCGCCCGCTCGCCTTCAGGATCGCGTCAAGGCGCGGGAAGACACGCCGGGCATTGCCCTCGAAGATCGCGTCGCGTACGTCTTCGGGGATATCGAGGGCATCGACATAGCGTTTGGTGTCGTCGAAATAATGGCCGGTGGTCGGGTCGATGCCGCGGACCGCGCCAACCATTTCCGAGCCGAACAAGATGTTCTTTGTCTCGATCACGTCAGCCAGCAGATTGATTCCCGGTTGGTGATAGACGCAGGTGTCGAAGAAGATATTGTTCATCAGATGGGTGTCGAGCGCCGGCTTCCTGAGCATGTCGGCCAGGCCGCGATAACGCCCCCAATGATAGGGCACCGCGCCGCCGCCATGCGGGATAATGAAGCGCAGCGTAGGAAAATCGGCGAAAAGGTCGCCTTCGAGCAATTGCATGAAGGCGATGGTATCGGCGGCGATATAATAGCCTCCGGTCGCGTGCATCGCCGGATTGCAGCTGCCCGAGACATGGATCATCGCCGGCACGTCCAGTGTGACCATCTTCTCGTAAAAGGGATACCAGTAGCGGTCGGTCAGTGGTGGAGACGTGAAATGGCCGCCAGCCGGATCGGGATTGAGGTTGCAGCCAATGAAGCCGAGCTGCGTCACGCAACGCTCCAGTTCGGCGATCGAGTTGGTCATGTCGCTGCCGGGCGACTGCGGCAGCATGCACACGCCTGCGAAGAAATCCGGATAGAGGCCGACGACGCGCGCGATCAGATCGTTGCAGCGAGTCGCCCACTCCTTCGCCATGGCGGCATCGCCGACATGCGGGGCCATGGCCGACGCGCGCGGCGAGAAGATCGTCATGTCCGCCCCGCGCTCTCTTATGAGTCGCAGTTGGTTGGACTCGATCGTCTCGCGGATCTCGGCGTCGCTGATGTCGGGATAGGGCGGCGTGGGTTGACCGGCCTGGTAGGCGGCCGTCTGCGCCTCGCGCCAGCTGTCATGCCCCTTGGGCAGCACGGTGTAGTGGCCGTGGCAATCGATCACCAGGGTCATGCCGCTTCCCCTTGCCGGGACGGGATGGCCAAGGCCGCCAGCTTTGGCGCCAGGCCCTCTGGAATAAGTGGCATCCGCAAAGCCCCGATCGCTCGCTGGCAGGCAACGGTGACTCGGGTCATTGCGCTACCGGTGCCAAGATGGTCGAGCGTCTTGACGACCTCCTCCATCTCGGCCGCCCGTCGCAGGCCGTGAACCATCATGCGGTCGAGATGATAGTCGGCACGCGCATCCCAATGCCTGGAAGTCTCGCTGGCATCGAGCGAGGCCAGCACTTCATCGCGCACGCCCGCCGCCTCCGCCGCGACAAGGCATTCGGCGGTCAGCGCCTCGAGGCCTTTCACCATCACCGACCGGATCATCTTGACTGACGAAGCCCGACCCACGGCCTCGCCGACGACACGAATGCTGGTAAAGCCGAGGGCCGCCAGCCTTTCCGCGGCCCCGCTCGCCCTGACGCCGCTCAGCAGCAGCGGCACGGCGAGGCGCGCGGGATCGACCGGCGCCATCACCGCGACATCGACATAATGTCCACCGGCAGCTTCGATCAGCTTGGCGGCTGCCAATTTGGTCTGTGGCGCGACGCTGTTCATGTCGCAATAAAGCGTGCCACGCTTGAGAAGGCGCGCGGAGGCTTGCGCGGCGACCAGCGCCTGGTCGGCAGTGACCAGCGACAGCAGGATGTCCGCACCATCGACGGTATCCGCCATATTATCCTGGCCCGCCACGCCTGCGGCGGCATAGTCGGCCAGCTTGTCAGCGCGATGCTGTAGGAGGAGCGTCTTGATGTCAAAGACGCGTGCTCGCGATGCCCACGCTCCGGCCGTTGCGAACGTGCGCCCCGCCTCGCCAAATCCAATCAGTCCGAATGCCTGCTCCATGTGTCGTGGTCTAGGAGAGGCCGGCGGCGCGTCGCCAATCGATTCCCATCGTTCACTATAAGCAATTACGAATTCTAAGGGGATTCGGAGACGTACCGGGCCTGTTGGGTGAGATCCGTGATGAACCGCTCCTGCATTGGTGTGGGGCGCCAGTCTGCTCGGCATGTTATGCCGATCGTGCGGCGCACGTCGCCCGGTGCATCTCCCAGTTTCACGAGCCAGCCCGCTTCGAGTTCCACGGCGACCTGATCGGGCGAAAGCACGGTCAGGAAATCGGTCTGCACGACCAATTGCCTTATTGTGATGACCGACCCGCATTCGATCGGAACATGGGGCGGTATGACGGGAACAGATTCGAACATCCGCCGCCACAGGGTCCTGAGCGGCGTGCCTTCGGCAGCGACAATCCACGGATATGAGAGAAGATCGACGGGTTTCAACCGGCCCTGTCGCGCCACCAACGGATGCCCGGGACGCGCGAGGATCACAGGCCGGTCGTCGAACAGCGGCATCTGATGCAGATCGGCTCCCGGAGATGGCTCGCGCAGGGCGCCGATCATGAAATCGATGTCGCCGTCACGCAGAGGCCCGATCAACTCGGCATGGGAGCCTTCCGCGATCGCGAGGTCGACTTCGGGATGTTGCCTGTAAAATGCAGCGATAGCATTGGGCAGCAACCTGGCACGCGACAACGGCATGGCGCCGATGACGATCTGTCCGACCTCCAATCCCCGCAACGCCGCGATTTCGGCGATAGCCGAGCGCAGTTCCGCGAGCGCCAGCCGAAAATTGCGGGCAATCTCCGCGCCGCGGCGCGTCAGCATCACGCCCCGCCCGCGCCGGTCGACAAGTCGGCTCCCCATAGCAAGCGAAAGGTCGGCGACCGCGCGGTGCAGCGACGCCTCGGCAAGACCTGTCGAAAGCGCGGCGGCGGCATAGCTTCCGGTCCGTGCCAGCGCCACGAACGCGCGGATCTGCGCCGCGGTCGCGTGCTTGCTGCCGATGAGCCGGAGTGCGTTGTCGGCACGTGACACCAGCAGCCGCGCCGCGGGCGTCGGCGCCATTCCGCCTGCCATGCGGTCGAACAGACTGGCGCCCAACTGGGCCTCGAGCTTGGCGATCCCCTGGGTGATCGCCGGCTGGGTCAAATTAACCGAGCGCACCGCCGCACTGATGCTCCCGCTTCGCACGACGGCGGTCATGGCCATCAGGTGGCGGATATTAAGATGATCCTCTTTCACGGTAGAAGGATTAGCAAAATCTTATTGGGTTTGCACGAGTTCGGATTTGCCTTGGAAGGGGCGTGGTTGCCATCAGCGGCGCTGACAGGAGATCGTCATGGCGGGTTTGGTCGTACAGAATATCGAACGGGTTCCGCTCGACGTGATCGACGCGCTGGGCAAATGTGGCGTCGCGACCGTTCACGAGGCGCAAGGCCGCATCGGCCTCCTCGCCCCGCATATGCGGCCGATTTATCCGGGCGCCCGGATCGCGGGCAGCGCGATCACCATCTCCGCGCCGCCCGGCGACAACTGGATGATCCATGTCGCGATCGAGCAGCTCCAGGAAGGTGACATCTTGTTGCTCGCGCCGACGAGCCCTTGCACGGACGGCTATTTCGGCGACCTGCTCGCGACCTCGGCGCTGGCGCGGGGCTGCCGTGGCCTGGTGATCGACGCCGGTGTCCGCGATGTGCGGGACCTGAAGGAAATGAACTTCCCGGTCTGGTCGAAGGCCGTTCACGCCCAGGGCACGATCAAGGCGACACTTGGCTCGGTCAATGTCCCCGTCGTCTGCGCCAACGCCTTGGTCAACCCCGGGGACGTGGTCATTGCCGATGATGACGGCGTGTGCGTCGTAGCGCGTGTCGACGCGAAGTCCGTACTGGAGAAGGCGCTGGCGCGCGAAGCGAATGAGGAGACCAAACGCAAGCGTCTCGCGGGGGGCGAACTGAGTCTCGATATTTACGATATGCGCGGGCGCCTGTCGGAAATGGGCCTGAAATATGTCTGAATCCGTGCGGTGCATGTGGATGCGCGGGGGAACGTCGAAGGGTGGCTATTTCCTGAGAGAGGAGCTCCCCGCCGATGCCGGTGCCCGTGACGCCTTTCTGCTGCGCATCATGGGATCGCCCGATCCGCGCCAGATCGACGGCATGGGCGGCGCCGATCCGCTGACCAGCAAGGTTGCGGTCGTCAGCAAGTCGATCCGCGCCGGAGTCGATGTCGATTATCTTTTCCTGCAGGCGTTCGTCGATCAGGCAATCGTTAGCGATGCCCAGAACTGCGGCAACATCCTGGCCGGGATCGGTCCGTTCGTCATCGAGCGGGGACTGATCACTGCGAAGGACGGCGAAACACAGGTCAGGATCTTCATGGAGAACACTGGCCAGATCGCGGTCGCGACGGTCGCCACGCCCGGCGGCAAGGTCAGCTATGCGGGCGAAGCCCGGATCGACGGCGTACCCGGTACGTCGGCGGCGATCCCGCTCGAATTTCGCGACACGGCGGGTTCGACTTGCGGGGCGCTACTGCCAAGCGGCAACCCAATCGATATGGTCAACGGCGTTCCGGTGACGCTGATCGACAACGGCATGCCATGCGTGGTGATGAAGGCGACAGACGTCGGCGCGACCGGCTATGAAAGTCGCGAGGAGCTTGATACCGCGACCGAACTGAAGTCGAAGATCGAGGCGATCCGCCTTGCTGTCGGCGCCCGGATGAATCTGGGCGACGTCAGCGGCAAGTCGGTGCCCAAGATGATGCTTGTAGCCCCTCCCCGTTTCGGCGGCGCCGTCACGGTGCGCAGCTTCATTCCCCACCGCGCCCACGCCTCCATCGGGGTGCTGGGCGCGGTGAGCGTCGCCACCGCCTGCCTGATCGAGGGATCGCCGGCGGCAAAGGTCGCGGTCATCCCCGATGGCCGGCGCAAGACACTGTCGGTCGAGCATCCGACCGGCGAAACCACCTGCGTCATGGAACTGGACGAAACGGGGAAGGTGACCAGCGCGGCGATGCTGCGCACGGCGCGCAACTTGATGGATGGGGAGGTTTTCGCATGACGGCCATGACGGGCGATCGGATCATCAGCTGGCACGCCAGTCCATCGGTGCCCCGTTTCAGGCCCCCGCCGGGCGCGGTGGACGCGCATTGCCATGTCTTCGGCCCCATGGCGCCGTTCCCGTTCAGCGCGAAAGCCAAATATTTGCCGCAGGATGCCGGGCCGGACATGCTGTTCGCCCTGCGCGACCGGCTGGGTTTCGCGCGCAACGTGATCGTGCAGGCAAGCTGCCACGGCACGGACAACAGTGCGACGCTGGACGCAATCGCCAAGTCGGGGGGCAAAGCACGCGGCGTGGCCGTGGTCGATCCGGCGATCAGCGACAAGGAACTGGAAGCCCTGCACGAAGGCGGCATGCGCGGCGTGCGGTTCAATTTCCTCAAGCGCCTGGTCGATGACGCGCCCAAGGACAAGTTCCTGGACGTCGCGACGCGGGTCAAGGCGCTGGGATGGCATGTGGTCGTCTATTTCGAGGCGGACATATTGGAGGAGCTGCGCCCCTTCCTCGACGCCATTCCGACGCCGCTGGTCATCGACCATATGGGCCGCCCGGATGTCGCCCAAGGTGCCGACGGCCCCGACATGCGCGCCTTCCGGGCACTTCTCGACAGCCGCGACGACATCTGGACGAAGGTCACCTGCCCCGACCGGCTCGACGCGAAAGGCCCGCCCTGGGACGATTTCGCGACCGCCGTGGCGCCGCTGGTCGAGGACTATCCCGAGCGGGTGCTTTGGGGCACCGACTGGCCACACCCCAACATGCAGGATGCCGTTCCGGACGACGGGGCGCTGGTCGACATGATCCCGCGCATCGCGCGGACGCCCGAACTCCAGCGCAAACTTCTGGTCGACAATCCGATGCGGCTTTACTGGAACGAGGCATCGTAGCGGTCAGGGAAATCGCCTCACCCGTCTATTGAGATATCTTACCGCAAAGCCCAGCGTCCCAACGACGGATGCTTGGCTCGCCACGGATGCCGTCGTTTCTCAGATCAGCACAGTCTCGTCGATCTCGACCCGATGAACGGACTGCGCGAAGTTCTGAAGATCCCGGGCAGCGGCAAGGCCAGCTTCAGAGGCGTAGGCCGTTTTCATTTCGTCCTCGT
Source organism: Sphingobium sp. (assembly GCA_051305835.1). Taxonomy (GTDB): domain Bacteria; phylum Pseudomonadota; class Alphaproteobacteria; order Sphingomonadales; family Sphingomonadaceae; genus Sphingobium. Next base: position 21,724 of record JBPPMC010000062.1, read on the forward strand.
TTGCAAAGGCCATCTTCGCAAACCCGTCGACGGGCGCGCTCGAACCTTCCGGAAACAGGCGTCCGGCTTCGAGGTCCAGAAAAGTGATGCTGTAGGCGCGCAATCCCGGCATTGACTGCAGGATCGGTGCGTGGCGTTCGAGCCAGTAGGCTCGAAAATCAGCAACACTCATATCGTCCTTGCGGACAAGAAAACTCAGAGCGCGTTTGAGAAGGCCGTTCGGTCATGCCCAGCGGCGTAGTAGGGTAGCGGAGGCGGCGATGGTGATGAGGGTCTCGGCGACGGCGGTGAGCTGCTCATAGTCGCGGACCAGGCGCCGGTTCT
>JBPPMC010000116.1:0-2279 GCA_051305835.1 Sphingobium sp.
CGCGTTGCCAACTTCCTGATGGCCTGGTGGAACGGCCCGGACCTGGGCCATTTCGAGATCGCCGATATGTTCGGCCTCGACGTTGCTATCGCCAACGACATCACGACGGTCATCGGCTTTCTCGGTCAGAACGACCGCGGCGCCGTCTATATCGACAGCCTGGGGTTCGCCGAAGAGATGCAGGACATTATCGCGCTGTGGCGCAAGCCGGCAACGCCGCTCACAAACTGACGTCTTCTTACGCCCCTGAGACGATCAGGAACGACCCGACGGCGCCGAAGAGGCGTCCGTCGGAGCGGCGCTGGCGCGCCTTACTCGGCCGAACGGCCGAGGAGCTGAGTGGGTGAGAGAGTGTGTTCGGACAAGGGGTTCGAGCAACACAACTCAAGGAGACTTCCCATGAACATCGGCACCATCACCCAGAACGCCAGCGGCACCTACACCGGCAAGATCTCGACGCTCACCGTCGCGATCGTGATCGCACTGCGCACCGTCCAGTCCGCCAACCCGCGCGCGCCAAAGTTCGAGATCCTTGCGCTTTCGGCCGCCCGCCAATGGGTTCAGGTCGGCGCGCTGTTCGAGCTATCGTCCAACTCGACCGGCGAAAGCTTCCTCAACGGCAAGATCGAGGATCCGAGCCTCGACAAGCCGCTCTACGTCTCGGCATTCCGCCAGGAGGACGGCTCGTACAACATCGTCTGGTCGCGCCCGACCCGCCGCCGCGACGCACCGACTGACACGGTCGCGGCCGACGACGGCCTGCCGCCGCTGCCGGGCGCCGACGAGCCAGCTGCTCCTGCGGGTGGCGACGGTCTGGGTGAATCTTCGGCCGACGGCGCGTTCGGAAGCGAGCCCGCGACGCCCGGTGGCCGCAAGCGCCGCACGCCCGAAATGGCCGACTGACCGGTCACAACCCGTCCTCTGACGCGCTCCATACCCAGCGCGTAGATCCTGGCAGGGCTCGCTTCGCTCACCTGGCGAAGCGGGCCCTGTTTTTCGTTCGCCCGAATCCGTCATCCTGCGCGGTCGGCGCACTTGCATGCTCGCCAACCATGTATATGTTGATGTATATGCAAAGGAGGCCGTCGTGGCAGCTAATCATCCTCAGGCTTCAGTCTCGCGTGAAGTGAAGCTTTTTCGAAACAATAAAAGTCAGGCGGTGCGTATTCCCGCCGACTTCGAGCTGCCCGGCGACCGAGTGATGATACACCGCGAAGGCGACCGACTGGTGCTCGAGCCGATCAGGCGCAAAGACATCCTCGAAGTGCTCGCAAGCCTTGAGCCGCTCGGACCCGACGACCAATTTCCTGATATCGACGATACGCTCCTGCCAGCCAGGGCAATCGACCTGTGAGCAAACTCTACATGCTCGACACCAACATCGTGTCTGAGCTTGCGCGAAATCCTCACGGTATCGTCGCCTCGCGCATCGCCGAGGTCGGGCCAGACGCGATATGCGTCAGCATCATCACCGCGGCGGAATTGCGGTATGGCTGCGCGAAGAAGGGATCGCCCAGACTGCTGGCACAGATCGAAGCAATCCTCGGAAGCGTTCAGGTGCTCGCCCTCGATGTACCCGCCGACACCGAATATGGCGGGATCCGTGCCGAGTTGGAGAGCGCGGGGAAACCGATCGGTCCGAACGACCTCTTCATTGCTGCCCATGCCTATGCACTAGATGCGACGTTGGTGACGGCCAACGTCGGCGAATTTTCCCGCATCCGCGCGCTCACCGTCGAAAACTGGCTCACCGACCGCCCCTGAATCGGCGACTGGCCTGCCAAACCTGATGTCGCCTTCCGGCTTCTCCCGGTGAACGAGACTGCGACGCACAGCGGGACGGACTATCGCCGAGACCGTAGTGGACTGATGGTGCAAAGCTATCCTCGTCAGGTTCGCCGGCCTTCCTTCGCCTTTGACTGACACCTGCGGCGGACGGTCTCGCATCACAACCCCATCCAGTCGCCCGTGTTGCCGCTCCGCGGCTGCCCGCGCCAGCTCCCTCCAGGGGTTTCCCTCCGCATAGCGCTCCGGTGCGATTCGAGCCCGCACGCCGCTCTTCGGTGTCACCGGCGGGAAGGCCGTCGGACCCAACAAGGAGCACGCCCATGAACATCGTCAACATCACCGGCCGCGTCGCAAAGGATCCCGAAAACCGCGGCACGGTCACCACCCTCATCGTCGCAACCGACCGCGTGAAGCTCAAGGACGGCAAGACCTATGTCGACGAAGCCACCGGCTACACCGCCAAGGAGACCGAATTCCACAAGGTCACCTGC
>JBPPMC010000137.1:0-9572 GCA_051305835.1 Sphingobium sp.
GAAGATCGGGCTGGGTGCGGTATTCGCGACGACGGCGGATGGGCCGCGAGTCGTGCATGTGCCCGCCTTGTTTCTCTCCGACGACCGGATCGGTTTTCATGTGTCGCGGCATAGTCCACTGGCCGCGCACCTGATGGACGGCAAGGCGCTGTTCGTCGTGCAGGGACCGCACGCCTATATCAGTCCCGACTGGTATGGGTTGGACGATCAGGTGCCGACCTGGAACTATGTGGCGGTCGAACTGGAAGGGCACGCCCGCGCGATGGATCGTGATAGTCTGGTAGCGATGATCGACGCCATTTCGACGCAGCAGGAAGCGCAGCTTGCGCCGAAGCCTGAATGGACGCGCGACAAGATGCGGGACGGCTTGTTCGAGCGGATGCTGGGCGGCATCATCGGCTATACTTTCGACATTCATACTTGGCGCGGGACCATGAAGATCGGACAGAACAAGCCTGCCCATGTGCGCCAATCTGCGGCGATTGCGCTTGCCGCGCAGGGCGAGTTCGACATGGCCACGCTGATGCAGGATTTCGCATGAGCAAGCCGCTGGCACTGTTCGACTGCGATGGCACACTGGTGGACAGCCAGCACAGCATTTGCACCGCTATGGCGCGCGCCTTCGATGCCGCGAAACTGCCGCAGCCCGATCGTCCGGCGATCCTGTCGGTCGTCGGCCTTTCGCTGCCGTCGGCCATGGCGAAGTTGCTGCCGGACGCGGATGACGCGTTTCACCACCTTGTTTCGGACCATTACCGCACGGCTTTTCGGGCGATGCGAGACGAAGGCGTCGTCAGCGAACCGCTATATGATGGCATTGCCGAGTTGATCGAAACGCTGGCCACCCAGGGCTGGCAGCTAGGCGTCGCGACGGGCAAGTCGGATCGCGGCCTGAATCTATGTCTCGCGCATCACGGTATCCTCGACCGCTTCGTCACGCTCCAGACCGCGGATCGCCACCCCTCCAAGCCGCACCCCGCCATGATGATGGCGGCGATGGCGCAGGCCGGAGCGTCTCCAGAGACCACGGTGATGATCGGCGACACCACCTACGACATCGAAATGGCGGTCAGGGCCGGCTCGCGCGCCATTGGCGTGAACTGGGGATATCACCGGCCCGAGGAACTGACGGCGGCAGGGGCAATGGCCGTGGCAGTGGACAGCGCGGACCTTGCCCGTCATATCGGCGCGCCATGACCGATCCCCAATTGCCCGTCGATCCCGACAGCGCCGCGCGCCAACGGCTCCTGTTCATCAACCTGTTCCGTTTGTCTGGCGTGTTCATCCTGATGTTCGGTTTCCTCATCATGATGCAGCGATTCGGATGGGTGCAGGGGCGTAACGCCAAGATCATGGGCGCCATCATCGCCACCGTCGGCATGGTGCAGACAATCATCGTGCCTCGCATGTTATTGCGGGCATGGCGCACGCCGCCGCAGGATTGACGCCATGAAGCGCTTCTACAAACAGGTCGATACGAAAGCCGCGGATGGCGGCTGGCAGATCGCGCTGGACGGGCGGATCGTCCGGACCCCGGCCCGCGCCTTTCTGTTGCTGCCCACCGCGATATTGGCAGATGCCGTCGTCGCCGAGTGGGACGCGCAAGGGGACGATCTCGACCCACTGACGATGCCCGCCACGGGTTTTGCCAATGCCGCCATTGATCAGATCGGGCCGAACAAACAAGAATTCGCCGCAAATATCGCCCGCTACGCCGAAACCGATCTGCTCTGTTATCGCGCGGAAGGCCCGGCTCCGCTGGCTTCGCGGCAGGCCGCCGAGTGGGATCCATGGCTCGAATGGGCGCGGCGACGCTATGACGTCGCTTTCCATACGACCACGGGAATCGTCCATGTGGCGCAGCCGTCCGAAACGCTGGCGCGGCTTTCACAGGCCGTAAGTGCTTATGATGCCTTCAAACTTGCGCCGCTATCCACGCTGGTGACGCTGACCGGATCGTTGATCCTGGGGCTTGCGGTCATGGATGCCGATGCCGATCCGGACATAGTGTGGAACGCCGCGGAGCTGGACGCGATCTGGCAGGCGGAGTTGTGGGGACAGGATGCCCAGGCGCAGGCGCTTGCCGCCGCGCACCGCCGCGAATTTGACGCTGCCGTTGCTTTCTGTAGGATGGTCAAGGCCGATGGTTGAACGATCGTCAGCCCTTTTCAGTTCGTTACGCCTGCGTACCTGGCCCCAAGCGGGTGCGTGAGCGCCCCTTAGGAGACAGAGCCCTTGACCCGAACCGCACTTATAGCCCTCATGATGACGATGACCGCGCCTGCCATTGCGCAAACTGCCGCCGCTCCCGCGACGCCAGCACCCGCCGGGGCAGGCCAGATGACACAGGCGCAAGTTGCTGCCTTCAATCAGGCCGTGACGGATTTCACCGCCGGGCAGACGGCGCAGCAGGGTGGCGACAACGCTGGCGCTCTTGCCAAATATGAAGCCGCATTGCCCGCGATCCGTACTGCCGTGCAGGTGCAGCCCAACAATATCGACAATGTGAACTTCCTCGCCAATGCGCTTTATGCCGCCGCTGCCGCCGCTGGCGCGCAACAGAAACTGGACGCCACATTGGCCTATTATGAGGAGAGCGCACCGTTCTGGCGCAAGATCGTGGCGGCCAAGCCTGCCGACGCTGCCAGCCGTGATATCCTCGCGGGAATCCTTGTCCAGTTGGGCAATGCCAAACTCACCAAGCAGGACAAGGCTGGCGCCGACCCGCTCTATGCCGAAGCCCTGACGCTTGCGCGCAAGTCCGTGGCGGAGAAGGCCGCTGATCCCGTCGCCAAGAATTTGCTGCTGAGTGCGCTGATCGGCGCCAGCCAGACGAGCGCTGATGCCAAGGTGAAGGAAGAAGCCGTCACTATGTCCAAAGCTATGCTGGCTGACAATTCGGTAGACGCCGCCAACAAGCCAGCGGCGCAGGCGCTGGCAGGTGCGGCACCCGCTGCCGCACCTGGATCCTGATAAACCGCGACCCTCTGCCTTATGGCAGGGGGTCGTCGTTACGAAGCGGTGAGCCGAAGCTGTCGTCCGCGAGCGGATCGGACTTCGGCACAAGTGGGTCGGCAATTGCGACGATCTTCGTGTCCGGCATGAACTTGGCCGCGATCAATCCCGCCAGCACCAGCCCTACGAAATCGCTGAACGCGAGATACAGGAAGTAGGTCCACGGCGCGTGGTTGAAGATCGGCTGGCCGATGTGCATCCACAAGACCGCCGCGATCGAGAAGGCCACAGTGGCACGGACGCGCGTCCCCGTGTCTCCGGCCACGAGCCGAAGCGCCAGAGCGATCAGCACGCCGACGACCAACGCGAGTATCAGTCCGCCGATCAGCGCATTCGTATCGAGCGAAGGAAAGCCGCCGGTGTTGAAGAAGACCTGTGCGATCGGGCCTTTGCCGTAGAGGACCGTTCCCTCACTCGTCGTCGTTGATGGTATCAGGTAGACGCCTGTGCCGGTCTGCGTCAGTCCCTGTGCGAGAGCCGCCTGCAAATTGGTGCTCATCTGCGGGTCCGCAGAACTATAGCCGATGTTCGCTAGAGGCGTGCCCCAGAAGACGAACCCCGTCAGGAACAGGGCAAGCCCGCCGAGCAGGCCGCCGAATAAGGTGCGTATCATGACGAAGTCCTCCTGTTGCCATAAGGCTGCGGAGAGAACGCGCATGTACGCGCTTCTATCCGTAACGCCGCCGCATCGACCGGATGCAGTTTGAAAACATAGCGGAAAATTCAGTCGACTTCGCCGGTCGCCTTGCCCAATTTGCGGATAAAGCCGATCAGGCCGGTCTGGCGGCTGCGCTTCATCCGCTCTGCATTCAGGATGGTCTGTACTTTGTCGTAGCAGGTGTCCGCATCGTCATTGCAAAGGACGTAATCATAGCCGTCCCAATGCGCGATCTCGCCAGCGGCACGGCTCATGCGGCCCTCGATCACTTCGTTGCTATCGGTAGCGCGGCCACGAAGGCGGCGCTCAAGTTCCTCGATCGACGGCGGGAGGATGAACACGCGGACCACGTCGCCACCGGCAATCTGGTGCAACTGTTGCGCGCCCTGCCAGTCGATATCGAACAACACGTCACGTCCGGCCTTCAACAGAGCTTCGACCGGCGCGCGTGGCGTGCCGTAGCGATGGCCGAATACATGCGCCCATTCCAGGAATTCATGATCGGCGACCATCTGCCTGAACTGGGCCAGATCGACGAAATGATAATCTTTACCATCCACTTCGCCCGGCCGCATTGGCCGCGTCGTGGCGGATACTGACATGACGAGGCTCGGGTCGGCGGCCAGCAACTTGCGCGCGATGGTGGACTTGCCCGCGCCTGAAGGCGATGACAACACGAAGAGCACCCCCCGACGTTTGAAGCCGTGGGGATCGTTAGCGCGGTCGGGGCGTGTCGTGTCGGGCATGTCTGCTACTGGCGCGCGCAGTGCGATACGTCAACGCCCGTATCGGTGTAGAATAGCCGAAGAATTTGGGATCGGCCGCTGCCGATCCTGCTATTTTGCCAGCGGCGAGCCATCCGATTTCAGAAGGACCGGCGTGTCGACGGGAGCAGAGGTGGCCGAAGGCAGGATGATACTGGGTTCCGCCAGGCCATCCTTAACGGCAGCCCCATGCGGGCCAAGTGCATCGACCTCGCGCTTCTTCTTCAGCAGCTTGTGCGCCACATAAGCGCCGCCGACCACCAATGCGCCAATCGGGGAGCGGGCGATTACGCGCGTCGCCAACATGCCAGCGGCTACGCCGAACAGACCGGACTTGCCGCTGTCAGCCGCGATACGCGTTCCGATTATCGTTGCTGCGGCTTTGCCAATGATACCCATGCTCGTCTTTCTCTGTTGCTGACCCGCATAATGTTTCGGGGCCGTCACCGGTTCCGTTTACGCAGCGATCATATCATGTCCTGTGGACGCACGAGCCTGTCGAATGTGGCTGCATCCACCAAGCCAAGTTCGAGACCCGCCTCTTTCAGCGTCTGGCCGGTCTGATGCGCGTGCTTCGCAATCTTTGCGGCATTGTCATAACCGATTTCCGGCGCCAGCGCAGTCACCAGCATCAGCGAGCGGTCCACCAACTCTGCAATTCGCGATTCGTTCGCTTTCAACCCTTCGATGGCGCGCTCGGCAAAGCTGTCCATGCCCACGGCTAGCAAGTGGATGGAGCGGAGCACATTCGCTCCGATCAGCGGCTTGAACACGTTGAGTTCCAGATGCCCCTGCATCCCGCCGACCGTCACTGCCTGATGATTGCCGATGACCTGCGCCGCCACCATCGTCAGCATCTCGTTCTGGGTCGGGTTGACCTTGCCAGGCATGATCGAGCTGCCCGGCTCATTGGCAGGCAGATCCAGTTCGCCAAGGCCCGAGCGCGGCCCTGATCCCAACAAGCGGATATCGTTTGCGATCTTGGTCAATGCCACTGCCAGCGTATTGAGGGTGCCAGAAAGGTGCACGAGCGGATCGTTGGACGCCAGCGCCTCGAACTTGTTCTCCGCGGTGCGGAAAGGCAGGCCCGTGAGTGCCGCGATTTCCGGTGCGATCGCTTGGCCGAACCCTTTGGGTGCATTAAGACCCGTACCGACCGCCGTGCCACCCTGCGCCAGCGCCATCATCCCGTGCATCACCGCCGGTTCGATGCGCGCGCGACATCGATAGAGCTGATGCGCGTAGCCTGAAAATTCCTGCCCCAGCGTCAGCGGAGTCGCGTCCTGCAAATGGGTGCGGCCGATCTTGACGATGTGCTGCCACTCGGCGGATTTCGCCTCTAGCGCCTGTTGCAGCCTGTCGAGCGCCGGAAACAGCGTATCCGTGACAGAGCGCGCGACGGCGATATGCAGCGCCGTTGGAAAGCTGTCGTTCGACGACTGGCTCATGTTCACATGATCGTTGGGATGGACGGGCGACTTACCACCGCGCGTTCCTGTCAGCACTTCGTTGGCACGCCCGGCAATCACTTCATTGACGTTCATGTTCGACTGCGTGCCGCTACCCGTCTGCCAGATGACCAGCGGGAACTGGTCGTCATATTGCCCGGCAACGACTTCGGCGGCAGCGGCTTCGATGGCATCAGCAATCCCGGCGTCCAGCTCATGCGCCCGGTTCACGCGCGCTGCCGCCTGCTTTACGATAGCGAGCGCATGGACAATGCCGATCGGCATGCGCTCCATGTCACCAAACGGGAAGTTCTCGATACTGCGCTGCGTCTGCGCCCCCCAATAGGCGTCGGCGGGAACATCGATCGCCCCGATGCTGTCGGTTTCGCTGCGAGTGGTCACGGCATTGCGCTCCTTACGGACAAGTAGCGCGGATGTGGGAAGCGATGCGCCTGAGCGCCAGCCCTATTTCTTCTTGCCGAAATCCACTGTGACGACATTGGAGCCGTCTTCGGCGGTAACGACCGGACCGTCATTCTCGGCCGGTTCATGCAGTTGCGGCTCGTCGCCATGGTCCTGAACCTGGAACTGGAGCGCGAAGTTGACGGCCGGATCGACGAAAGCGCTGATTGCTGCGAACGGGATCACCAGATGCGAGGCAACCTGATTGAACGTCAGGCTGACTTCGAATGCCTTGGGGCCGACTTTCAGATCCCAATATTTGTTCTGGAGCACGATCGTCATTTCGTCGGGAAAGCGCTCGACCAGTACGCGCGGGATATCGACGCCGGTCGCCTGCGTCTTGAACGTGATGTAGAAATGATGTCCGCCGGGCAACCCGCCCGATTGCTCCACTTCGCCCAGAACCCGGCCTACAACGGCTCTCAGGGCTTCCTGCACGATCTCGTCGTAGGGAATCAAACTGTCTGGCAGCGTGTCGCTCATGGGCCTCTTCCTAACGCCCCACGGGGTCCGGTCAAGGGCAGTGATCTGCAGAGCGACCTGGAATCGTTGCACCTCTCGCGCCAACCGCTATAGGGACGCCATGCGCACCGCCGAAATCCATCGCAAGACCGGGGAAACCTCGATCGACGTCGTCGCCAACCTCGACGGCACAGGCATTTATACGGTCTCGACCGGCATCGGTTTCCTAGACCATATGATCGAGCAACTGTCGCGCCATTCGCTCATTGATCTGGACGTGAAGGCCGTGGGCGACCTGCATGTCGACCAGCATCACACGACCGAAGACACCGGGATTGCGATCGGCGAGGCCGTGGCCAAGGCGTTGGGCGACAAGAAGGGCATCAGCCGCTTCGGGTCAGTCTATTCGCCGATGGACGAGACGCTGACACGCGTTTCGCTGGACATTTCGGGCCGTCCGTACTTCGTATGGAAGGTGGAGTTTTCCCAGCCCCGCCTTGGCGAATGGGATACCGAACTAATCGAGCACTGGTTCCACAGCTTCTCGCAATCGGCGGGGCTGACGCTGCATATCGAGACGCTATATGGCAGCAACAACCATCATATCGTCGAGAGTTGCTACAAGGGGCTGGCCCGCGCATTGCGGCAGGCCGTCGAGATCGATCCGCGCAAGGCGGACAGCATTCCCTCCACCAAAGGCATATTGGGCGCGGCCTGATCCGCGCCGCCTTATGCAGAAGGACGCGTTCCATGTTCATCGTTTCCCTGCACTACATCGTCGATCTTCCTACCATCGATTCGCATATGGATGCGCATGTGGCATGGTTGAAGGAAGGTCTCGCCGATGGCTGGCTGCTGGTCGCAGGACGCAAAGTGCCGCGCGAGGGTGGCATATTGATCGCGCGCGGCGACAAAGCCGATATCGAGGCGAAAGTGTTGACCGACCCGTTCGTCGTCAACGGCGCGGCGGAAGCCACCGTGACCGAGTTCAATCCCAGCTTCGTCGCGGCGGGGCTGGAATTCCTCAAACCATGATTGCGCTGATCGATTACGGCGCGGGCAATCTGCACTCCGTCTACAATGCCTTGAAGCAGGCTGGCGCGCAGGACGTCGCGATTACCGCAGATCCCGATGCTGTGCGCCGAGCGGACCGGATCGTGTTGCCGGGCGTGGGCGCATTTCGCGCGTGCCGCGACGCGCTGGTCTGTATCGAGGGCATGGTGGAAGCCATGGAAGATGCCGTGCGGGCGCGCGGCGTGCCGTTCCTTGGCGTCTGCGTCGGTATGCAGCTTCTGGCCGATACGGGTGAGGAATTTGGCAGTCATTCCGGCCTGGGCTGGATCCCGGGCACCGTCAGCCACATCGCGCCCGCCGATCCCGCCGCCAAGGTGCCGCATATGGGGTGGAACGATGTCGTGCCCGGCATCGCGCATGACCTGCTAGAGCCGGGCGAGGCCTATTTCCTGCACAGCTACCACTTCGCCGCTGCCGATCCTGCGCACGTCGCCGCGACCACCGATCATGCCGGACCACTGGTCGCCGCCGTCGCACGCGACACGATCATCGGCGTGCAGTTCCACCCGGAAAAGAGCCAGCGTTACGGCCTTTCCTTCCTCTCCCGTTTTCTGGATTGGCGTCCATGAGCCTTATCGTTTTCCCCGCCATCGACCTTAAGGGCGGACAAGTCGTCCGCCTTGCCGAAGGGGACATGGACCGCGCCACCGTTTATGGCGACGATCCCGCCGCACAGGCGCTGCTGTTTGCGCAAGCCGGCGCGCAGCACTTGCATGTCGTGGATCTGGATGGCGCATTTGCGGGACAGGCCGTCAATGCCGCAGCCGTCGAGAGCATCGTCGCGGCCTTCCCCGGCCATGTGCAACTTGGCGGCGGCATCCGCGACCGGACGGCCGTCGAACGCTGGTTCGATCTTGGCGTGTCGCGGATCGTTATCGGAACGGCGGCGCTGAAAGACCCCGATTTCGTGAAGGCCGTGGCGGCAGACTTCCCCGGCGGGATCGTCGTTGCCGTCGATGCGCGCGACGGCTTCGTCGCGACCGAAGGCTGGGCCGAGAAGTCCGACATGCCGATCGCGGACATGGCGCGCCGATTCGAGGATGCAGGCGTCGCCGCTTTGCTCTTCACCGATGTGGGCCGCGACGGGATGCTGAAGGGCTGCAATATCGAGGCCACTGTGGATCTGGCGCGCGCCACCAATATCCCCGTGATCGCCAGCGGCGGCGTGGCGAGCATCGCGGACATTCGCATCCTCAGCCTGCATGTAGAGGACGGCATCGAAGGCGTCATCACCGGCCGCGCGCTGTACGATGGCCGCCTCGATCTCGCCACGGCGCTGGCTCTGGCGGCGGCAGGCTGATCCCATGACCGTTCGCACGCGCGTCATCCCCTGTTTGGACGTTGCCAATGGCCGCGTGGTGAAGGGCGTGAACTTCGTCGATCTCGCCGATGCGGGTGATCCGGTTGAGCAGGCGCGACTCTATGATGCGGCGGGCGCGGATGAACTCTGCTTCCTCGATATCACGGCCAGCCATGAGGCGCGGGGCACGATCCTCGATGTCGTTCGTCGGGTTGCGGAAGTCTGCTTCATGCCGGTCACCGTGGGCGGCGGCGTCCGCACGCCGGAGGATGCGCGCGCGCTTTTGCTTGCCGGTGCGGACAAGGTAGCCGTGAACAGCGCCGCGGTTGCGCGTCCCGAAGTCGTGGCAGAAATCGCCGACCGATTCGGCAGCAAGTGCATCGTCGCTT
>JBPPMC010000075.1:0-7148 GCA_051305835.1 Sphingobium sp.
TCATCGACGCCGCACGGCCCACGACGAGTCCGTCCGCGTCGATCAGCACCCATTTCTTATCGACCGTAGCCGGCGTCGCCGACTTGGTCGTCTTCATCAGCGCCTTCATGGGCCGAATCTCCTGTTGAATAGTATCCCGATGGCGAAGTCGCCGGTCGGGGGATGCGCGCTAATGACGCTCCGTGCCCTGAAAGTCAAGAGAACTCGGGGGTTTCCTGACGGGTATTATGATACCACCGCCTCAGATGCGGCGATTTGCGCCTATTGCATGGGCGCTCCAGGCGGCGCTGGCGACCACCAAAGCGCCTACGGCCTGATGCAGAACGGCGAGTGGCAGGGCGATGCCACTGATGACTGTCGCGATACCCAGCAGCACTTGCGTCCCCACGCTGGCGTTGAGCGCAATCGACGCGCCGCGTGCCCCCGCCCGCTTCGCCCGCCGCGCCAGCATGATGAGCACCGCCGCCGTTACGAAGGCCCACCAGCGGTGGATGAAGTGAATGAGAAACGGATCATTGCAGATGGTGGACCAGAAGGAACCGAGCCACTGCACGCCCTGTGGGAAGAAGTGGTCATTCATCAGCGGCCATGTGTTCGCGACATAGCCGGCATCGAGTCCCGCCGTGAATGCCCCGAACAGAAGCTGGATAAAAAGCACCAGCGCCGCGACCACCGCAAAGCCCTTGAGCCGCGCAGGCATCGCCCGTGTGTCCGCCGCCTGCCCCAGCAGATCGAGCGCCGTCCACACCAGCCCCGCCAGCACGAACAGCGCCGTCAGCAGATGCACCGCGAGGCGATAATGGCTCACATCGGTCCGTACCGAAAGACCCGACGCGACCATCCACCAGCCGATCGCGCCCTGCAATCCACCCAGCATCAATAGCGCGAAAAGGCGCGGCCCATATCCTGCGGGGATCGCACGCTTCCAGGCAAACCATGCCAGCGGCAGCGCAAACGCCAAACCGATAAAGCGCCCCAATAGCCGGTGCGTCCATTCCCAGAAGAAGATGAACTGGAAATCAGACAGGCTCATGCCCTGGTTGATTTCCCGATATTCCGGGATCTGCTTGTACTTGTTGAACGCATCCATCCAGTCGGCATGGGAAAGCGGCGGCAGCGCGCCGCTGATCGGCTTCCAGTCCGTAATCGACAGGCCCGATTCGGTGAGGCGCGTGATGCCGCCCACGACGACCATGGCAAAGACGAGCGCCGCGACACCCAGCAGCCAGGCGGCAATGGATCGCGGACGGGACGAGGAACGGCGCGAAAACGCCGATTGGCTGAGCGACGCAGGCATGGCCGCGCTTTTGCGCCTGCACCGGGCAGGTTTCAAGCGCTATCGAGGGCCGGATCGCGGCTTCGAAAGAAGTTGCCGAATATTGTAATGAGATATTGTATCTTCGGGGCGACGCGCCTATGTGGCCTATGATGCTTCTGACCTTCCGTTCCGCACTTGCGACAGGCACATTCGACCGCATAGCTGTTGCGCTATCCGGCCTATGTGCCGTGCATTGCGTCGCGTCGGCGGTGATCCTCGGCCTGCTTGCTTCGGCCGGCGGCGTGCTTTCCAATCCGCTCATCCACGAAACGGGCCTGGTGCTCGCCATTATCATGGGTGCACTGGCGCTTGGCTATGGCGCTGTGCAGCATGGCTTCATGATGCCCGCAGCGATCGGCGGGTTGGGCCTTGGCGTTATGGCTGGCGCGCTTTCGATGGACCATGGCATAGAAGAAAGCGTCTATACCATCGTGGGCGTCGCTATTCTCGCTCTCGGCCACAACCTCAATCATCGCGCGGGGCATTAAGGCCGTTCCATTCCTCTTGCGCTGACCTTTATGCGCAGTCATGGTCACGCATCATTTGAGAGGACTCCCCCATGCGAAAATCCACCGTGTTCTTCGGCGTTGCTGCTCTAACTCTTGTCGCGCTGACTCCCTTCGCCATTGCGCAACAGCATGACAAGATGGATCACGCCGCGCATCAGCCGATTGCCGCGGCCGTTGCGGCCCCCAGCCGTACACCCGCCAATACTGCCCGCGACGCGTATCGCCATCCGGCAGAAACCCTCTCCTTCTTCGGCGTCACACCCACGCAGACTGTCGTGGAGTTCTCGCCGGGCGCCGGTTGGTACACGGAGATACTGGCGCCGCTATTGAAGGACAAAGGCACTTTCTATGCCGCACAGTCCCCGGGCAAGGGTTTCGACAAGCTGAAAGCCAAACTCGCCGCCACGCCCGCCGTATATGGGAAAGTAAAGCTCGTCCCCTGGCCCGCTACCGGCATTCCGGCCAATAGTGTCGATACGGTTCTGACATTCCGCAATGTCCACAACCTCACAATGGACGGTGGAGAGGCGGCGAGCTTCAATGCCTTCTTCACCATGTTGAAGCCCGGCGGCGTTCTGGGCATTGAAGAGCATCGCCTGCCGGAGTCGCGCGATGCTACACAGGAAAAGTCGTCCGGCTATCTCAAGGTTTCGACTGTCCGCCGCATCGCCGAAGCCGCAGGGTTCAAATTTGTTGGCGCGTCTGAAGTAAATGCCAATCCGAAGGACACTGCGGATTGGGCTGACGGCGTGTGGACACTGCCACCGACGCTCGCCAAGGGCGAGACCGACAAGGCGAAATATGTCGCGATTGGTGAAAGCGACCGCATGACATTGAAGTTCGTGAAGCCCGCCAAGTAAGACGCTTACGCCGCCATCCAGCTCATAGCGGATGGCGGTGTCTTTCCGCTTTGCTCCATTGCGCGGCACAACAAAGCCGTTAATGCGACCTCGTGGACACGAATGACAAACCCGCCGCTTCTCCGCCTACGCCGCAGATCGATCGTGAAGAGCGGCCTCTGTTCGCGATTGGCCTGCGCCTGCTGGCGATGCTGTTCCTTGCCACCATGTTCATGCTGGCAAAGCTGGCCGATGCGCGCGGCGTCCACTTGATCGAGACATTATTCTATCGGCAGGGACTGGCCCTGCCGATCGTCTTTGGCTGGATCTATTTCACGCAGGGCGCCTCCTCCGTCCGCACCAAGCGGATCGGCGCGCATGCCAGCCGGACCGCACTGGGGCTGATCGGCATGGTCTTCAACTTCGGCGGCTACCTCCTGCTGCCCATGACGGAGGCGACCACCATCGGATTTTCGATGCCGATCTTCGCCACGATCTTGTCGGCGATCATCCTCAAGGAAGCGACCGGCTTTCACCGCTGGGCGGCCGTGCTGATCGGATTCGCGGGCGTCCTTGTCATGACGCGTCCCGATGCGAACCATTTTCCCCTGATAGGCGTAGGCGTGGCGCTGACTGCGGCGGTGCTCACGGCCTGCATAAGCCTGCTGCTGCGGGAAATCGGACGCACGGAAGGCGCGGCAATCACCGTGTTCTGGTTTACATTATTGTCGATGCCACCGCTGGGCGTGGCCATGCTCTTCGCCGCGCAGCCTCATGACGCGGTGACATGGGGACTGCTGCTGATGATAGGATTGACGGGCGGAATCGCGCAGCTCTGCATGACGGGCGCGTTGCGATGGGCGCCGGTATCCGTGGTCCTGCCGATGGACTATAGCTCCATTATCTGGGCGACTATCTTCGGCTGGCTGATCTGGAATGACTGGCCCATGACGAGCACCTGGATCGGTGCCGCACTGATCATTGTCAGCGGCCTGTACATCGCCTGGCGCGAGCATATTCGCCTGCGCACCAACCGCGAAATCGTCGTGCAATGAGGGCTATTTAACAGGAGAGACTTCCTCGCCCGCTTCGCTTTGCCACGTAAACACATCCGCTCCGCCCTTTTTCAAAGTGGCTTCGAAATCCTTCGCCTTCGTGAAGGATGCGAACGGCCCTACGACAAGGCGATTGGTGCGGCCCCAGGAGGCGGTGTAGGCGTCTTTGCCGGTCAGGCTATCATGCTTTTTGCGCAACCCGCGTAGTGTGAAGCCCAGGGCCGATACGCTTTGGCCGGTCCCGATCTGCACCCAGTTGCGTGACGGGTTCTTGGCGAGCTTCGCCTTCTCCGCTGCCAATGCCTTGGCTTTAGCGTCGGCCTCAGCCTTGGCCTTTGCGGCCGCGTCACGTTTGGCCTTGTCCGCTGCTGCGCGAGCCGCGAGCCGCTTCTGGCTTTGTCGCGCCGCGATTTCAGACAAATCCACTGCCGCGACCTGACTGCGACGCTCGGTCTCCGGCACGTCGAGTTCGCGAATGATGTCGGCCAGCGTCCGTGTCGCGACAGGGCTTGGCGAGGGCGATGCTGGCTGCTGAACCGGCGGCTGTTGCTGCGCGATGGGCGGCGATGCGGCCGGTGGCGTCGCCGCAGCCCATTGCGGGGAACGCGGCGCCGGGTCGATCGGCCCCTGTACCGGAGCAGAACCGGGGGCAGCAGCCGTTGCAGGCGCGGCCCTTTGCGGTTGAACGACCGGCGTGGCTGTACGCGGAGCGGTGTTCGCTGGCGGTGGTGCGTCATTGCGTGCTGTGCGAACCGGCCCGGATGGTCCGCTCGGGGTGATCGTCGCCGCCGAGGCCGGAAAAATCGGACCCGGCGTCGGGATAGGCGTCGCCGGTGCTGGCGTAGATTGCGCTGGCATAGATTGTGCCTGGCGCTGAACCGGCGCGGGCAAGGGGATGACATTACGAAAGCGCGTTGATGTGGATGATCTGGTCACGGCTTTTCGGGTGTCGACGCTCGGCGCTGGCGTCGCTGGCACTGGCGTAACTGCGCGCGGCGCTGTCGCGGTGTTGGCCGCCATCCGCACCCCGGCGTTCGACGGGAAATTACCGAAATGCACGGCGGCGGCGCGCTGTGCGGGCGTCAGGCCGGCCATCCGGTCCATATAGGGCTGGATTGCGTCGGCGAGTGGCTTGGGCATGACCTTTTGCGTGATGACGCGCGCTTCCTGATCGCGGCCATTCATCGCGAGGACGAAGGCGCGGTTGCGCCATGCGGCCCGATCATTCTTGTAGAGCAGCGGCTCGATCACCTTTTCCGCTGCATCCACTTGTCCCGATATGCCAAGCGATACCGCATAGCGACGGATCAGCTCTGGATCGTCGGGCTTGCGCAGCAAGGCGGCTTGATAGTCACGCTGCGCACCCGCCTGATCCCCGGCCAAGTCGCGAGCCAAGGCGCGGTCGCCGATAAAGCTGTCCGCAGGATATCGCAGTTGCTCCGCCTGGCTGAACAGCTTCAGCGCTTCGGTGGGGTTCTGCAATTTCAGCATCGCTCGCCCGAGGCCAGCCTTGACCCGGCCATTGCCGCCCTGAATCTCGTCTGCCCGCGCAAAGAAGCCCGTAGCGGCGCGCGGGTCGTCCAGCGCCAGCGCCGCTTCACCCGCTCCGATGAGCGCATTGATATCGCGCGGGTTTTGGCCCAGGCGCGTCAGGCTGGCGTTGAGGCTTGCGGTCGCGTCCGGCGGGCGCACGTCGAGTTGGGAAAACCCGGCACCAGTCTGTGCAAGGGCGGGAGACAGAGCAATGCCCGGCAACAGCAAAGCGGAACCGAGTAGCAGGCGAGTTGAGGAACGCAGAGTCACGACACTGGTCCTTTAACCCAATAGGCAGTGAATGGGGAATGTACCGGGGCGCGCGATGCGACGGGTCGCCTGCCTGCACGGATCATCCGTGCAGGCGGCTAGAAAATCACTGATTATTCTGGCGGTTCAGGAAGCGCGGGATATCGATTCCACCCGGCTTGCTGTCGCTACCGGCGTCCGCACCCTTGTCGACGCCGCGCGAGAGACCCGACATCCGCTCGAACAACGTGCCACCACCCGTTGCGACGCGCGGCGCGGGACGAGTCGGCTCTGCGGCCACTTCGGGCTGCGCATCGCCGCCAAGCAGCAACTCTTCCTCGTCGGAGAGATCGGAGATGACCGGCGGTTTGGGCTGCGCGAATGGCGCAGCAAGCGGCGCAGGTTCCGGCGCAGCTTCGATCTTCTCGGCTGCGATACCCAGATCGAGCGGCTCAACCTCTGGCTCTGCCGCCGGCGCGGGCGCTGGGGCAGCAACGACAGGCGCTACGGGCGCGGCAACGGAAGGCGTCGAGACAGTCGGACGATTGGCGAAGCTGAACGGCTGCGACGGCGCGGCAGGCGCGTTCGATGCTTCATGATCGATGCCCGTCGCGACGACAGAAACGCGGATACGCCCGTTCAGGCTATCGTTGAATGCCGAACCCCAGATGATATTCGCGTCCGGATCGACCAGCTCGCGAATGTGGTTCGCAGCCTCATCGACTTCCATCAGGCGCATATCTTCGCCACCGACGATCGACACGATGACGCCCTTGGCGCCCTTCATGCTGACGCCATCAAGTAGCGGGTTGGCAATTGCCTTCTCAGCGGCTTGAAGCGCGCGGCCATCGCCTTCGGCTTCGCCCGTGCCCATCATCGCCTTGCCCATCTCCCCCATTACGGAGCGGACGTCGGCAAAGTCGAGGTTGATGAGGCCGGGCATGACCATCAGGTCGGTGATGCCGCGAACGCCCTGCTGCAGCACCTCGTCAGCCATTTGGAAGGCTTCCTTGAAGGTGGTGTTCGGGTTCGCGACAAGGAACAGATTCTGGTTGGGAATGACGATCAGCGTATCGACATGCTTCTGCAATTCTTCGATGCCGGCTTCAGCGGATCGCGCACGGCGCGCGCCTTCGAAGGTGAAGGGCTTCGTCACGACGCCTACGGTCAGGATACCACGATCCCGCGCGGCCTTGGCAATGACCGGTGCTGCACCAGTACCCGTGCCGCCGCCCATGCCAGCCGCGATGAAGCACATATGCGCGCCGTTCAGCGCTTCCTCGACCGCAGCGATGGTCTCTTCCGCCGCCGCACGACCGATTTCGGGGCGCGATCCGGCGCCCAGACCCTCGGTGATCCGTGGGCCAAGCTGGATACGGCGCTCCGCCGGCGAGGCGTTCAGCGCCTGCGCATCGGTGTTAGCAACGATGAAGTCCACGCCTTCGACAGATGCCGCGATCATGTTCGCAATGGCATTGCCACCAGCCCCACCGACACCGATGACCGCAATGCGTGGCTTCAGCTCATCCACCTGCGGCGGGCCGATTTCAATGCTCATACTCTTAAAGCTCCCTCGGTCTCGCCGGGCACGCGACGAAACGTAATATTTACTTCATGCACCAGTTGAAAAGGCAATTCATCACCT
>JBPPMC010000197.1:0-5511 GCA_051305835.1 Sphingobium sp.
AATGGTGTTCGCTATGGTATCGGGCATGGCCTTTAGGTAGGACGAACCCAGTCTTTCTCCAACCCGAAGTTGGCACATATCATGACCCAGAGCTTTGACCTTGTCCTGAAGAACGGCACCATCCACACGCCCGGCGGCCCGGCGCAGGCCGATATAGCCGTGCTCGGCGGCAAGATCGCTGCGATCGGCAGTGGGTTTTCCGCGGGCCAGACGATTGATTGCACTGGCCTGGACGTCCTGCCCGGCGTGATCGACAGCCAGGTGCATTTCCGTGAGCCGGGGCTGGAGCATAAGGAAGATCTGGAAAGCGGCAGCCGCGCCGCCGTGCTGGGTGGCGTGACCGCAGTGTTCGAAATGCCGAACACCACCCCCAACACTGACAGCGAAGAGCGGATACGCGACAAACTGGCGCGCGCGCATCATCGCATGTGGTGTGACCATGCCTTTTATGTCGGCGCGACGGCGGATAATGCCGAGCAACTTGCCGATCTGGAGCGGATTCCGGGCACGGCGGGCGTGAAAATCTTCATGGGCGCTTCCACCGGCAGCCTGCTGGTCGATGACGACAATGCGCTGGCGCGGGTGCTGGCGTCGGGCAAGCGCCGGGTCGCCATCCATGCCGAGGATGAGGCACGGATGAAGGCGCGCAAGCATCTGGCGCTGGAGGGCGATACGTCCACGCACCCTGTCTGGCGCGACGATGAAAGTGCGATGATTGCCACGAAGCGGATCATCGGCCTTGCCCGCGCGGCAAAGCGGCGCATCCACATCCTGCACATCACGACGCCCGCCGAACTGGAATATATCGCGCAGAACAAGGACATCGCCACCTGCGAAGTCACGCCTCAGCATCTGACGCTGGCGGGTGAGGAGGCCTATCCGCGACTTGGCACGTTCGCGCAGATGAACCCGCCCATCCGGTCGGGCGCGCATCGCGATGGCCTGTGGCACTGGCTCAATCAGGGCGTGCCGGACGTCTTGGGATCGGATCATGCGCCGCACACGCTGGAGGAAAAGGCGAAGACCTATCCCGCTTCGCCCAGCGGCATGCCGGGCGTCCAGACTCTGGTGCCGCTGCTGCTGGATCATGTCGCCCACGGCCGTACGACTCTGGCGCGGTTTATCGAACTGACCAGCGCGGGACCGCAGCGCATCTTCGGCCTCGTCGGCAAGGGCCGGATTGCGCTTGGCTATGATGCAGACTTCACGGTGGTGGATCTGAAGAAGAAATGGACGGTCGGCGCGGACTGGCTTGCGTCGCGGTGCGGCTGGTCTCCCTTCACCGACATGGAACTGACGGGCAAGGCCGTCGGCACGATCATAAGGGGTAATCAGGTGATGTGGGACGATACGCTCGCCAATGCCGCCATCGGAGAGCCTGTCCGCTTCGAAGCGACGCAGTTCTAGCTTTCCAGGGGCGGGGTGACGGCCGGGCGCGCAGTCACTCTGCTGGCGCGGGCGGCACGTAGCGAGTCCACCGTGAAAACGATCAAACCGGTCCAGATCAGCACGAAGCTGGCAATCTGGCCGTGGTTCAGCG
This sequence comes from Sphingobium sp., assembly GCA_051305835.1. Taxonomy (GTDB): domain Bacteria; phylum Pseudomonadota; class Alphaproteobacteria; order Sphingomonadales; family Sphingomonadaceae; genus Sphingobium. Next base: position 1,541 of record JBPPMC010000197.1, read on the forward strand.
TCTCGCCGTACAGGAATACGCCGACGAGAAACTGGATTGTCGGCGCGAGATACTGCAGCAGCCCCAGCGTGGATAATGGCATGCGCCGCGCCGCCGTAGCGAACAGCAATAAAGGCACGGACGTGATCACGCCGCTGAGGGCGAGAAGAGCAGAGGTATAACCGTCCTGCCCGAATGTCGCCGCGCCTTGCCTGGCCAGCCAGGCTACGTACACCCCTGCTACCGGGGTAAGGATCAGCGTTTCGGCGGCAAGCCCTTGTCGGGGACCGACTGTGGCGGTTTTGCGGATCAGGCCGTAAAAGGCGAAGGTCAGCGCCAGCACAAAGCTGATCCAGAGGGTATTTAAAGCAGCGGCGGCCATCACGGCAACGCCCATGGCGGCGATGCCGAGAGCAACGATCTGGCCGCGGCGCAGCTTCTCCTTCAGCACCAGCACGCCGAGCAGCACATTGACCAGCGGGTTCAGGAAATACCCCAGGCTGGCCGCCACGATATGCCCGTTGGCGATGGTCCAGATGTAGGTCAGCCAGTTGAGCGCGATCAGCACCGCGCTGCCGGTCATGGCGATCATCGTCTGGCGATGGCGCAGGGTTTGACTGAACTCGCGCATGGCACCTGTGGCCGCCAATATGCCGATCATCAGTATCAGCGAGAAAAGGACGCGGCTTGCCACCATCTCCAGCGGCCCGACGCCGGGCAGCAGTTTGAAGTAAATGGGCAGCAAGCCCCATAGGATATAGGCTGAGATCCCGAACAGCAGCCCGCTAGGCTCTGCGGAACGGGTGACCGTAGAATTCATGGGATCAGATGCCGATTCAGCGCGGTCAGATAAAACCGCCGCCGATCACCAGACGGAATACGCCCAGCGCCGCGACGATCAGGCAGAAATTGCGCCCGCCATTCCTTGACGAGATCATCCCGATTACGGCGCCGAACAAGGCCACAGGCACGATCAGCCAGTTTGCCCATCCCAGAAAGGGGATGATCGTGGGCACCATCAGGATAAGGGCGATGAGGCCAATCAGGCCGGACAGGATGTTTAGCATGAGTCACACATGGCCTTCCTGCCTGCACGTCGCAACCGCCAAGGTGCCGCACATCATTGGTTAATGAAATATTTTCCCATTTACTCTATTCCCTAACGAAAGATTAACCTTCCTGGGCGATGGCGATGACTGCAAGGAGTCTGTCCATGGTCCGTCCGCTGTTCCGCCTGTCCTCGAAAGCCACCTTTCTGGTGCCGTTGTTGATGCTGGCCGGGTGCGGGGGGGCCAAGGAAGAGGACAAACTTGCCAAGCTGGACGCCGAGTTGACGAACAACGCCAGCGATCCCGCGCTGAGGGGCGCGCTGGAAGGGCAGATCGTCGTGGATCCCAAACTGACGGGCCAATCAAACATCAACGCGGTTAGTTCTGGCGTGAAGCCGATCAGCGGCGGTGTTCCGATCCTGAAAAGCGCGGATGCCACGGCGCAGGCCTTGAAGGTGGCGGGCGGCAAGTTGCTGCATGCGCCTGCTCCGACGCAGGCAGCGCCCTGCCCGGATTGCGGCCCGAACGGCCCGGCGACGCTTGGTGCCCTCGCCCGCGAACAAGGCAAGCGCAAGCCTGTGGCAGGCGGATGCACAGCGAAAATGGACTATGGCATGCAATGGGCCAGCCAGTTGCCCGCGCCTTTCGGCCTTTATCCCGGTGCGGCCTTGTTGGAGGCCGCCGGTGCGGATGGCCCATCCTGTGCCCTGCGCGCGGCCAGCTTCGTAGCCAGCGCACCGATGCAGGACGTCATCGACTTCTATTACACGCAGGCGAAGCGCGCGGGCTATGATGCGGAGCATCAGCTTATGGATGGTAAGCATGTGCTGGGCGGCGTTCGCGGTGGCGACAATGGCGCGTACTTCATAACCTTCGCCAAGGGGCCGAATGGCGGAACCACCGTCGACATCGTCGCCAACAAGGCGCGCTGAGGGAGTTTTCGGGCGAGGGGTGACGCGGAAGCCAAAACCTTCTACGGCGTCTCCCATGACTAACACCTTCCTCGTCATGGCGGGCGGCGCCGTCGGGGCGGCGCTGCGTTACCAGCTTGGGCGCATTTCGGCCCAGATGCTCGGCACATCCTATCCCTGGGGCACGCTTGCCGCCAATCTGTTCGGAGGCCTCGCCATGGGGCTGCTCGCCGGATGGCTGACGCGCGCGTCCTTTGCCAATGGCGAGCAGATACGCTTGTTTCTTGGCGTAGGCGTGCTCGGTGGCTTTACCACATTCTCCGCCTTCAGTCTGGAAACCATCATGATGATCGAACGCGGTCAGGGCATATTTGCCGTCGGCTACGTGCTGGCATCCGTGCTGGGCGCCTTGCTGGCGCTGGCACTTGGCCTCTTGGCCGTGCGGAGCGTCGCATGAAGGGGCCGACCGGACGCGGACCCGGCAAGCCATCCGCGCCTAAGGCCGCACCCAAGGGCGCAAAGCCCCCTTCACGCGGCCGCAGTGCAGGCAAGTCCTTCCCCGTGGCAAAGGACGGCGGCAAAGGCTTTGGTGCAAAGTTCGGCGCCAAAAAGCCGACCGGCAAAAGCGGCCCACCGCGTGCCGCGAAGGATAGCGGGCCCAAGGCACCGGCGCGCTCTGCTGCGCCAAAGGTCGAAAAGCCGGTAGTCGCGCCCAAGCCAGCCAAGCCTGTGGGCGTTACGCTGGACGTGCGTCAGTTCCGGGTGGCCACCGACGATGACGGCATTCGCCTCGATCGCTGGTTTCAGCGGCATTTGCCCGATGTCGGCTTCAACATCGTCTCGCGCTGGGCAAGGACCGGCCAGTTGCGCGTTGATGGCGCACGCGCCGCACCGGGCGACCGGGTGGCTGAAGGGCAGATGATCCGCGTGCCCCCCGCCGAAGCCAAAGCGCCTCGACCGGACAAGCCCGCCCGCGCCAAGCGCGAGATTACGCTGTCCGAAGATCAGATTGCGTTCGCGAATGAGATGGTCATCTATCGCGACGAACAGGCGATCGTCCTCAATAAGCCACCCGGACTCGCGACGCAGGGCGGCACCAAGACCGACGTGCATGTCGACGGGCTGCTTGACGCGCTGATGTTCGACATGGAGCAGCGCCCTAAGCTGGTGCATCGTCTGGACAAGGATACGTCCGGCGCGTTGCTCATCGCCCGCTCCGCGCGCTCCGCAGGTTATTTCGCCAAGGCTTTTTCCAGTCGCACCGCGCGGAAAGTCTATTGGGCGCTCGTCATCGGCGTGCCTGATGTGCGCGATGGCATGATCGACTTGCCGCTTGCCAAGCAGCCGGGCACCGGTGGCGAGAAGATGCATGTGGACGAGAAGGAAGGTCTGCCCTCCCGGACGCGCTATCGCATCATCGAACGTGCGGGCAACAGCGCTGCCTGGGTAGAGCTTCAGCCCTTCTCCGGCCGTACGCATCAGTTGCGTGTCCACATGGCGGCGATCGGGCATCCGGTCGTGGGCGACGGCAAATATGGCGGCAAGGATGCGTTCCTGTCCGGCACGATCAGCCGTAAGATGCACCTTCATGCGCGCCGCATCCGCATCGATCATCCCGATGGTGGCAAGGTCGACGTGATGGCGGAATTGCCACCACATTTCCTCGAAAGCCTGAACGACATGGCTTTCGACCTGACGCTGGGCGACATGCCGCTGGAGGAAGAGATCGACACCACGCCGACTCGGGAAGACGAGAAGAAGTTTGCGCGCCAGCATGCGAAGGCCGTCCGTAAGGAACGGCGTGGCGAGCGACGTGGGCGAGGCGTGCGCTAAGGCATCGGCATGCATCCCGATCCGCCATTTGCGTGGACAGATCGCGCCGCGATGCGCGCCTTCGTCGTGAAGATCGGGCTGGGTGCGGTATTCGCGACGACGGCGGATGGGCCGCGAGTCGTGCATGTGCCCGCCTTGTTTCTCTCCGACGACCGGATCGGTTTTCATGTGTCGCGGCATAGTCCACTGGCCGCGCACC
>JBPPMC010000247.1:0-4663 GCA_051305835.1 Sphingobium sp.
CTGACGCACCAGCGGCACGCGAATGATCACGCGCTGCTCGATCGTCAGCTGCGCCAATTCAACGGGCGCTGCGCCGCCCATCGGAACGAGCAGCAAGGCAATGGCGGATGGAAACACAATAAACCCCCTGCATACGCTGATGCCCTAGCCCGCGGCGGTTGAACAGCCGATGAATTCCGGGCCATAAGAGTCCTCATGATCCTGCCTGAAACTTTGCAACGCTTCGCCGCCCTACTCGGTCCCAAGGGATTTACCGATGACCGGCAAGATATCGCCCCGTGGCTGACCGACTGGCGCGGCCGCTACCATGGTAAGGCCGTCGCGCTGCTGTCGCCTGCAAATACGCAGGAAGTTGCAGCCTGTGTGGCATTGGCGGCGGAGCATGCGATCGCACTGGTTCCGCAAGGCGGCAACACGTCGATGGTGGGGGGCGCGACTCCGCCGCTCGATGGCAGCGCTTTGATCCTGTCGCTCCGTCGGATGAACCGGATTCGCAGCATCTCGGCGGATGACAATCTTGCTGTCTGCGAGGCAGGCGTGATCCTGTCCATCCTGCACGACGCGGCGCAGGACATCGGTCGGCGCTTTCCGTTAAGTCTGGGCGCGAAGGGTTCTGCCACGATCGGCGGCCTCATCTCCACTAACGCGGGCGGAACGCAGGTTTTGCGCCACGGCACCATGCGTGCGCTGGTCGAAGGGCTTGAAGCCGTGCTTCCCGATGGCAGCATCTACGATGGCCTTGCAGCGCTCAAGAAAGACAATCGCGGCTATGATCTCAAGCAATTGCTGATCGGCGCGGAGGGCACCATCGGCATCGTTACCGCTGCCTCGTTGCGGCTTGTGCCCGCCATTGCCGATCGCGCCGTGGCGTGGATCGGCGTGAACAGTCCGCAGGATGCGCTCGCCCTGCTTCGGCTGCTCGAAATGCGCCTCGGCAACATCGTCGAGGGCTTCGAAGTCATCGCCGACGATGGTCTTGGCCATGTGCTCTCGCATATTCCGGCAACGCGTTGTCCCATAGAAATGCGTACGCCGTGGCACGTGCTGGTCGAAGTCGATTTACCCGAAATACAATCTCCCACGGCGGCTGAGCGGTTGGAGGCTGCACTGGCGGAGGGACTGGAAACAGGCCTCGCGCAAGACGCCGCCATGGCCGCCAATGATGCGCAGGCCGAAGCATTCTGGAGGATACGCGAATCGCTCTCCGAGTCCGAGCGCGCACAAGGCCCGGCGCTGCAATATGACGTGAGCGTGCCGGTGGCCCGTATGCCAGCCTTCATGATCGAAGCGGCGGCGGCGGCGGAGCGGGCATTTCCCGGCACCACGGCGTCATCTTTCGGACATCTGGGCGACGGCAACGTCCACTTCCACGTCCGGGCGCCAAAAGGCACAACCGACGGCCCGGCTTGGATCGCTGCAGAAGGGGCGACGATCAACGCCTTCGTCCACGATGCCGTAGTAGCGTCTGGCGGGTCGATTTCTGCGGAACATGGCATAGGCCAGATGAAACGCACCGAACTCGGACGGCTCGCAAGCCAGGCGCAGTTGATGTCGCTGCGAGCAATCAAGGCAGCGTTCGATCCCAAGGGGATCATGAACCCCGGGAAACTCGTTCCCTGATCAGGCGGCAATATTAGAAGGTAGTGGCGGCACCCGTTACAAAATGCCGCCAATTCCCACTTACATCTTGTAGGTTATGCGTGCGTAACCGAACTGGCCCGGCACGTCATAGGTCGTGGGGTCATAGTTTGGACCGGTACTCCGGCTGGTCAAGCGGTTCGTCCTTCGCTAACGCACCGGCATGATCCTGAACAGCGCCGCCTATGAACCTCTGTCCCTTGCCGAACGGCTGATCGCCTGTCCATCCGTTACTCCCGCTACGGGCGAGGTGTTCGATTGTCTGGAAGCAATGCTGACGCCGCTTGGATTTACCGTGGATCGCTTCGTGAGCGGCGATGCGCCCGATGGCCCGGTGGAGAATCTGCTTGCCGTGCGGGAAAATGGTCAGGGACCGCATTTCGCCTTTGCCGGACATCTCGACGTGGTGCCGCCCGGCGAGGGCTGGAGCAGCGGCCCCTTCGCGCCGGAAGTGCGCGGCGACTTGCTATATGGGCGCGGCGCAGTGGACATGAAGGGGTCGATTGCCTGCTTTGTTGCCGCAGTTGCACGGCAGGCAGCGCTGCCCGGCACAGTCAGCCTCATCATCACCGGCGACGAGGAAGGCCCGGCCGTTCATGGCACGCTCGCGCTGATGGAACGCATGGCGGCGCGCGGTGTAAAGCCGGACCTGTGCCTTGTCGGCGAACCCACATCAGTCAATCGGCTGGGTGATATGGTGAAGATCGGGCGGCGCGGTTCGGTCAATCTGTGGATCACGGTGAAGGGCCAGCAGGGCCACGTTGCCTATCCGCATCTTGCCGATAATCCGATCCCGCGGTTGGTGCGCATCCTGTCGGCTATCGAGGCGGTGGAACTGGACGCCGGGACAGACTGGTTTCAGCCCAGCAATATCGAAATCACCGACATTACCGTGGGCAACCCTGCAACCAATGTCATTCCCGCCAAAGCAAGCGCACGCCTGTCTATCCGCTTCAATGACCGGCACAGCGGCGCCAGCCTGGTCGACTGGATTTCCGCCGTTGCGGAGGTGGAAGGCGGTACGGTCGAAGCCAAGATCAGCGGCGAGCCATTCCTCACTCCGCCCGGCGAGTTCTCAACGCTCATCAGCGACGCCATATATGGAGCGACCGGGATTACGCCCGAACTCTCGACCACTGGCGGCACATCGGATGCGCGTTTCCTCTCGCGTTTGTGCCCCGTCGTTGAATTCGGGCTGTGCAATGCCACCATGCACAAGCTGGACGAGGCCGTCGCCATTGCCGATCTCGATGCGCTGACGGTGATCTATGCGGATATATTGACCCGCGTCGTTCAGGCTTCCAGCGCGAGCACCTGAGGCTGAGGATTGCCGAAGCGGGCCAGATAGGTGCGCTCGTCGGCGGGGTAGGCCAGATGGAAGCCCTGAAACACCGAGCAGCCGATGACGCGCAGGATATCGACCTGCCCCTGGCTCTCCACGCCTTCGATCACGACATCCAGTCCCAGCCCCTGGATGAGCGTGATGAAGGCGCTGCATATCGTCCGCGCTTCGGCCGACGTTGCTATGTCGCGCACAAGGCTGCGGTCGATCTTCACGCGATCCACGGGCAAGTCACGCAACCGGGCCAGGTTGGAATAGCCTGTCCCGAAATCGTCGATGGTGACGCGAACCCCCAGCGCACGCAGCGCCTGCAATTCCCCGATCAGCCGGTCGTCCATCTCCATGGCAAGCGTCTCGCCGATCTCCAGTTCGACGGAAGTTGCAGGCGTGTGATGCCGCGCCATGGCAAGCCGCAGGCGCATGAAGAAATCCGCCTGCCCCAATTCGCGAGTCGAAATGTTGATGGCAACGCGCTGATCCAGCCCCTCTCGCGCCCAGCGCGCCGCCGTCTCGCACACTTGATCCATGATCCATTCGCCCAGATCGACGATCACGCCGTTTTCCTCAGCGGCAGGCACGAACGTCGCGGGGAACACCATCTCGCGCTCCGGATGCGCCCAGCGCACCAGCGCTTCCGCAACGATGGCGCGATCCTGCCCCAGATCGACCTGCGGCTGAAACTGTAGCAGAAACTCGCCGCGCTCCAGCGCGATGCGCAGGTCGCGCTCCAGTTCCGCTTTGCCTTCCGCTTCTTCCGCCATCGCGTCGCTGAACAGTTCGAACCTGCCGCGTCCATTGTTCTTCGCCCGATACATGGCGATATCCGCAGATCGCAGCAGTGCCGTCAGGGTTTTGCCATGCTCGGGATAATAGGCGATGCCGATCGACGCGCCCAAATCGATCTGCTTCCCGCCAAGATCGAACCGCTCACCCAGTGCGAACTGGATAGCGCGCGCGATCCGTTCGGCAGCGACCCGGCTGGGGATTTCAGGGAAGAACAGCGTGAATTCGTCACCGGCCAGACGCCCCACGACCGCCTTGCCCATGCCACTCTGCGCTTGTGCCGCCACAACCTCACGCAACCGGCCGGCGACGCGTGCCAGAAGCTGATCGCCTGCGGCATGGCCCAGCGTGTCGTTGACGTTCTTGAACCCGTCGAGATCGAGAAAGAACAGCGCGCCCGGGTCATCCGACACGCTTTCGGACAGGAGCTGCTCAACCTGCCGGGAAAAACTCATGCGATTGGGCAGGCCAGTGACCGGATCGAACATGGCGAGCATCTGGATATTTTCCAGATTGGCGCGCACCTGGCTGAACAGCCCGTCCATTGCGCCCGCCAGTTCAGGCAACTGCCGCCGTACAGTCGACACGACGGGCGTGTGCAGGTCTCCGGTCGCAGCAGCGCGCAGCCGGGTCGTCGCGCTATCCAACGATATGATCAGGGAAGCAACGCTACGGCGCGCCGCTATCCAGCTGAAAACTCCGCACAGGAACGCGATCACCAGTGCGTTGATGAACATAGGACCGTGGCGAAGTACGGCCAATCCTGTCACCAAAGCCAGGATGAAGGCAGCCGCCCCTGCGCTCACCCCCAAAATGGCTACGCGGTTCTTCAACGTGACACTCTGCACCTGTCGCCTGACGTCCCACTGGAACGGGTCCGCTGGATCGCGGAATGGAGCG
>JBPPMC010000290.1:0-11524 GCA_051305835.1 Sphingobium sp.
TTAAATCACACGCTCGGCCTCCACCGCCCAACTCGGCGAATCGGCAACGGGCCTAACCCGCGCGCGAAGCCTGTCGGCAGCAGTCACCAGGCGCTCCACGGCCTGCTCCAATTGCGCATACGGCAGCGTGAAAGGCAGGCGCATGAACCGCTCAAACGCGCCATCGACGCCAAAGCGCGGACCAGGTGCAACGCGGACGCCATGCGCCTGCGCCATCGCGGCAAGCGCGGAGGCTTCTGCTCGCGGCATTTCGGCCCACAGGCTGAACCCGCCCGGCGGCACGGCCACTTGCCACTCCGGCAATCTTTCGCCCAGCAACGCAACCAGCCGATCGCGCGCATCACGGATTTCGACGCGGCGCAGGTCATCGACTTCCACACTTCCGTCCAGCACCGCCGCGACCGCCAGTTGCTCGACGATCGGCGTCGCCATATCGATGGTAGAGCGGATACGCCCGAGCGCTGCGATCGTCTGCTCGTCCGCCCGCACCCAGCCGATGCGCAGTCCGCCCCAATAGCGCTTGCTGGCGGACCCGAGGCTGATAACCGTACCCGCCATATCATATGCCGCCACGGGCAAAGGCTCATCCCCGCCACTGTCCAGATCCGTACCCGCCATCGTCTCGTCGATCACCAGCGGCGTCCGCGTCCTCGCCGCCGCCTCGACCAGCGCGATACGCGTGGCGGCATCCATGTGCCGCCCGGTCGGGTTGTGATAATCGGCGATGATATAAGCAAAGCGCGGCGAAGTCTGGCGGAGCGCCGCCTCCATCGCATCCATGTCCCATCCGTCCGCAGGCAGGCCAACCGGAACCGCGCGGCAGTTGTGGCGGGCTATGGCAGTCAACGCATTATGATAGGTCGGGTGATCGACAATGACTCGATCCCCCGGCCCCGCCAGCAATTGCAGGATGAGCGCGATGCCATGTTGTGCGCCGCTGGTCACTAATATCTGCTCCGCGCGCGTGGGACAGCCGCGCCGGGCATAATCCGCCGCAATGGCTTCCCGGAGGCGCGGGATGCCGGATGGCTCATAACCCAGCCCCGATAGCCAGGCAGGCAGTTGCGTCAGCGCAGCCTCATAGGCTTGCCAAAGGCCCGCTGGCGCAGGCAGCGCGGCGGCGGTCCAGTCGATGACGCCATCCTGCGCCGCATCCGAATCAATATCCAATGCCTCGGTTCGACTGCCGGGGACACGCGTAACGGTGCCTGAACCTTGGCGACTATGCAGATAGCCCTCGTCCCGCAATTGATTGAAGGCGGCAGCGGCGGTGGTGCGGCTGATGCCCAGCGCCTGCGCCAATTCACGCTCGCCCGGCACTCGCACGCCCAGCGGCACACGGCCATCCATGATCAGCAATTTCAGCGCGCGCGACAACTGGCGATAGGCGGGATCGCCCGTCCCCGCACTACGCCATTGCCCCAAATGCCGGACAAGTGAGATCGCGCCAAGCGTCGATTGATTGAAGCTATTCATAAGGCCAAAAAATCATAACTGGCCCTAACATTCAAGTCCACCTGACGATATTGGTATCGCCATGATGACACACCGCCTCTTTCAGCTCAGTTGGGGTCTTACCCTTTATGGCTTCTCCATGGCGCTGATGCTGCGCGCCAATTTGGGGCTGGACCCCTGGGATGTGCTGCATCAGGGGATCGCGCCGTCGCTTGGCTTGAGCTTCGGCATGACCGTCAACATCATCGGCCTGATTGTTCTGCTCCTCTGGATACCGCTGCGACAACGGCCCGGCATCGGCACGGTGCTGAACATCGTCGTGATCGGGACCGCCGTAGATCTGTCCATGCTGATCCTGCCGACGCCGGAAGGCTACCCACTTCGCCTTCTGTTTCTAATCCTGGGAATTGGCCTGAACGGCTTGGCGGGCGGCGCATATATCGGCGCGGGGCTTGGCCCCGGTCCGCGTGATGGCCTGATGACGGGCCTCTGCGCCAAGACGGGCTGGCCGGTTAAAATCGTGCGGACTGCAATAGAACTGACAGTGCTTGCGGTCGGCTGGCTGCTCGGCGGAACAGCAGGCCTCGGCACCGTTCTCTATGCAGTCAGCATCGGATGGGTCGTCCACCACACGCTGCCATGGTTCCGGATAACACCCCGGAACGCGACGCCGACACGCCCCGCCACATCCTGAAGATCACCCGTTTCCCGAGGCCCCCTGACCGGTTGGCGTAACCCCGCCAACCGGTCCTTTTTTTATGATGTCAGGTGCCGTTCGGTCCCGGACCTGACGCGCCGCCCATGGCGCCACCTGCGCCGACCGCGCCGATATTCCCGAAAATCTCGTCGAACAGACTGCGGTTGCGGCCCAGAGTCGGCGTCTTGTCGCCGCTCGGCGAAACGCGCGCAACCTGATCCAGACCGGTGCGATCGACCGCCACGACATTGCCTGCCGTATCGAAGCGCACGCGCAGCACCGTCTGGTCGACGGGCTTGGGCGAAGCAAAGGCAAGCTGCCGCATATCGCGCGACACATAATACCAGTCCTGCTGGCCAAACTGCGCCGCGAACGTCGGACGACCGAGCGTTGCCTCGACAGATGCGCGGTTGTCGACGCCCGGCTGCACCGAATCGACCAGCAGCTTGTCCACCTGATAACCCTGATGCGTGCGGATACGGGCGCAGCCCGACGCGCCCAGCGTCAGCGCGAGCGCACCAATCACCAGCGGAACGCGGCCCAGGAAACGAGCAGGGCCGGAGCGGGTATCGCGCATCAAATTCTCCTGGCGGCAATGGGCCGCGAAACAGCATAGGTGGCGGCAACGCAATTGCCGATGTTTGGCCATTGCATTGCACGGGCTGGCAATCAATATGGAATTGCGCGTCGGCAGACAAGGCCGCTGCGCCGGTCGGCCGGCTATTGGCCGCCGATGCTACCCGGTTCCACCTTCATCCGTTGGCGATTATCCTCCATGTCCTTTCTCGACCGCCTCTTGAATCGCCCCGATCCCCGCCTCGAAATGGCGCCGCTTTACGCCGCCATCGTCGCGAAGGGGCGAGAGCCGCACTGGTACGCGCATGGCGATGTACCCGATACGCTGGACGGCCGGTTCGATATGATCGCGGCGATATTATGCGCAGTACTGCTGCGGCTGGAGCATGAGGACGCGGCACGGCAGCAGAGCGTGTGGCTGACGGAATTGTTCATCAACGATATGGACGGCCAGCTACGGCAGATCGGCATCGGCGACATGATCGTGGGCAAGCATATCGGCAAGATGATGAGTGCACTGGGCGGGCGGCTGACGGCTTATCGTGAGGGGCTGGCGACCGGAGGCGACCTTGAGGGCGCGCTGGTGCGCAACCTGTATCGCGGCGACGCCCCCTCCTCCGATGCGCTCGCCCATGTGGCAGAAGAGACGCGCCGGCTCCAGGCCGGGCTGGCGGCGACACCGACCGACGCGATCCTGAAGGGGGACTTGCCGCGATGACCGCCCCAGCACCGGAATTTTCGCGCATCATCCGTCTGGATCAGGCCGTGACCAATGCAGCAGGCACGCACATCGTCGCGACCGCCGAGGAACGCGCCGCGCTCGCCAAGCGATTCGGCTTCGTCGCAATCGACCGGCTGGACGCCGATTATACGCTGGCGGAAGAGAATGGCAGCCCGATCGCCCGCGGGAAACTGCGCGCGGCGTTGACTCAGCCCTGCGTGGCGACGTCCGAGCCTGTGCCGGAAAAAATCGAGGCACCCTTCGTGATCCGCTTTCAGAAAGAAGGCGAAGTGCCGCAGGATGAGGAGTTCGAGCTGAGCGAAGAAGAATGCGACACGCATTTCTACGAAGGTAGCGCGATCGACATAGGCGAGGCCGTGGCCCAGACGCTGGCGCTGTCAGTGGAGCCATATCCGCGCGTGCCCAATGCCGAGGACTGGTTGCGCGAACGCGGCGTGCTGACGGAGGACCAGACAGGACCATTTGCGGCCTTGGCGGCGCTCAAGGGCTTGAAGTCCAACTAAGGACGCCAGTCGAGCCTGTCTAATTCGTCAAGTTCCCGAACGGCAGTCGCTTCCGCGCAATCGACGCAGCATCCTTACCGTTATTCGCGCGCAATGCTGGCAATATTGCGACGGCGCTCCGTTTGACAAGCGCATCGAGAGGCGTGGGCGTAGGCGCGACCGCAGCGATCTCTGCCCACTTCCGCGCTATGCTGATGTCCTTATTGTTCAGTCGGATCTGCATCATCGCGGCCAGCCCCGGATAGAAGGCGCGCGCACCGCCAAGCGCAACCGCCCGGTTCAGCGCCGTCTGCCCCGCTTCCGCCTTTGCACCCAGTGCCGCGCGAGCAACGAAGCTGCCAAGTTGATCGATCGCATCGAGATGCCATCCCGCAATCACCATCTGCGCTTCGGCATCCTTGGGGTCACGCGCAGCGAGCGCCTGAAACGAGGCCAGCGATGCCTTCGCATCCGCCCTGCTTCGGGTGAGCTTGGCGCGATAGCCGATAGCGACGCCACGCTGGAGCATCGCTTCGTGATCGCCCGGACGGCTCGCCAATATCTTGTCCGACGCGCTGATCGCCTGGCCGATCAGGACGAGCGCCCTGGCTTTGTCGGAGGTCTGGAAGGCCGCAGCGGTAAGGTATTCACGCGGCGTCTCGGCCAAGGCGCTGGCGGGCATGATCGCCACGACCGCTGCCGAAGCGAAGGCCATCGGGCGGCGAGTGATGGTCATGTCAAAGCGGCTCCCGAGTTGCTTCGATCAGAAGCGCGCCAGAACCAAGTGAAGTTCCGCCGGGACGACATGATCAATCCGGTGCCAACCTCTACGTATCGGCGCGCCAGTCAAGCAATGCCAGTCAATGCGATCCGACAGCTTTCCATATCTGCTTGGCAGCGTGCTTGTCCACCAAGTGAAACGCCAGCGCTACGCAGGCAATGCCGACGATCGCGAGCGACATCAGCACGACGCCGCGCGCTGTATGAAAGACGTTGGTGGCTCTGGGCCGTATAGAGGCAATGGTCATGATCGAAGCTCCGTCTCGACGCTAGACATTGGAAATGCAGAGAAATCCCTGCAAGCCGATGCAAGGAGAATTACGGAAAAATGGTTAACAAGGGGTAAATACGGCGCGATTGACCCTGGCAAGCCACTCGCCTTATCACTGCCCCCTGCCGACGCACGCGGGGGAACGAATGCTCGCCGATCGACTTCCATTAGCCGAACCAAGGAGGAGCGGCATGGACGATCAACGTATCTGGGCATTTGAAGATAGCCTTTGGACTGGTGACCCCGAGCATTACCGCGAATTGATCGACGAGGAATGCGTGATGGTGCTGCCCGAAAAGCCATTCGTCCTGACGGGAACTCAAGCCATCGAGGCAGTCGCCCACACCCCGCGCTGGTCGCAAGTCGCGTTCGACACACAACAAGTGATGCGGCCGCAGGAAGGACTGATCGTGATAGCCTATCACGCAGAAGCGACGAAGGACGGCGCGGCCCCTTATCGGGCGCATTGTACTACAACGCTTCGCCGCCTTTCTCACGAAGAATGGCGTGTCGTGCAACATCAACAGACGCCGCTGCTCGTAGCAAGCTGACAAAGTGCGGGATCAGGCTATTCACCTCGGCTACCTGTCGACCTTTGAATGACATCGCCAACGGCAATGCACATTTTGCATGCGGAGCAAAATCGCGAAGCAGGCATTATCCTACTTAGGGCGAATGCATGGTGCATCGCGCCCCGTCGACCCGGGTTCATGCAGGAGTGAATAATGGCAAATGCGCAGGAAAAGAAAATTCGCGAACGCGCGCACGCGATATGGCTCGAAGAGGGTTCACCATCGGGCCGCGAACAGGACCATTGGGAACAAGCCGAGCGCGAGGTTACGGCGCAGTCTGATGCTCCCAAGGCCAAGCCGGGACGCAAACCCAGCACCAAACCCGCGGCAGTTGGCAATGGTGAAACCGACGCTGCGACGCCCCCCGCGCCAAAGAAAGCAAAGTCGAACACCACCACCTCAAAAGCTCCCGTCGAGCCAAAGCAGCCCAAGCGTACATTAAAGCCCACGCCCAAGCAGGCTTGAGCACCGCGAACGATTTTGCCTTGGCTTAGAAGCGCCGCCGACCGATCGCCCGCAACGGCGAAGGTGAAGCAAGGCCTTGAATTTACCTCATTTCTTTCACCTGAATTAGCACTTGGAGCATGGAACGATGCCGATGGGCGAATGTTTACACCTTAGTCCTCAGCTCCTGCGCCAGGATTCAATCATTGCCATCTAGCTCCATTTTCCTACTGTCGACCGACACGCCGCATGCCTTGGACTTAGTCGATCTACTCCCTGTCGACGGCGTGGATGGATTGCTTTGGCAGTCGGGGACATCCGCCTTTGACCTAAGCGCAGACGAAGTGGCGATCTTCGTCGCGCAATGCCACACGGCCGGCGTCAAGGCGCTGTTGGAGATAAGCCCCGGGCGTTTCCCGGCGACTCATGAACTCGTCGCGCTTCACCCCGACCTGTTCGCAGTGCGTCGTCCGGCTAATAGCGCCGACCCTATCGATCCCCGGAAGTTACGTCCGGTTTCAGGTGAAGCGTGGGCGCGTCTGGGCGCCCCCGATGCCGTGGCGATTTTACTGGAACCTGTCGCGCTGCGCCTCGTATGGCTCGCCGAACAGGGAATTCAGGGCTTTTGCCTCCGTAACATAGATAAGGCTTCATCTGCTTTTCTCGCCGCTCTTATGGGCGCGGTGAGGCGAAGTGCTGCGGGTACAGGTGTGTCCATCATTGCGGATACGAATGGGATGTCTGCAGAGGCTATCGCAAACCTCGCGGCGGTCGGGGTGAATGTCGGAATACTGCCGTTTCAGCGGTGGGATCGTCCGGACTTCGTCGCGGCCTCCGAATTTCGGGCGTCCAATCCCGATTTGCCGTTGATCGCCAATCTTGCGGTGGGCAATTCCGACCTGCCAGCCTTCCGCGAGAGGGTGCTTGGCGCGGCTGCGGTTTCAGATGGTGTCATTCTCCCCCTTGATCTGTGGGCACGCGGCGAAAGGTGGCAACAGCTTGTCGCGCAGATCATGGATCTGGTACGTAAAACTGCCGACTACCACGGCGGATCGCAGCTTCTCTCCCCCCCCCCCTCTCCGCTGATCGCGTATCTGCGAGCCGAGGCAGCGGATATGCGGCAGTCGCGCCAGGCTCTACTGGTCGTGGCCAATACCGATCCTGTGCTGAGCCTCACGCCAGAGGTTGAGGCATTGATCTCCGCCGCTGGCGCCGGTTTCCAGATAGACGCGGATCAAGAGGAAGGCTTCCCTGCTTTGACACCCGGCGAGATACGGACATTCACCGCACATCGCGCCAAAGCCATCACCTCTGCCGTCGTCCCCAGCGGTGAGATAGCCTATGCGCAGGGTGATCGGCTCGTGCTTGAGAATATCGAGCCATCCGTGGACGGCGGCAGCTTCGCGGTCAAACGCGTGGTCGGCGAAAGCGTGAGGGTGAGCGCGACCCTGTTCGCGGACGGCCACGAACAACTCGCCGCCGAACTATTCTGGAAAGCGGCGGATGAGGACGAGTGGCAACACACCCGCATGGCGCAATTGCCGAATGACCTCTGGGAAGCAGCCTTCCCGCTCCAACGGCTTGGACGGCACGAATATTTCGTTGAAGGCTGGCTTGATCGGTTCGGCGGCTTCCGGCGGGACTTCGCGAAGAAGCTCGACGCCAAGGTCGCGCAGCCGGTGGACTTTGCCGAAGGACGCGCGCTGATCGACAGCGCATTGCTAGAGGCCCAGGGCGATGTGCGGGATCAGCTAAGCGCGATCTGCCGCCAACTGGATGCGACGGGACCGGACGGAAGCGCTGCCACCCTGCTCCTTTCCCTCGAACTGTCCGACCTGATGGATGCGCAGGATGAACGACCGCATCGTATCCGCTCCACACCACAATCCGTCGACGCGGAACGCCTCGCGGCCCGTTTCTCAAGCTGGTATGAAATCTTCCCACGCTCGCAAACGGATGACCCGCGTCGCCATGGCACCTTCGCCGATGTGGTCTCGCGCCTCCCCGCCATTCGCGCGATGGGCTTTGACACACTCTATTTCCCGCCGATCCACCCGATCGGCCGCACCAATCGCAAAGGTCCGAACAACAGCCTGACCGCAGGCCCGGATGATCCCGGCAGCCCCTATGCGATCGGCGCGGCGGAGGGCGGCCATGATGCGATCCATCCGGAACTCGGCAGCTTCGACGACTTTGCAAAGCTGATCGACGCCGCGCACGCACATGGGCTGGAGATCGCGCTCGATTTCGCGATCCAGTGCTCGCCGGACCACCCGTGGCTGCGCGAACATCCCGGCTGGTTCGCATGGCGGCCCGATGGTTCGATGAAATATGCGGAGAACCCTCCAAAGAAATATCAGGATATCGTCAACGTCGATTTCTACGGACCGGATGCCGTACCCGGCCTGTGGCTCGCCCTGCGCGATGTCGTGCTGTTGTGGGTCCGCCACGGCGTTAAGACCTTCCGCGTCGATAATCCGCACACCAAGCCCCTCCCCTTCTGGGAGTGGATGATCGGCGAGGTTCGCAGCGAACATCCCGACGTCCTTTTCCTGGCCGAAGCCTTTACCCGTCCCGCGATGATGTACCGGCTGGCGAAGATCGGCTTCTCGCAATCCTATACCTATTTCACCTGGCGCGACGAAAAATCCGAACTTGTCGACTACATCACTGAATTGACGACCACGGCACCAAAGGAATTTTACCGCCCGCATTTCTTCGTCAACACGCCGGACATCAACCCGCCCTTCCTGCAAACCTCCGGTCGCCCCGGCTTCCGGATCAGGGCCGTACTGGCGGCGACGCTGTCCGGCCTGTTCGGCGTCTATTCGGGCTTCGAACTGTGCGAAGCAGCAGCCGTCCCCGGCAAGGAGGAATATCTCGATTCCGAAAAATATGAGATACGCGTTCGCGACTGGCGCGCGCCCGGCAATATCATAGCCGACATCACCATGCTGAACCGGTTGCGGCGATCCTATCCCGCGCTCCAGACGCATCTTAATACGCGCTTTCAGGTGGTCCATAACGACCACATCATCTACTATGCCAAGCCTGCGCCGGACGGATCGGACATGATCCTGGTGATGGTCAGCCTCGACCCGCACAATGCGCAGGAAGCGGACTTCGAAATACCGCTGTGGGAACTGGGCCTGCCCGATGACGGCAGCGTGGCAGTGGAAGACCTCGCCGAAGGCCATCGCTTCCGCTGGTACGGGAAGTTCCAGCACATTCGCTTGGACCCCGAACAACCTTACCGCATCTGGCGCATCGCACCCGGAGACCAACCATGACTCAGCCGGTGCAGGATCCGCTTTGGTATAAAGATGCCGTCATCTATCAGGTGCACGTCAAATCCTTCTTCGATTCCAACAATGACGGGATCGGGGACTTTGCCGGGCTGATGGACCGGCTCGACTATATCGCGGAACTCGGCGTCACGACGCTGTGGCTGCTGCCTTTCTATCCCTCGCCCCGTCGCGATGATGGCTATGACATCGCCGAATATCGCGAAGTCAGCGCCGATTACGGCACGATGGACGAAGTACGCGCCTTCATCGATGCCGCGCATGAACGCGGCATCCGCGTTATCACCGAACTCGTCATCAACCACACGTCGGACCAGCATCCCTGGTTTCAGGCCGCACGCCATGCGCCGCCCGGATCGCCGGAGCGCGATTTCTATGTCTGGTCGGACAATGACAAGCTTTACTCGGGTACACGCATCATCTTCCTCGACACCGAGAAATCGAACTGGACATGGGACGAAGAGGCTGGCGCCTATTTCTGGCATCGCTTCTATTCGCATCAACCCGACCTCAACTTCGATAATCCAAAGGTGCTGGAGGAAGTGCTGTCGGTCATGCACTTCTGGCTCGACATGGGCGTGGACGGGCTGCGGCTGGACGCAATCCCCTATCTGATCGAGCGTGATGGCACGTCGAACGAGAACTTGCCCGAAACGCATCAGGTGCTGAAGAAAATCCGCGCCGATCTGGACGCGCATTATCCCGATCGCATGCTTCTGGCCGAGGCGAATATGTGGCCGGAGGATACGCAGCAATATTTCGGCGACATGGGCGACGAATGTCACATGGCCTTTCACTTCCCGCTGATGCCGCGCATGTACATGGCCGTCGCACAGGAAGACCGCTTCCCGATCACCGACATCATGCGCCAGACGCCCGACATTCCGGAAAACTGCCAATGGGCGATCTTCCTGCGCAACCATGACGAGTTGACGCTGGAAATGGTCACCGATGCGGAGCGCGATTATCTCTGGAACACTTACGCCGCCGACAAGCGCGCGCGCATCAATCTTGGGATACGTCGCCGCCTTGCCCCGCTGATGGAGCGCGACCGGCGGCGCATCGAATTAATGAATGCGCTGCTGCTCACCATGCCCGGTACGCCGGTGCTCTATTATGGTGATGAGATCGGCATGGGCGATAATGTCTATCTGGGCGACCGCGATGGCGTCCGCACGCCGATGCAGTGGTCGTCGGACCGCAATGGTGGCTTCTCCCGCGCGGACCCTGCTTCGCTGACGCTGCCGCCGATCATGGACCCGCTGTACGGCTATCAGGCCGTCAATGTGGAGGCACAGAACCGCGACCAGCATTCGCTGTTGAATTGGCTCAAGCGCATGCTGGCCGTCCGCCGCGAACATCGGGCGTTCGGGCGCGGTACGCAGCGGTTTCTGCGTCCGGCCAATCGCAAGATCCTGGCCTATCTGCGCGAACATGAGGGTGAAGTGGTGCTATGCGTCGCGAACCTCAGCCGCACGGCGCAGGCCGTCGAACTGGACCTGCACGAATTTTCGGGACACACCCTGCTGGAGCTTTCGGGCGGCGCGGCTTTCCCGGCCATCGGCCAATTGCCCTATCTGCTGACGCTGCCGCCCTATGGTTTTCTCTGGTTCATCCTGACGACCGACGAAGCTGCGCCAAGTTGGGCCAGCGCTGCGCCCCCTGCCGAAGTCGAACGCTTCACGTTTGTCCTGCGGCCCGAACTCGCCGATGTCACTACCGGTCATAATACGCGCGTGCTGGAGCATGACATCCTGCCCGGCTACATCGCGCAGCGCCGCTGGTTCGGCGCTAAGGACGAAACTCTGCGCCAGGTAAAGATCGTGCAGTCGGTGACGATGCCGGAGGTTCAGGACCTAGTCCTCACCATGGTCGATGTGACCACGGACAGTGGCACCGCGACCTACACCCTGCCGCTCGGCATTGCGTGGGAGGGCGAACTTCACGGTCCGTTTGCATCGAACCTCGCGCTTGGCCGCGTCCGGCGCGGGCGGCAAGTGGGGTTGCTGACGGATGGGTTCACGGTCTCCAGCTTCGCGGCCGCCGTGATCGGCGCGATGAGCCGCGATACCGTCGTGCCCGTTGAAGGTGGAGAACTTCGCTTCACTGGCACGCCGGAACTCGACATTGGACCGGATGCCGCGCCGGAATGGCTGGGCGCCGAGCAATCGAACAGCACGATGGTGCTGGGCGAACGCGC
>JBPPMC010000299.1:0-5668 GCA_051305835.1 Sphingobium sp.
TTCGAGAGGAAGTCCTGGATGCAGCCAGTCAAAGGCTCCACGGCTCTGTCGTCCTGGCATCTCCCGCCTATCTTCGCCTGGTGGTCGCAGTCATCTTTGTTACGGCTATGCTGGCGGCGTTTATCGTTGCCCTGACACCGTTGGCGCGTCGGGCGACCGTTGCGGGCAGCCTTGTCCCGACGGGTGGCCTGGTGCGGATCGCCGCTGAAGCCGGCGGCGTGATCGACGCCGTCCACGTCACGGAAGGCGACGATGTGCTGGGACGACAGCCCGTCGTCACCTTCCGTTCCACGACGGCGATTCGAGGCCAGGATAGTTTTGAAACCGTGTCGGCTCTGCTCGAAGCCGGCCAGGACGCCGACACCGATCGCTTTTCCAGTCGATCGGCGGCCCTTGAACAGGAGCAGCGGTCGCTTATTGAACGCGGCCAGCTTGTCCTGGCCTCACTGGAGCAGGCCGAGGCACGTCGCCTTGTCCAAGCTGACCAGATGACCTTGGCCCAGGACAGCCTGGATCGTGCGGAACTCATCGCCGCGAAAGGCTTCCTCCCACGCTCAGACCTGGACGGACGAAAGAATGCGATCCTTGCACTGAGACTGTCAGCGACCGATCTGCGGGAAAGAATTCTTTCGCTTCGTCGAGAGCAGCTCGAAATCTCGGCGCGTCTCGAAACCATTCCTCTGGAACAGAAGGCGGTCCGGGCTGAAGCGACTTCAACACGGACCCAGAGTGCTCTGCAGGACGTCAATCTGCGACAGGTGTCGGCCTTTTCCATCACCGCGCCGGTCGCGGGGCGCCTTACGGCGGTGCCGGCCAGACCGGGAGCTTCGGTTTCAGCAGGAGACGCGCTGGCCTATCTGATCCCCCGCGGGAACCGCCTTAACGCTGAGCTGCTGGTGCCGAGCCGTGCGATTGGTCTGATAGAAGAGGGGCAGCCGGTCCGCATAAAATATCAGGCCTTCCCTCACCAACGCTTCGGCGTGGCCCTGGGTACGGTCCGGATGATCTCGCGCTCACCCATTCCTCCGGCTGAACTGGGGGTGGCTCAGACGGACCCGAGCGAACCCATGTTCCGTGTCATCGTTGACCTGAAGACCCAAGACATTGGTGTCGGTGACCGCCGTCTGTCGCTGATGCCCGGCGCATTGCTGCAGGCCGACATCGAGGTCGAGCGAACGTCCATGTTCGAGCGCTTAAGGTCTGCGGCGACATCGCGTGGAGCGCTGTGACGATATGCTGGGACTGAAAATGGGCAGGCGGCGCCTGCCGATCATCCTCAGCGGTGAGGCAGCCGAATGTGGCCTGGCCTGCATCGCCATGGTCGCCAATTCGCTCGGCCACGACATCGACCTGGCCGCGCTTCGCCGGCGTCACCCGGTGTCGCTGTCCGGCCTGACAGTCAGAGGCATGCTGGACATCTGCTCCGGCCTCGGTCTCGGGGCGCGTCCCGTGAGAGCTGAACTCCACGAGCTTGCTGACCTGCGAACGCCCGCTATTCTGCACTGGGACCTGAACCACTTTGTAGTCCTGAAGCAGGCAGATGCGCGCTTCGTTGTCATTCATGATCCGTCCCATGGCATGAGACGTATGAGGCTTGATCAGGCGTCGTCGCATTTCACCGGGGTCGCAATCGAACTGAGCCGACAGGCTGATCTTGAAGCGATCTCGGCGTCGCAAACAGCCCGCTTCTCGTCGCTATGGTCGGACAGTCGAGGAATCGTCCCCGCAGCGCTCCAGATTTTCGGCCTCGCCTGCGTTTTGCAGGTGCTGACATTTGCTCTTCCTTTCCAGGTGCAGCTTGCAGTCGACGAGGCGATCGGCAGCGGCGATGTCGGCTTCTTAGCCATCCTCGGACTGGCCTTTGGCGCCATCATCATCGTTCGGACGGGCGTGGATCTGCTCCGCGCCATGCTTCTGCAGGCCTTCAGCGCGTCCGCAGGTTATCAGATCGTCAGCAATATCGTTTCGCACCTTATGCGCCTTCGCGCAGACTGGTTTGAAAAGCGTCATGTGGGCGATATTCTGTCACGGATCCGTTCCGCCCAGGTGGTTCAGGACGTGGCCGTGACGACCGTCGTTCTATCGGTCCTGGATGCGATCATGGCACTCTTCGCCCTCGTCCTGATATGGCTCTACTCCCCTCTAATCGCCGTTATTTCGATCGGTTTTACCTCGGTCAATCTGTTGATCAGTTGGTGGATGGCTCGACCGCTGGCCGCGCGGGCACGCGAGGAGATCGTCGAGCGGGCAAGAGAACAGTCACATCTGATGGAATCCATCAGAGCCGCGGCGACCCTAAGGATGATGGCGCGCGACGCGGTGCGTGAAAGTGAGTGGCGCAACATCTACCTTCGGGCCGTCAATGCCACCCTGGGGGTCGGCCGGCTGCGGATTTTCCTGACCTCGGCTCAAGGTCTCATGTCCGGCCTACAGCAGGTGGTCGTCATCGGGATCGCGGCGGCGATGGTCATCCGAGGTGAAGGCATGACGGTGGGCATGATGTTTGCCGTGCTGTCCTTCCGTCAGACATTCTCGGATCGTATGGCGGCGCTAGTCAACCAACTCGTCCAAATCCGCATGGTCGGTCTCCACCTGGATCGCGTTTCAGACATTGTGAACGAACCTCGCGATGAACCCCTTGAACGCACCACGGCTTCGTACTCATTGGGCCCAGACGCGGCGTTCGCCGGGGCCATAGAATTCGATCGTGTCTGCTTTGCCTACGGCACCGGGCAGGCCCCCGTTCTGAAGGACATTTCCTTTTCGATCAGGCCTGGAGAATTCGTTGCCATCTCGGGAGCGTCAGGGTCCGGTAAATCGACCCTTCTAAAGCTCATGCTCGGTCTTCTTCGGCCAACGTCGGGCGTGATTTTACTCGACGGCTATCCTGCCAACGCGGACAGTTGGAAGCGCTTTCGCCAGGCCGCCGGCGTGGTCGTTCAAGACGACCGCCTTTTGTCGGGCAGCGTGGCGGACAACATCAGTTGCTTTGACCCGGAAGCGACGTTCAGCCGCGTTGTCGATGCAGCAAGATCCGCCAGTATCCATGACGATATCATGCGGTTACCGATGCAGTACGAAACTCTGGTGGGAGACATGGGGAGTTCCCTTTCCGGTGGTCAGCGACAGCGCGTTCTTATCTCGCGCGCCCTTTATCGGAATCCATCCATACTGGTTCTCGACGAAGGCACAGCCAACCTCGATGCCACCAACGAACGCGTAATCTCCGAAACGGTGGCGAACATGACGACTACCCGTGTGGTCGTTTCGCACCGATCGGATCTCATCACCCATGTCGATCGAATGATTATTGTCTCCGCTGGCCGGATCGAGGATGTCGAGACCGCTTCATACCCTCAACAGCGAAGTATCAATGCTGTGACCTGATCTTTCCGCCCCATCGCTCCGTGCTTATGATCCGAGCGAACGGACCATCTTGATGACAGCCAGGCGGTGAGCGGGTTCGATCACTGCGCTCCAGGCTTCCAGAAGCGCCGCGGTGTCGTCTTCGACCGTTCGGGTCGGACGCGACTCGGTCGTGGGCACAGACTCCGCGAACAGGTCCGTGACGCTAATGTCAAGCTCGCGCGCGAGTCGCCAGAGTTTCGATGCAGATATCCTGTTCTTCCCGTTCTCATATTTTTGAAGCTGCTGAAACGTCATCTCAAGGCGCAGAGCCAGTTCGCGCTGGCTCATGTTACGAAGCTCCCTGAAGTGCCGAAGTTGCTGCCCGACCCGGAGATCGAGGGGGTCTGCAGTTTTGTCTGGCTTATCGTTCATATGATGGTTGTCAGTCTTCGTCCGAGGTCGCCGAGGGTCAAACCCTGAAGAACTGGATTGTAGTGTAGACTAAAGGCACTTCTCAATCGCCCAAAGGGCGGGACCGATAGCCAGAAGAGCACCGTAGCGGCGAGATCGAGTGCGGACAGAAAGACAGTGGGGCATCGGTCGATCAGGTCAGGACGCCTCATTGAACTTTGACAGAAGGGCGATCCTTCGCTCCAGCAGACGCGATAGGACGAGTGATCCGGCCTTGTCGCCACTTTCGACATTATAGGCGTTCAATGCACGGATCCGCGCGAGAACCGGTCATGCGCCGTCCGACTTCCGGTCAACAACTCGATTTCTCCGGCGTAGGCCTTGGCCTGTAAGGACAGCCAAGTGGCCTCCCTCTGGCCCTGGCTGATATCATCACAGCGAGCCTTGGGGTATCGCATCGCACAACTTCGCGCGCCAGCAGCACAGCCCTCGACGCCGGACGTCCCGCCTTTTGGGAGGTCTTTGCGGCGCCCGCCGTCTATGGTAGGCGTTCGTTCTCGACTTTAACCACCACCCAGGCGACCCAGAATGCGCGCGGCCAAACGGCTGACCGCAGATCCATGGGCACCAAGGTAAAGTCGGAGTTCATCCGTAATCGGGACGCGTTTGACCGTCTTCAGCGTCTGGAGACGGCACTTCGCTATTTTGTCGATGAGGCCATGTCAGCGCAGTTCGGCAATGACTGGATGGACGCTCAAGTTGATAGGGCGATCGTGGACGGGTGGCGACGAAAGCGAGACATTGAAGTCTCGGCAACAGGCATCGGCGCTTCGCTGATCCAATATGCTGACTTTACCGACTACAAAGCGATCATCGAACGATCCGACAATTGGCGTCGCGTGTTTAGGTCAGTTTTCAACCGCCTCGCAGACATCCAAGAGTCTCTGCAGAGATTGTATCCCATTCGGAACAAGGCGATGCACGCACGAATGCTGACAAAAGCCGAAAGAAACCTTCTTATAGTCGAGGCGCACCGAGTTCGGCGCGCACTGGAAAATGGCAAGCAAGTTTTGGATCGAACGAGACCGCAGACATGAGCTATGCTGTCAAAGAGGCATTTCTGACCGTTCAGGGCGAAGGTGGCCAAGCGGGCAGGCCGGCGGTCTTCCTACGGTTCGCCGGCTGCAATCTGTGGAACGGACTCGAGCGTGACCGGCCCAGCGCGATCTGTTCTTTCTGCGACACCGACTTCGTCGGCGTCGATGGCGATGGCGGCGGCAAGTTCACAGATGCCGATGGACTGGCGGACCACGTCGCCGCGATGTGGCGTGGACGCGCCGGCGAGCCGAAACTGGTGGTGTGCACCGGCGGTGAGCCGCTCCTGCAACTTGACCCCCGGCTGATTTCCGCCCTGAAAGCTAGGGGGTTCGACATTGCGGTCGAGACCAACGGCACGATCGGGGCGCCGGATGGAATCGACTGGATTTGCGTCAGCCCCAAGGCCAGCGCGCCCGTGGTTCAGCTCATTGGTCAGGAGTTGAAACTCGTTTTCCCGCAGCGATTGGCGATGCCCGACAGGTTCGAACAGTTGCCGTTCGAGCACTTCTGGCTCCAGCCAATGGATGGCCCGAATCAGGCGGCCAACACTGCGGCGGCGATCGAATACTGCCTCACTCATCCCAAATGGCGGCTTAGCGTCCAGACGCACAAATACATTGGGGTCCGCTAGACGCCATCCGGGGCTCTCTAAACAATTTTGACCTGCCCCTCGAGGTACGAACTAGGACGAATCGACATTCACCGCATCCAGATCATGGCGGCGGCGATGTGGGTGAAGGCGAGGAAGTGTCTGGCGAGTCGGTCGTAACGCGTTGCGAAGCGCCGGAAGTGCTTGAGCTTGTTGAAGCAT
>JBPPMC010000319.1:0-2548 GCA_051305835.1 Sphingobium sp.
GGCAGGATATCGCCATTTTGCGCGGCGCGATCCACCCACGCGTCGAGATAATCCAGCGCCCATTTGCGGTAGAGATCGCCGCCGCCCAGTGCATAGGCATTAAGCCCGAGCGTAGTCGCCTGCAGGTTCAGCGGATTGTCGCCGACCACATCCTCATAGCCCTCATAGTGACTGAGCGTCTGCTCGTAGCTGGTTTCGCCATGCTCCATGTGGAATGGACGCGGATCGAACGGATCCCCCGCCCAATCCAGCGGCGTCGCATCGCGCAGCATCGGCCCCCGGCTGCCGTTCATCATGCTGCGCATCATGCGCTTTTGCCGATCATAGTTCCGCACCGTAGGATCGCGCCCCGTGTAGAAGTCGGCATATCGGCGGGTGCGCTCCAGCAATTTGGCGTCGCGCGGGATCGACAATCCCATGACGTTGAAGCTGGTCAGGCCTTCGGCATTATGCTGCCAGTCCATCTGCACGGGAAATTCGCGATAATACATGCCCTTGCGCGCAATAGGCACTTTGACGGTTTTTTCGGCTGCATATTGCTTCAGATGGCCTTCCCAGAAGCGGCTGGCGAGCGTCCGGATGCGATCGCTGCCGCCAAGCGCATGCAGCAGGAACCAGTCGTTCGTCGCCTCCGCCGCATCATCGGGACCGTCATTCGCGCCCCAGCGGGCGAAAATTCGCAGATGGTCCTTTTCATCGACATATTTGGCATAAAATGCCTCGCACGCCGCCTCGTTCGCCGCGATCAGCTTGCGCTGCATCATTGCCCATTGCGGGGCGCGCATCGGCGTGGACACAGTCAGCATGGCTGGCGCGCTGCGGGCCTGCGCAGGCACCGTAAGGGCTGCGGCGCTGCCCAGGAACGTCCGGCGATCGATCGGCATCAGTTCAGCTCCAGCCGCCGGATCGGTCCCACGATGACGAGGAAAGCGAAGATCGTCAGCAGGCAATGCACGCCGACGAATACCAGTGCCAGATCGAACGACCCGGTAGCCGCCACGATAAAGCCGACGACGATCGGCGTCACGATGCCCGCGACGTTACCGAACATGTTGAACACCCCACTCGAAAGGCCCGCCAGTTGCTTAGGGGCGACATCCGCCATCACGGCCCAGCCGAGCGATGCGACGCCCTTGCCGAAGAAGGCGAGCGACATCAGCAACACGATCAGCCATTGGGCATCGACCCACACGCAGGCGATGATGAGCGTCGCGAGCAACATGCCGGCCACCAACGGCCCCTTGCGGGCAAGATCGAGCGAACCGGTGTTCTTCAGGATGCGGTCGGAGACATAGCCGCCCACCAGCCCGCCCGCAAAGCCGAACAATGCGGGAGACGCCGCCGCGAATCCTGCCTCCATGATGTTGAGGCCGCGTTCCTTCACCAGATAGATCGGGAACCACGTCACGAAGAAATAGGTCAGCACATTGATGCAATATTGGCCGATATAGATGCCGATCATCATGCGGTTGGCGAGCAATTGCTTCACATTCACCCATGTGAAGGTCGATGCCTTGGCAGGGCCGCCCCCGGCATCCTCCATGTGGATCAGGCCGCCGCCCGCTTCGATATGCGCGAGTTCGGCGGCGTTGATCGCGGGGTGCCGTGCCGGGCTGTGGATATAGCGCAGGAACACGGCAGTCGCGGCCAGTCCCAGCGCGCCCATCACCCAGAATACGGAGCGCCAGCCGAAACTGTGGACCAGCCACCCCATTAGCGGCGCGAACGCGACCAGCGAGAAATATTGCGCACTGTTGAAGATGGCGGACGCCGTGCCGCGCTCTGGCCCCGGGAACCAGGCCGCGACCAGTCGCGCATTGCCCGGAAATGAAGGCGCTTCGGCTAGTCCGACCAGGAATCGCAAGGCGAACAGCGTTGCGACGACCGAAAGGCCGGTGACCAGCCCCACCAGCCCCTGCGTCGCTGTGAACAAAGACCAGATGGCGATGGCGCCCGCATAGATGCGCTTGGTGCCGAACCGGTCGAGCAGTGCGCCGCCCGGTATCTGCCCCAATACATAGGCCCAGGCGAAAGCGGAGAGAATGAAGCCGGTCTGTACCGGGGAAATCCCCAGCTCACCTGCCGCAGCATTGCCCGCGATCGAGAATGTCGAGCGATCGGCATAGTTGATCGTGGTGATCAGAAAGATCAGCGCGATTATGCGATAGCGGATGCGGGTCGGCTTCTGGGTAGCGGTGTGATCGGCGTGGCTGTCGGCGGCGGTGATCAAGGTTCTGGCTCTCCTCGGGGCCGCCGCCCCTCTGTCGGGAACGCGCAACATGTGGTTGATGGATCAAATTAGCCAAATGTGCCGTCCGGGTCCAAGTCGAAAACAGACATGATCCAGCTAGTTCTTGATATGATGTACCTTACCGGCGAAGCGCAACTTCCGATTTTTGCACAGATTGCATCGATCGATGCGGGATTGAGGTTGGCTTTTCGCCATTCGCCGGGAGTAACCAGCACTCTACTGATCCGGCCAGCAATGCCGGGCATAGTCCAGGGAGAGCGATTAGCCATGACCGGCATCTATCACATCAAGACCATC
>JBPPMC010000346.1:0-39594 GCA_051305835.1 Sphingobium sp.
GTGCTGTTGCTGGATGCCACGCTGGGGCTTGAGGCACAGGATCTGCGCATCGCCGATCGAGTGCTCCAGGAAGGTCGCGCGCTCGTCATCGCCATCAACAAGTGGGATGTCGCCGAGCATGGCTCGTCACTCTATCAAGGCATCAAGAAGGCACTGGAGGACGGTCTGGCGCAGGTGCGCGGCGTGCCGCTGATGACCGTTTCCGCCGTCACCGGCAAAGGCCTTGATGACTTGATCAAAGTTGCGTTCGAGACTCGGACCGCCTGGTCGCAGCGTGTTTCCACCGGCGCGCTCAACCGCTGGTTCGAAACCGCGCTGGAGACCAACCCACCGCCAGCCCCAGGCGGCAAGCGCATCAAGCTGCGCTACATCACGCAGATCAAGACGCGACCGCCCAGCTTCGTCATCTTCGGCACCCGCCTCGACATACTGCCGGAGAGCTATCGCCGCTATCTGGTAAACGGCATACGACGCGAATTGGGCTTCGGCGCAGTGCCGGTGCGCCTGACCTTGCGAAGCGCCAAAAATCCGTTCGACAATTGATCGCGGGTCTTGGCCGCCGTTCCTGAAATCGATGCGCGGGGAATGCGTTGCCCGTGGCCTGCGCTGAGAGCCGCACGAGCCATGCGTTCGAACAGCGCGTTCATCGTGCTGGCGGACGATCCGATCGCACCGGGCGAACTGACAGCGCTGGCGGAGCAGCAAGGCTGGACCTGCGCCCCTTGTGATGATCCTCGCGGACCTGCATTCCACTTCAAGAATTCGGCAACCGACTAAATAGTCACGATTTTCTGCGGGATTAACCCTACATTTACTGCTTCGCTGCTACCGCTTGATGGCGTGGCGCAATGTCAGTGTCGCAGGGGAGCATGAACGTGTCGCATCTGGACGCAAAGCTGATCGATTGGACTGACTTCTCACAGGCTCGCAGCGAGCTTGGAACCGGCTTTTTACGCATCCTGGGATATTTCCGTGAAGACGGCACGAAGTCCGTATTTGCGATCGAGAGCGCCATGCGCGCCCGTAGCGCCGCTGCGATGGTGATCCCGGCGCATACGTTGAAAGGCGAGTCGCGGCAATTTGGTGCGGAGCGGCTGGGCGACATGGCGGAAGAGATCGAAACGGTGGCGCGCCGGTGTGTCGAATATCACGAAAGCCCCGAGGAATTGATCGAGATCGTCGTCGCGCTTCGCGCCTGCTTCGCTGAAACGATCGCCGCTCTGGAAAAGGACAGCAATCCCCTGGTCGCTCGTCGCCCCGGTGGCTTCGGTCGTAAGACGGAGCCTGCACAGGGGCTGACGCGGCTCTAAGGCCGCGCCAGCCGTCAAGCACAATCAGCCTTCTTCAGTGGCTTTCGACTGAAGCTGAACATAATTTTGAATGCCCATCCGTTCGATCATCTCGAATTGGGTTTCCAGCGTGTCGATATGCTCTTCCTCGCTCTTGAGGATGTAAGCGAACAGATCGCGCGTCACATAATCCCGGATCGATTCGCAGTAGGCGATGCCCTCCTTGAGCGGCGGCAGAGCCTCATATTCCAGCTCCAGATCCGACTTCAGGATTTCCTCGACATTTTCGCCGATCTTCAGACGACCGAGCAACTGGAAGTTGGGCAGGCCGTCGAGAAACAGGATGCGCTCCGCCAGCCTGTCGGCGTGCTTCATCTCGTCGATTGATTCTTCATATTCGAATTTGGCGAGCTTTTTGACGCCCCAATGCTCAAGGATCCGGTAATGCAGGAAATACTGGTTGATCGCGGTCAACTCATTCTTCAGCACTTCGTTGAGATAGTCGATGACCTTGGGGTCGCCCTTCATGGCATTGCTCCGAACCTTGTTACGCCGGTGCAACATAGGCGGAATAAGGCGCGAAAGTAACCCTAAAAATGGCGGAAATCAGCCATTTATCAAGATGCGACTATTATGCAGTAGCACGCTCGGCAGCGATAATGGTTCGCGCAAACGGCACGCATTGTCCGCATTTGGGGCGGCGTCCGAACTTGGCATATGCGCTGCAAGGCGTGTCGCAACCCTCGCGCGCGGCCTCCCGCAAGTCTTTTTCCCGAATCGCATTACAGATACAGACGACCATATACGCTCTCCTGTCTCCATAGGTAGCGTTACTGCTAATAGGTCGCAATAGTAAACTTGTGCCTAGCTGCGATTAACACGCATTGGCTGCATTTTGCCGCGAGCGAGCGAGCGCCAGAGCCATTCGAGGGGGCCATATCGGAAGCGATCGAGCCACGGCTTCGACCAAAGCAGCATCATGATCCACCCGCCAATCACGAACAGATATAGCGGCGCGCGGGAGACGTAGCCGAACAGGCCGCCGCCCCAGCCATAGAAGATCGCCGTCATCAGCAGGCTGGTGCCCAGATAGTTGCTGAACGCCATCCGCCCCGCTGCCGTTACGCGGACGATCAGGGGATGGGTAGGCGCACGCAGAACCCATGTCATGAACAGCGCGGCGAAGCCGACCGTCAACGGGATGCGGAAGGGAAACGACCATGTAAGGAACACGCCGAATGCCACCAGCGGGTCGTAATCCGACGCGATGATCCAGACGCCCAGCGCTGCAGTAAGCGGCAGGCCGATAAGAAAACAGTGCCGCGCGGTCCGTCTATACTGGTCGATGGACCATTGGCCGCTCAGGAAGCCACCCTTCAACATTGCCATTCCGAGCAGCATGAACCCCAGCGTGTCGAACGTGAAGTAGATCAGCAGGGCCGCTTCACTGGGCAAATTCTTGATCGACGCGCGGACTATGATGCCGAAGTCCGACCGGTAGAGCGAGAGATCTTGCGCTATCGAGGCAGATCCGGGCTTGCCGAAACTATCGAGCATCTGCGCAAAACCCCGTACGGTCTCGGCGGTCGCGTCCGGCGCCATTGCGGCATGGCGATAGGCATAGGCACTGAGGATGAAGGTGGCGAGGATCACGAAATGCGCCAGGAAAGCGCCAAACGCCCATTTCACCAGGCTGATCGGCGGGCGGTTTACGAACAGGAGCGCGACCAGGCTGATGATCGCATAAGTCATCAATATGTCGCCCCACCAGAGCAGCACAAAATGCGCGAGACCGAAAGCGAACAGCCAGGCAGCGCGAATCAGATGGACTCTTCGCCCATCCTGGCCGCTTATCTCAGCCTTTTCGATAATGAGCAGCATGGATGCGCCGAACAGCAGCGAGAACAGGCCCCGCATTTTCCCATCGAACAGAACGAATGCGACGAACCATGCCGCGATGTCAGGGACACCGGTGCCGCCATATGCGGCCGGGTTCATATATCCGGCTTGTGGCATCGCGAAGCCGACGATGTTGAGCATCAATATGCCCATCACGGCAAAGCCGCGCAGGGCGTCGAGAGGAAAAAGGCGGTTCTGCGTGGGTGTCATGCCGCCTTCTTATCGTGTTTCCCTGCGCGGTCCATGATCAGATCATGGGTGAGTGTACAATGTGGAAAAGGGGATGCTTTTCTGCGACAGGGCGTAATGACGAGCCTCTCCTCAGATGGACGCAAGAGCCAGATCGCTTCGGCCTTTGGTGCGGCGGCGGCTGTCTATGACGACCATGCCAGCATTCAGCGGATCGCTGCGCAAACGGTGGCGGATCTTGCCTCGTTGTTGCCGGTTCCCGATGTTCCCAGCATATTGGAAGTAGGATGCGGCACGGGTCTGCTGACGCGAGAGATCGGTATGCGCTGGCCGAGTGGTTCACTGGTCGCGACCGATCTCGCAGGCGAGATGGTGGCAAAAGCAGCTGACGGCGCGATGATCGCGGGTACTTTCCTGCCGATGGATGGGGAGAAGCCGTGGTTCGACGGGGCGCATTTCGACCTGATCCTGTCGAGCCTCGCTTTCCAGTGGTTCGATGACCTGCCTTTGGCTCTGGCGCGGCTGCATAGTTTGTTACGGCCGGGGGGAAGCCTGATCTTTTCGACCATGGGGGAGCGTAGCTTCGCGCGCTGGCGAGATGCCCATGCGCAGTGCGGCGTGGACGCGGGCGTGCCGATTTATCCTGCAATGGATGATTTGCGCGACATGCTTGCGCCTTATACCGACGCGTTCGCCTTCGATGAGGAGTATCCGCTGCCTTGCGGCAATGCGCGGGGATTGATCGGGCATCTCAGGGGCATTGGCGCGACCGTACCGGTATTGGGTCGCAGTCCCCTAAGCCCTGCCGCATTGCGCCGGGTCATGGCGACATTCGATGCTAATGGCGCGCAAGACGGCTATCATATTCTGTTTGGGCGAATCACGCGGCTCGTCTGAGGCGGTGGATCAACCGTCCATCAGCGCGGGGAAGAAGCCTTCATGGGCGGTGCGCAGGTCGGTCAGCGCAATGGACTTGCCATGAATGACGATCGCGTCGCCGCCTGTCGTGCCGATACGCGTCATCGGTATGCCCGCCGCCCGGATGGCGTCAGCAGACGCGCTCGTAACGACATAGCGCGCCTGATCTTCGCCGAACGCCGTGAAGTGATCGCCAATGTCTTCGAGAGTTGCGCCGATTTTGCCCGCCAGCGCCATTTCCGTGACCGCCACCAACAATCCGCCGTCAGACACGTCATGCACTGCCGTTACTTTGCCCTGCGCGATCAGGTCGCGAATGAAGGCGGCATGCGCCTTTTCCTTTGCCAGATCGACGGGCGGGGGCGGGCCTTCTTCGCGGCCGTGCAACTCGCGCAGCCACAGTGACTGGCCGAGGTGGCCGTCATTGCTGCCGATCACGAAGATCGCTTCGCCTTCGTTCTTGAACGCGACGGTCGCCATGCTGTCGATATTTTCAAGTACGCCGACGCCACCAATGGCGGGCGTTGGCAGGATCGCGCTGCCGCCACCGGTCGCCTTGCTCTCATTGTAGAGGGACACGTTGCCGCTGACGATCGGGAAATCCAGTGCGCGGCATGCTTCGCCCATACCATCCAGGCATCCGACGATTTGCCCCATGATTTCTGGCCGCTGCGGATTTGCGAAGTTGAGGCAGTTGGTGATGGCGAGCGGTGTCGCGCCCACTGCGCTGATATTGCGGTAGCATTCCGCGACGGCCTGCTTGCCGCCTTCGAACGGATCCGCATAGCAATAGCGCGGCGTGCAATCGGTAGCGATCGCCAGCGCGCGATTCGTGCCGTGGATGCGCACAACGGCTGCGTCGCCACCGGGACGCTGCAACGTATCGGCGCCGACCATGTGGTCATACTGTTCCCAGATCCAGCGGCGCGATGCGACGTCGGGCGACCCCATCAGCTTGAGCAGATCGGCGCCAAGGTCGGCGCTGACCGGAATGTCCGTCAGCGGCGCGCGCTTTGGCGTAGGGACATGCGGACGGTCATAGAGCGGCGCATCGTCGGCCAGTGGCGCGAGCGGTATGTCACACACCGTCTCGCCGTGATGCGTGAGGACCATACGGCCGGTGTCGGTCACTTCGCCGATGACAGCGAAGTCCAGTTCCCACTTATGGAAGATCGCCTCCGCCTCCGCCTCCCGGCCGGGCTTGAGCACCATCAGCATGCGTTCCTGCGATTCGGACAGCATCATTTCATAGGCTGTCATGCCGGTTTCCCGCTGCGGCACCTTGTTCATGTCGAGCAACAGGCCGACACCGCCCTTGGATGCCATCTCGACCGATGACGACGTAAGGCCCGCCGCACCCATGTCCTGAATCGCAACGATCGCGTCGGACGCCATCAGTTCGAGGCAGGCTTCGATCAGCAATTTCTCGGTAAAGGGATCGCCGACCTGCACGGTTGGGCGCTTGGCATCGGAATCCTCGCCAAAGTCTGCGCTGGCCATCGTCGCGCCATGGATGCCGTCGCGGCCTGTCTTCGATCCGACATAGACGATCGGATTGCCGACGCCTGACGCGGCGGAATAAAAAATCTTGTCCTGCTCGGCGATCCCCACCGTCATGGCGTTGACCAGAATATTGCCGTCATAGGCGGGGTGGAAATTGACTTCGCCGCCTACGGTCGGCACGCCGACGCAATTGCCATAGCCGCCAATGCCGCTGACGACGCCACTGATGAGGTGGCGCATCCGGGGATGATCGGGCCGCCCAAAGCGCAGCGCGTTCAGGTTCGCTACCGGACGCGCACCCATGGTGAACACGTCGCGCAATATGCCGCCTACGCCCGTTGCCGCGCCCTGATAGGGTTCGATGTAGGAGGGGTGGTTGTGGCTCTCCATCTTGAAGATAGCCGCCAGCTTCGTACCGTTCGGGCCTTCGCCGATATCGATGACGCCCGCATTCTCGCCGGGGCCGCAGATGACCCAAGGCGCTTCGGTCGGCAGTTTCTTCAAGTGAATGCGGCTGGATTTATAGCTGCAATGCTCCGACCACATCACCGAGAAGATGCCGAGTTCCGTCATGTTCGGCTCGCGGCCCAGCGCGTTTAGGACGCGGGCATATTCCTCTTCGTTCAGGCCATGTTCGGCCACGATCTGAGGGGTGATGGCGGTGCTTGCTGTAGACATGAGCGCGCGTTTAACGGCGCAGGGGCATTAGGGCAACGGGGCTAAAGGAAACGGGTCAATATTGTTGGGCGCAAGAAAAAGGGCCGGACATTCGCATGCCCAGCCCGATATGATGTTGGAAGGGTGCGCTATCAGGCTTTGCAGCTCTGTGCGCTCTTGCCGGGAACGGTGATCGTCACCGGGCTACCGCTGCCACTCACTTCGAAGCCGCCTTCGGCCTTCAGTGTGCCACCGGCTTCGGCAGCGACCAGCTTGGTCGGGGCACCATTCTTTTCCAGGCGCAGGTTAGCGGTCTTATCGTCAGACAAGAAATCGACGAATATCAGGCTGTTGTCTTTGCAGCGATACTGCTTACTGGCCTTGACGGACGGTGGTAATTCGATGGGGGCTGCGTTTGCAACCTGTTCCGCCATGGGGTCGGCAGGACCGCCCACGACTTCGGGTTCGGACTTGCTGCAGGCAGATAAAGACATCAGTGCAGCGACGGTGAGCAGGGGGATATGATGTTTCATGACGGCGCCCGGTATGTGCGGATGCAGCATGGCGCGTCAACGGAAAAATGGCGCTTTCGGTGACGTTTCTATTGCGGAACGGAAAGAGTTTTTCGTTATAGTTAATGCCGTCATTTCCGCAACGGCTCCAGTCTTTGATCCTAAACACTGGCGCATGATGGTCTGCCGGGGTTGACCATGTGCTTCTCCCTCGCCAATGCTCACGCCATGGAATCCAGGACCATTGATAGCGAAAGCGTCGCCGCCCTCTCCTTCGAAGATGCGCTGCGTGAACTTGAAGGCATAGTGCGCAAGTTGGAAAGCGGAGACGCGCCTCTCGAAGAATCGATTGCGCTCTATACGCGAGGTGAAGTGCTGCGCGCGCAATGCACGCGACGTTTGGCCGATGCGGAGGCGAAGATACAGAAGCTCACCACCGGGCCGA
Source organism: Sphingobium sp. (assembly GCA_051305835.1). GTDB lineage: Bacteria > Pseudomonadota > Alphaproteobacteria > Sphingomonadales > Sphingomonadaceae > Sphingobium. The sequence continues at coordinate 7,413 of JBPPMC010000346.1, forward strand.
CGGGCGACGTGAGCGGGGCGCAGCCCTTCGACGCCAGTTGATCGCGGGTCCGGGGGGAAAGGCGATGGACGCGGAGATTCGGAGTAGCGATCTGCTCAGCGTTGCAGTGCGTGACATGAGCCGCGCCATCGACAAGGCCTTCGATGAGTTGCTGCCGCTGCCTGACGATGCCCGCGTGCGGCTATACGAAGCTATGCGGCATGCGGCTATCGGTGGTGGCAAGCGGATGCGGCCTTTGCTGGTCAAGGCTACTGGCGACCTGTTCAATATTGCCACAGAATCTGTCGTCCGGGTGGGGCTGGCGGTAGAATGTATCCATGTTTATTCGTTGGTGCATGACGATCTGCCCGCAATGGACAATGATGATCTGCGGCGCGGCAAACCGACCGTGCACAGGGCATTCGATGATGCGACGGCTATTCTCGCAGGCGATTGTCTGCACGATCTGGCATTTGAGGTTCTGGTCGATCCGCGTACGCACAGTGATCCTTTCGTCCGCTGTGAACTGATCCGCGCGCTTGCGGTATCGAGTGGCCCGGCAGGTATGGCGGGCGGACAGATGATGGATCTGGAAGCGGAGAAATCCGGGTTCAGCCTGCAGACGGTGACGCGGCTCCAACAGTTGAAGACCGGCGCGCTGATCGGTTTCAGTGTCGAAGCTGGCGCCATATTGGCGAAGGTGCCGCCGGAGGCGCGGACCAGCCTACATGGCTATGCGCGCGACATCGGCCTCGCTTTTCAGATTGCTGATGACCTTTTGGACGTCGAAGGTGACGCGTTGCTCGCCGGCAAGGCGCTGGGCAAGGACGCGAAGGCGGGCAAGGAAACATTTGTGTCGTTGCTCGGTATCGAGCGCGCGCGCGCGCAGGCCCATATTCTGGTCGATCAGGCCAAGGCGCATCTGAAAAGCTATGGCGCGGAAGCCAATCTGCTGCGGGCCATTGCCGACTATGTCGTGGAGAGAGACAGATGAGCGAAATTGGCACAGTGCGCGTGGGTGTTTATCCCGGCACCTTCGATCCAATTACACTTGGCCACATGGACATTATCCGCCGTGGCGCGAAACTGGTCGACCGGCTTGTCATTGGCGTCACCACTAATCCCAGCAAATCGCCCATGTTTTCGCTGGAGGAGCGGATGCAGATGGTGAAGCGCGAATGCGCAGGGATCGACACCGAAATCCATGTGGTCGCATTCGATGCCCTGCTGATGACCTTTGCCGAGCGCGAGGGCGCGAGCATGATTATCCGTGGCCTGCGTGCCGTCGCGGACTTTGAATATGAGTATCAGATGGCCGGTATGAACCAGCAGATAAATGCCAGCATCGAAACGGTTTTTCTGATGGCGGACGTCTCGCTTCAGCCCATAGCAAGCCGCCTGGTCAAAGAAATCGCCATGTTCGGTGGTCCTATCCACAAATTCGTGAGCGCCAAGGTTTGCGAGGAAGTCGCCGAGCGCGTAGAGCGCCTGGGACGAAAGGGATCCTGAGCCGCTCGCTCATGATCCGTTCATAGCAATATAACTAACCGCACCGCTTTGCGAACAGGCATAGCTTTCGCTGGAGACAAGAAGACCATGGCGTTGTTAAAGGGTTTTAAGGCGGCGTGCGTTGCAGGCACATTCATGCTTGCGGCCATCACGGCATCACCCGCCATGGCTCAGGGCGGCGGCAAAGCCGGTGCCGACGAAATGAAAAAGGCCGAATCGGCTGCCATCGCTGCGGAAAATGCAAAGAAGCTGGAGCAGGATGCGCCTATGAAGGTTCCTGCGGCGGTGGTGCCGGTTGAACCGGACAATGTATGGGATCTAGACCTGTCGACCGGTGGACGTGTGCGTATTCAGCTACGTCCCGATCTTGCCCCCAGCCATGTCGAGCGGATCAAGACGCTAACGCGACAGGGCTTTTACAATGGCCTGAAGTTCCACCGCGTGATCCCCGGCTTCATGGCGCAGGGTGGTGACCCGAAGGGCGACGGCACCGGAGGATCGAGCCTTCCGGACATAAAGGCCGAGTTCAACATGATGCCGCATCTGCGCGGCACTGTCTCCATGGCGCGCGCGGCAAGCGATGACAGTGCGAACAGCCAGTTCTTCATCGTGCTCCTGCCGCGTATGCAGTTGGACAAGAAGTACACTGTTTTCGGTCGCGTGATCGAAGGCATGCAATATGTGGACAGCATCGCGCAGGGCGAGCCGCCCGCCAACCCTTCCACGATCGTGCAGGCCTCGATCGAAAGCGATGGCAAGGCGCCCCCCGCCGTTCTGCCCGCTCCGGCACCGACAGCGCCTTCCGCTGCGGAGTTGAACGCGCCGATCAAGAAGCCCGCCAAAAAGAAGTGATGGCGTTTCGCGCACCGTTCACGGGAGCGCGGGCTGTGGTGCAATGCGCGTAGACATCTTCGACTTCGAATTGCCATCCGACCGGATAGCCCTGCGACCCGCTGCGCCACGGGACGCCGCGCGGATGCTTGTTCTGAACGGAGCGGACGGCCTTGAAGATCTCATCGTGTCCGACTTGCCTTCGTTATTGCGGGCTGGCGATTGTCTGGTGTTCAACGACACGCGCGTCATTCCTGCCCAGCTTGAGGGAACACGTGGCGAAGCGAGAGTGGGTGCAACCCTGCATAAGCGCCTCGGGTTGCGGAGCTGGCAGGCCTTCGTCCGTAACGCAAAGCGGGTGCGTGAAGGTGATCGCATTGATTTCGGCGCTGACGTTACGGCGATAGCCGGGCCGCGGGATGATGAGGGCGCGATCGCCCTGCACTTTGAAGGCGACGATCCCGTCGAGATATTGCTGGAGCGGGCAGGGCGCATGCCGTTGCCTCCGTACATTGCAGCGAAGCGCCCGACAGACGAGCGAGATCGCGATGACTATCAGACGATGTTCGCGCGGGAAGATGGCGCCGTGGCTGCGCCCACGGCGGCATTGCATTTTACGCCCGGCCTGATCGATGCCCTGGCGGAACGGGGTGTTCTTACCCAGACACTGACTTTGCATGTGGGCGCGGGTACGTTCCTGCCGGTCAAGGCGGACGATACTGCGGAACATCGCATGCACGCCGAATGGGGCCGGATCGATGCTGAGACTGCCGACCGCCTTAACACTATTCGCGTCGGCGGCGGGCGGATCATAGCAGTAGGCACGACAAGTCTGCGTTTACTGGAGAGTGCGGCGGACGCCGATGGGATGATCCAGCCTTTTGCGGATGAAACGCGGATATTCATCACGCCGGGCTATGTGTTCCGGGCTATCGACGGGCTGATGACGAACTTCCATTTGCCGCGCTCGACGCTGTTCATGCTGGTGAGCGCATTGATGGGGACGGAGCGCATGCAGGCGGCCTATGCGCATGCCATCGCACAGGGCTATCGTTTTTACAGTTATGGCGACGCGAGCCTGCTGCTTCCCGCTAAAACCCGATAACAGCCATATTGATCGGGCTGCGTAACCGGAAACCAAGAGATTCATAGAGCGCGATGGCGGCAAGATTGCTGGCGTAACTGTGCAGGAACGGGGTTTCGCCCTGGCGAAGCATATTCTGCGCCACCGCCCGCATCAAAGCGGCGGCATAACCCCGACCGCGATAATCCGGATGCGTGCAGACACCGCTCACCTCGGCATAGCCTCCGAAGCGCATACGCTCTCCCGCCATGGCGACGAGTTTCCCCCCATCCTTTACGCCAAGGAAACGCCCCAGCCGATGGGTTCGGGATGCGAAAGGGCCGGGAACCGTCAACTGCGCCAGCGCGAGCATGGCGGGCGAATCGCTTTCGTCCAGCACGACGATGTCCTGAGTGATTGTCGATGGCGTGATGTTTGGCGCTATCATCTGGTGAAGGACTGCCTCACGCCTCAGCTTTGCGTCCGCCGGGAAGACCAATGGCCCCGCTTCTACAAGCCAGGCTTCTCCATTTTCCGGGATCAGCGCGCCAAGAGCAGAGATAGAGGCCGGTGAAGTGTCGCCAGGTGCCGCGAATGGACCATAATCGGTGTGAAGCCGCAAAGCGCGGGAATCACCCACCGCATAGGAGGACCAACCTGATTTAAGGGCAGACCAGATTGGCCGGTCTAATGGATCGTCCGTGCGCATGCCTACACTTAGGTGGCATTGTTGTGGTTTCGCAACCTTATGATTGCCTTCGCCCCAAGCTGGCTCTTACCCTCAGCAGGCGCATTTACGTATTTCGAGCCTTCGTCGCTAAGTTTACGAAAACACAATGGTTTGCACGCATGGTCGACGCTGGGAACGGAGCGCCTTGTTGACGCGAATGGCAAAACGGTGGTTGGAGCGCTTGATGTGCGAAAAGGAGGCGGACGCCGACTTGCGGCGAAGCCTTGCCGAATCGCTTTATGCCTCGCCTATGTCGATGTTGATCGGCAGCGCACTCGGCATCGCTGTCAGTGCCACCGTCGCCTTCTTGTCTAACGATGATGTTATGATCCAGGTGTCGTTAGCTATCACCTGTGTTGCCGTTTTCCGGACGGCCCTATCATCTGACTTCGCTCGCGCCTCCGCATGGGCGCTCACCGGCGGAGAGCGCTACGAAGCCTGGCTCTTCGAGTTAGGGTCTTGGTTGTATTCGGGCTTGATAGGAATTCTGGCGTTCTCAACGATCACGCGACTCGAATCTGCTGCGCTTCATGTTCTCCCAATTGGCCTGGCGGTCGCTTATGCGGGTGTTACTTCGGCACGCAATGCGGGATGCTTACGCGTGGCGCTGGGACAAAGTGCGCTGGCTATCCTGCCTACCGCGCTTGGGCTGCTGATGAGGGGGGGCACCGTTTATTATGTGCTTTCAGCAACGCTGGTTCTGGTGATGATTTCGCTCGCGGAGGTTAGCGCAAGCACCAACCGGATCGTGGTCAAGGCGCTGCGCGGTGAGCAAGAGAAGTCACGACTTGCGTTGAAATATGAGCGCCTGGCCCGATACGACAGCCTGACGGGCGTCGAGAACCGCATGGCAATGCAAATGCGGTTGCGCGATCTGTTCGACAAGAACCGGCGGGCGAACGATGCCGTGGCGGTCCTGTGGATGGATCTTGATCGCTTCAAGGAGATCAACGACTCGATCGGACATATTGTGGGCGATCATCTGCTCTGCGCGGTTGCCGAGAAACTTTCCGACGCATTGGATGGACGTGGCCATGTGGCGCGTTTCGGCGGAGATGAATTCATCCTGATATGCCCGGGCCTCGGGCGCGCGGGCGCGCAGGCCGTGGCGGCGGACGTGCTGGATCACTTCCGGCACAGCTTTGACATAGCCGGGCATACCCTGTCCGTGACCGCGTCGATCGGCATCGCCGTTGCGCCTCAGGACGGTCGTGACGTGGATGAATTATTGCAGCACGCCGACATGGCCTTGTATCAGGCGAAGGAAACCGGTCGCAATCGATCGGTCCATTTCACCTGGTCGATGAAGGAGCGCTTCAACCGGATCCACGAGTTGGAAACGGGTCTGCGGCGGGCGCTTGTTGATCGTGAACTGTCGCTGCACTTTCAACCGATGTTCAACGTGACGACGGGCAAGATCGTCGGTTGCGAGGCATTGCTTCGCTGGACGCATCCAAAGCTGGGCTCCATTGCGCCCAAGGAGCTTATCCCGATCGCTGAGAATATCGGGCTGATCGGGGAAATCAGTGAGTGGGTGCTGGCGGAAGCGTGCTCGGCGGCGATGGATTGGCCAGACGATTTGCGGATTACGGTGAATATGTCGCCCATGCTGTTCCGATCGGCGGATTTGCCGCGCATGGTCATTGGCCATCTGATGGCGACCGGCCTGCCTGCCCGGCGCCTCGAACTCGAAGTAACCGAGAACGTCTTTTTAGGCGATCAGCCCAAGACGAGCGCTCTTCTGCTTGAGCTTCGCAAGATCGGCCTGCGGCTGGCTCTGGACGATTTTGGAACCGGCTATTCGTCGCTCAGCTATTTGAGCGCGTATGCCTTCGATACGATCAAGGTCGATCAGAGCTTCATGCGTAATGTACAGTCGAGCCGCGAGAGCCAGGCGGTCGTCCGCGCAATCGCTTTTCTGGCGGACGAGTTAGGTATGGACGTCGTCGCGGAAGGCATCGAAACGATGGATCAGAAGGATTACACGCAGCACGCAGGCTTTACATATGCGCAAGGATTCCTGTTGTGCCCCCCTCGACCACGCGCCGAAATTTCCAGGCTGATACGCGAAGGGATCGACATCGATTCGGAACGCAATCGCCGCCCGGTTAGTGCTTTGCGGAAATCGATCTGATCGGGGCGATCGAGCAGGGCTGACAAAAGCCGCTTAATCCGACTATGGCGAGCGCCATGACAATAGGTTCACGCTTCTCGTTCGACATCTCTGCTACCGATGGCAAGGCGCGCACTGGCGTCTTGTCGATGCGGCGGGGGGATATACGCACCCCCGCTTTCATGCCCGTGGGCACGGCGGCCACGGTGAAGGCGATGCGCCCCGCCGAGGTGCGCGCAGCCGGTGCGGACATCATCCTTGGCAACACGTACCATCTGATGCTGCGTCCGGGTGCGGAGCGGATGGACCGACTGGGTGGGCTGCACAAGTTCATGGGCTGGGATCGGCCGATTCTGACGGACAGCGGCGGCTATCAGGTGATGAGCCTCTCGGCGCTGACGAAATTGACCGAGCAGGGCGTGGCCTTTTCGAGCCACATCGATGGCTCGAAACATATGCTGTCGCCCGAGCGGTCCATGGAAATTCAGCGGTTGCTGGGAAGCGACATCGTCATGGCGTTCGACGAATGCACGAAGAACAATGCCACGCGTGATGAATCGGCGATGTCGATGGAACGCTCGATGCGATGGGCGCGGCGTTCACGTGATGGCTTCGACTCCGGGACGGAGCATGCCGAGCGTTCGGCCCTTTTTGGTATTCAGCAGGGATCGCTGGATCAGGATTTACGGCTGCGGTCGGCGCAGCAACTTATTGACATAGGCTTCGACGGCTATGCCATTGGCGGACTTGCGGTGGGTGAGGGGCAGGAAGCGATGTTCGCTACCCTCGACTTTGCACCGGGTCAGTTGCCTGCTGATCGACCGCGCTATTTGATGGGCGTCGGCAAGCCCGACGATATCGTCGGCGCCGTGGAGCGCGGCATCGACATGTTCGACTGTGTTCTGCCTACGCGATCAGGACGTAACGGGCAGGCATTCACCTGGGCGGGGCCGCTCAACATCCGAAATGCGCGGTTCGCGGAGGATCAGGCGCCGCTTGATGGCCGCTGCGCGTGTCCGGTATGTGGCACGTGGAGCCGCGCCTATATCCATCATCTCGTCAAAGCCGGAGAGATGCTGGGCGCGATGCTGATGACTCAGCATAACATCCACTTCTATCAGGATCTGATGCAGCAAATCCGCCAGTCCATTGCAGACGGAGAGTTCGCGCAATTCGCGACAGCCTTTCGCGCCCACTATCTCAAGACCTAGCGCCTCATTCCAGGACCGAGATTTCAATGCAGAAGACGCCATCCTCCTCATTGCGATGCAGAGGCGCTCGGAGTTGGCGCGATAGTCCGGTCAGGACGCGATCAAACCGCCCATCGAGACGAGCTTCCAGTGCAGGGGTCGTCCGCAGCGCAGACGATACGACCCGCAACTCGGCCTTGTGGACTTGGTCCTTGGCCGGAGTGATCGAAATCCGCACGGTCGCGTTGGGTTCGCAGAGCATCGCCAGCTCGACAAGTTCTGTCGTGAGAAACGCCACGGGAACAGCCACGTCCTGGCTGACATGCAAATCCGCGCTGTCGATCTGGATGTTCAGGCGCTTTGCCGTGTCGGGGGCCGAGGCGCGCAGGCTGGCCGACAACTCGCTCACCAGCGGGCGGATGCCCACTCCGCGATTTTCTTCCAGTTCCGCATAATGATTGCGGTGAACGACCGATAGTGCATCCACGCGTCGCTGGATCGTGCCATAGGCTTCACTGGCTTCAGGGGTAGCAGCAGAGCGGCTGTGCAGGTTGATGAGGCTGGCGATGATCTGCAGGTTGTTCTTGACGCGATGATGCACTTCGCGCGTCAGCTTGCGCTGCTTGACCAAGCTGTCGGCCATTTCCGCCTCGTGAGTGGCAACGTCTTCGCTGATAGCGCGGAAGGTTTCCCCAAGGTCGACGATCTCCTGCGCCGGCGTCTGTATTTTCTCTAGTGGCCTGAGGACGATGCCCGGCTGGTAGGCGGCAACTGCGCGTCTCAGCATGACGAGCGGCTGAATAAGGAGGCGGTTGACTACGAACCATCCTATGCCTGCGGCCGCAAACCACATGACTAGCGGCAGGAACAGCGACATGGTCCGCACGAGCGTTTGAGGTGGCTGGCGCGCGGCAACCGTCAGACCTAAGTTGGTACGTTCGACTGACGCAGAGACGCGTTCAATGGTGCCGCCGTTTGCCAGCAAAGGTCGAGGATCCAGCGGGAATATATTCTTTCCCTGCGTAAGAATGATATGGTGATTGGCCATCGCCGTTGCAGGATCAGTCATCGCCATCAGGCGTTCGCGCTGATAGGATATCAGGGCTACAAGCCTATTGTCCCGGCTGAATGTACGCACAAGAAGCAATCCTTGCCGTGGAAGAAGTTCGATTGTCGGGCGCGAAACGAGATGCGTTTGCGAGATGCGGAAGGCTGGCTTGCCGGGCGTCGCGCAGATCCTGCGGCCGGATTTGTCATATATTGAGAAACGGGCTTTGTCGGACGCTCGCTTTCGCATGAAGGCATCGATACGAGAACATTGCTTAGCATCTGCCGTACCATCGGCGAGCGCGTTGGTGCCGATCGACAAGGCCGTGGAGTCTGCGGCAATCTCAGAAGCCAGTTTGCGAGCGCTCTGGGTAGCCTCAATCCGTAGCAGAGAAATACGTTCAGCGTCAGCCGTCCGGATCGCCTGCAAAGACGCTACCAGGGCGACCAGTCCTAGCGGCAGCAAAGCCAAGGCCAGGATGAGGAACATCTTGATACCGGTCGAGCGCAACGGGAAGGCGCCTATCGCTCCCGCTGGCGCATTGTCATCCCCCACATCTGTACCGATCAGTCCAGCTTGTTGAGAAGGTCGAGCATCTCAGACGGAATTTCTTCCTGCACCGCGGTTTGATAAACAGAGCGCAATACATTGCCCACGTTCTGATCAGAGGGCCGCGCTGTTTTCGCAGTGAGAGAAGACTTTTTGGGGCGCATTTTTTTCAGTCCAGGGTCGACGAGCGAAGCGTTAGAGGTATCTCCGTCGCTCAGAGACACGTCGAGAGGTGCGGAAGCATCCGGTCGCATGTCAGAAGAAACCAAAACTCGCCCCTTTTGCCCAAAAATATTCTAACGCATCCGCCGACATTGCGTCATCCACTTCTCACGTCAATGGCGGTATTCAACACCGACCCGTCCTGTCAAATTCGTTGCCTGAAACAAAAAACTGAACGCCGGTGAAACAAATTCGTCACTGGTTGGTTCCAGTGCTACGATAATTTTTAATCGGCGGCCTGCCAATGTGGCGGAACCGTCGTCCGTAGCTGTGGGCTAAACGGACTTTTCGGGGGCGGGGGTTGCAATCTTGCGACGTGCTATCCATCCTTTGGGGAGTCATGCCGACGCTACTCGACGTCGCCGATCGTATTGAGGGAGACCGGTTTACCTATGTCGCTTGGCCAGCAACTTCATCCGCACCTACCATTTTTGCGCCGCTATGCCCGTGCGCTTACAGGCAGTCAGGCTCATGGCGACGCCTATGTCCGTGCAACATTGGAAGCGATCGTCGCCGCTCCTGAAGAGTTCCCGCGGGATGTAAACGCGCGCCTTGGCCTGTATCGCACATTCCACGCTATCTGGTCTTCTGCTCATGTAGACGACGCGCCGATCGACGGCGCCAGTGGCGGGCATGAGACAATTGCCCGCGCTCGTCTGGCTCGCATCACGCCCCTGTCCCGTCAAGCGTTGCTGCTGACTGCGATGGAGGGGTTTACAATAGAAGACGCCGCCTATCTCATAGACCTGTCTACCGACGATGTAGAATCCCTGGTTGCAGAGGCGCTGTCTGAGATCGAGGCGCAGACACGTGCCAAGGTTCTCATCATTGAGGACGAGCCGATTATTGCGATGGATATCGAGACAATCGTGCGCGACCTGGGCCATGATGTTACCGCGATCGCCGTGACTCGGGATGAAGCCGTGCGGGAGGCGATGGCTGAACGTCCAGGCCTCGTGCTGGCCGATATTCAGCTTGCCGATGATTCCAGCGGCATCGACGCCGTGAAGGATATTCTTGCCGAATTTGCAGTGCCGGTCATCTTCATCACGGCCTTCCCGGAACGTCTGCTTACAGGCGAACGGCCGGAGCCGACGTTCCTGATCACCAAGCCGTTTCAGCGATCGACAGTCAAAGCCGCTATCGCTCAGGCGCTGTTCTTCGATGAGGCCACCGCGCCAGTTTAGGGCTGGACCTTGGAACATCGTTGCGGCCGCGGCGTTATTGGTCCGTAACGAGTGGGAGATTCGGTATGCCCGATGAACAGCAGCATATTAACACGGATAACGCGCGGAGCGGCTCAACGCCACATATCGTGAGGTATGTTCTTGCTATCTCGCTGGGTCTGGCGATTCTCGTGATGGCGCTTTTGCTGCTTCTATAATTCTGCATGAGGGCGAAATAAGAATCGTCCTACAACCGGAAAGTTCTCCGTCTTGAGCCAGACTCACACGTCGCATCTTTTTGTAAAGTTCAGCATCGGAGCGAGCGCATGACCATTGTGTCCAAGGTCAATGCACCGAATTCTGAAGTTGAGGAAATCGACGAAATCGCGATTCCGGAGGAGCGCGAAGCGCTTTCCGACAGTGACTTCAAGCGTGAACTAGCGGCCGTAATTCCGCATCTTCGCGCTTTTGGGCGATCATTGTCGGGAAACCGCGACTTGGCGGACGATCTCGTACAGGAAACTCTGCTGAAGGCTTGGGCCGCGCGTTCGCGCTTCCAGGCAGGCACCAACATGCGGGCATGGACCTTCATAATCCTGCGCAATCATTATCTCTCGCAAATGCGTCGATCACGCTTTCGCGGCGAGTGGGACGATCTTACGGCGGATCGCCTGTTGGCTGCACCTGCGGGGCAGGACAAGCATATCGAGCTTGCGGATATGCAGCGTGCCTTGCTGCAGTTGCCGCAACCGCAGAGAGAAGCACTGATTCTCGTCGGCGCGGGCGGTTTTGCGTATGAGGAAGCTGCGGAGATCTGCGGCGTGGCTGTTGGAACTATCAAAAGCCGGGTCGCACGTGGTCGCGCGGCCCTTGAGCAAATGATGGATAGCGGCGACCTGCCAACCCGTCGTGGTCAGATCACAAGCCAGGCCGGTGTGCTGGACGAGATCATGGGTGATGTGGATCGGTTAAGTCAGGGCCGCTGACGAAACACGAAATTCCCTATCAGTTTAAAAACCCTCTAATTCGGCGAGCATGCAAAGCATGTCATTAGGAACGTGTTGAGAGCGTAAGTCGTAAGCCGTCTTCAACGCGCGTCCTATGCCGTCAGTGACGGACGGGCTGGGCACATCGATAAAGCCCGTGTGTAGGCCTTGCTCTGCCGAGTTTCCCATGGTTCGATCCTCTTCCATGTAGTCATGAACGACCCGGGTTACCAAAGGTTGCGCATCGGCCACCCCTCATGCGAGTAAGAGCTTGGCGGCGATGGAGCAGGATGATGGAGGAAAGCGACGGTTTGTCGTCTATTGTCGGACCGAATAACTTCGCCATTGCCCTTGCTCTAGCGCAGGCACATGCGCCCTTCCTCGCCCAGATGTTGCGGCGATGGCCCGATATTACTGACACTTTAATGGCTGGTGAGGTGGAGCGGGCTTTTGAACAGGCCCGGGAAGCCGGGCAGAATGCTCATTCAGTTGCGCAATCTCTGCGGCTGGAGCGCGGCGCGCTCGCCCTTGTCACTGCAATCGCCGATCTGTCTGGAACATGGGATCTAACCCGTGTCACAACAACCTTGTCCGATTTTGCCGATCGTGCACTGGAGCGTGCGATCGAGGCGGCTTTCGTCGAACGATATCCCGGTGAGCTGCCGCGCGGCTTTGCGGTCATAGCGTTGGGAAAGCACGGCAGCCGGGAGTTGAATTACAGTTCGGACATCGATCCCATATTGATCTTCGATCCTGAGACGATACCGCATCATGCCCGTGAAGAGCCGGTCGACGCAGCGGTCCGCTTGGCTCGACGTGTTACCGAGTTATTGAGCGCGCGTGACGGCGATGGCTATGTCTTTCGCGTGGATCTCCGCCTGCGTCCGTCGCCCGAGATCACGCCGATCGCGCTGCCGGTGGAGGCTGCTATCGGCTATTATGAATCCATGGCGCTGGGCTGGGAGCAGGCAGCTTTCATTCGCGCCCGTGTCGCGGCAGGGGATGGCCTGCTGGGGGATTATTTCCTCCGGTCGATCCGTCCTTTCATATGGCGGCGCTCATTGGATTTTGGCGCGGTCGAAGCGATTACCGACATTTCACGGCGTATCCGCGATCACTACGCGCAGGGGCAAGTTTTCGGGCCGGGCTATGACCTCAAACGAGGGCGCGGAGGCATTCGCGAAGTCGAGTTTTTCGCGCAGGTGCATCAACTGATCCATGGCGGGCGCAATTCTGCGCTCCGTTCCGGTGCAACGCGTGAGGCACTGAGCGCGCTGGCGGTGAGTGGCATTATCACGCCGGATGTCGCCGCGAACCTTACGGATGCCTATGTCTTGCTTCGGACCATCGAGCATCGCCTGCAAATGGTCGACGATCTTCAAACCCATGAATTACCCGCCACCGCAGATCGTCTTGATAATGTAGCCCGACTGCATGGATTGTCCGACGGGCGCGCATTGCTTGCGCTGCTCGAATCGCATGTGAAATGGGTCGGCAACAACTACGACCAGTTGATCCGTGACGATCCCTCGGATCACCTTTCGCTCGATCCGGTTGGTCTGGAGCACCAGTTGATCGAACTTGGTTTCGCCGATCCACAGGTTCCCCTGTCGCGGATCGCGCATTGGCGTACGGGATCCATGCGGGCGTTGCGTAGTGCGCCGGCACGCAGTGCTCTGGAAGACCTGCTCCCACCCCTGATGGCCACCCTGGCCCGAGCGCCCGATCCCGCGACGGCGCTCAATCGGCTGGATGACATGATCTCGCGCCTGCCCAGCGCCATCAACTTCTTCAAGCTGCTCGCGGCGCGGCCTGCGCTCGTTCAATTGCTCGCGGAGATTTTGAGCCACGCCCCTACGCTTGCCGATGCATTGGCGCGTCGTGCGGAGTTGCTGGACGGGCTGATCGATGCCAGTGCCTTCGATCCGCCTCCTGCGTTGTCGGAATTGATAGCGGAGATCGGCATCCTAGAGCCGGGTGACGACTATCAGATGCTGCTCGACAGAGTGCGCCAGCGAGTAGGCGACAAGCGCTTTGCTCTTGGTGCGCAGATTGTGCGTGGAGCGGCGGACCCGCTTGATGTGGCCGCAGGCTATTCCCGCGTTGCAGAGGCGGCAATCGACGTGATCGCCCATGCTACTATCACGGAATTCGAAGCGGCGCATGGTCGTGTCCCGGGTGCGGAACTGGCAATATTGGCTTTGGGCAGATTGGGCGGCGGCGCGCTGACCCACGCATCCGATCTTGATGTGATCTATTTGTTTTCAGGCGACTTTGCAGCCGAGTCGGAAGGTGCAAAGCCGCTGGGCGCGACGCAGTATTTCAATCGGCTGGCGCAGCGCATCACCAATGCGCTGTCTGTGCAAACCGGGGCCGGCCCACTCTATGAAGTCGATACGCGGCTGCGGCCTTCAGGAGCGCAGGGGCTTCTGGCGGTCAGCTTCGATAGCTTCGAGCGGTATCAGCATGAAGCGGCATGGGCGTGGGAGCATCTCGCGCTCACACGTGCTCGACCAATATTTGGATCGGAGGCGGCACGCACTGCGCTGCAAAAGATCATCGACGAAACGCTTGCTATGGAGCGAGACGGGGGAGCGCTTGCCCGTGCGGCAGTCAAGATGCGTGCTGACATCGCAACGCATAAGCCGCCTGCCCGATCGCTCGATGCGAAGTTAGTACCGGGTGGCCTCGTTGATCTCGAATTTCTGATCCACGTCACGCAATTTCTGACCCGGAGCGGCTTTACGCCGGATTTACGTACCGCGCTTAACCAACTCATCCAGGCGGGGCATCTTCCTGCTTCGCTGCTGGCCGCACATGATCTGATTACCCGATTTCTGCTGGTTTCGCGTCTTGTTTCGCCAAAATCTACCGAACCACCGGAAGCAACCCGGCCGCTGGTCGCCCGCGCCTGTTCCGTCGATAGTTGGGATGCGTTGCTTGCGCGTTACGCGGAGGCGCGGCAGGATATTGGGGAACAGTGGGGGGCAGTCGTCGCCCGTTATACGGAAGGCGCGTGATGCTGAACGAAGGTGACAAGGCTCCTGCAGCGACGTTGGAGAATAGCGCGGGCGAGAGTTTCTCTCTGGCCGATTATGCGGGAAAGCGGGTCGTAGTCTATTTCTATCCCAAGGCAGACACGCCGGGCTGTACCAGTGAGGCGCAGGCCTTTACGGCGCTCACGGATGCGTTCTCGGCCAAAAACGTGGCCGTTATCGGCATATCCAAAGACAAACCTGCGAAGCTTAAGAAATTCTCGGAGAAGTATGGCCTGAAAGTGCAGCTCGCGTCGGACGAGCAGGGCGGTTTCTGTGAAGCCTTCGGAACATGGGTCGAGAAGTCGATGTATGGCCGCAGCTATATGGGAATCGCGCGATCGACTTTCCTGATCGACGGCGACGGCACTATCCTGCGCGTATGGCCGAAAGTGAAAGTTAAGGGACACGCCGAAGAAGTGCTCGCAGCGGTCGACATTTTCTAAAGCCGGTTTGCGCGAAGAATCACCATAAGGCGTGTTACTGTGCTGTGATGAATGGTCTTACTTAGGCGACGAACCGAACGAGCGCCAAGCTCCAACTTCCTAACAAATCCTTGCAAACCGCCATTTTTTCGGTGCCGTTCATCTGCGGTTCAACGCTTCAACGTGTCGTCGAGCCGCTTGAGCGCGTAGCAAGGCAGAGCGACTTGCTAAATTAACCTTGATGGGCAGACATGGCGACGGGGGCAGTCATACTGCTTTGAAAAATAGGGTCTACGTCTCACAAAGACTATGTTGTGCGGCGGTATAATCGGGGTTTGCATGTCGCATCGTCAAATAACCAACGATAAGATTAGCCTTTTGTTCCAACGCTTTTCTCTTCCTGATATCAGAACCGCTCTAGTAGCCGCTGCCGCTTTGCTGGCTTGCGCAGCTGCCCCGGCCACTGCTGCTGAAGAAGATGGCCCCTATGGCGAAGTGACGGCAGCCGATATTGCGGCGCAGGGTCACAATGACGCCAGCTTTTCCTCTCTGTTTTCCAGCTGGAAGAAGATGGACAATGTCATCCAGTCCGGTGTGTACATCCCATCGGGGCGTCCGGTTGAGAAGCTCAGCCTCACCAGCAATTACGGTGTGCGCTCCGATCCGTTTAACGGTTCGGCCCGCATGCACAAGGGCATCGATATTCCAGGCCCGATCGGGACACCGGTCTATGCTACTGCAGATGGCGTCGTCAGCCGCGCAGGTTGGGCCAGCGGCTACGGCAACCTGGTTGAAATCTCGCACGGCAACGGCATGGAAACGCGCTACGGCCACATGTCGAAGCTGATCGTCGCGCCGAACACGCATGTTCGCCGTGGCCAGTTGATCGGCCTGATGGGATCGACCGGCCGCTCGACGGGCAGCCATCTCCATTATGAGGTCCGCGTGGCGGGCAATGCCATCAACCCACTGCCGTTCGTGGCCGGCGCCGATTATCTGGTGTCGGTGAACAGGAAGCCGCCGGTTGCCATGGGTGGCCCCACGTCGCGCGAGGAAAAGGCAGTCGATTGATCGACGATTACGCGATATTCTTCGACAGTGTTTTGAAGGCCCGCAAGCGTAGTGCTTGCCGGGCCTTTTGCTTGTCCCTATCTTAGCACCATGACAGAGATTGATCTTACCCCATCCGCCGCTTCCCGTGTGGCCGCTATTGCGCTCCGCCAAGGCAAAGCGGCGATCCTGCGCCTTGCGGTTGAGGGTGGGGGGTGTTCGGGCTTCCAATATCGCTTCGGCCTTGCAGACACCGTCGATGCGGAAGATGTTTCGGTCGAGCGGGATGGCGTGACGCTGATCGTTGATCCGATGAGCCTTGATCTCGTGCGCGGCGCGGCCGTCGATTATGTCGAGGATCTGGGCGGCGCCGCGTTCAAGGTGACGAACCCCAATGCCACCGCCGGTTGCGGGTGCGGTTCCAGCTTCTCTGTCTGAACGCCTTTGCGGGTAGAGCGTGCCGCGCTTGTGATCGTGCGGACGGGCGGGTAAGCGGAAACCCTGCCTTCGCTTAGCCAGAGCGATCATGGGAGCCTGCCAGCCGCAATGCGCATCGCCACTTTCAACATCAACGGTATCAAGGCGCGCCTGCCGCGCCTCATCGAGTGGCTGAACGAGACGCAGCCGGATGTCGCCTGCCTGCAGGAGATAAAGACGTCCGACGAGACTTTTCCGGCGAAGGATATCGAGGATGCTGGCTATGGTGTGATCTGGCATGGTCAGAAAGGCTTTAACGGCGTCGCCATTCTCGCGCGCGGTCAAGTTCCGACGGAGGTTCAACGTGGCTTGGCCGGTGAGCCGGAGGATGAGCATAGCCGCTATCTGGAGGCTGAAGTGGATGGTGTTCGCATTGCCAGCATCTATCTGCCCAACGGCAATCCGCAGCCCGGCCCCAAGTTTGACTACAAGTTGCGCTGGATGAAGCGGTTGCGCACACGTGCGGCGCAGATCCGCGCGGAGGAAGTGCCTGCTGTTCTGGCGGGAGATTACAACGTCATTCCGCGCGACAAGGACACATATTCGGTCAAGGCCATGGCCGACGACGCGCTGATGCAGCCGGAAAGCCGCGCCGCCTATCGCCGCCTGCTTGCCGATGGCTGGACCGACGCATTGCTCAGCCGTCATCCGCAGGGAGGCGTGTGGACCTATTGGGATTATCAGATGAACGCCTGGCCCCGCGACGCAGGCTTCCGCATCGATCACCTGCTACTCAGCGCCGCCGCTGCGGACCGACTATACGACGCCCAGGTGGACAAAAATTTCCGTGGTCGCGAGCGAGCGAGCGATCACGCCCCAGTATGGGTGGAACTGCGCGCGGGCTAGTTAACAGGTCCGGAGGGCTTTGCTGAAGCGGCTTTTCGGTTGTCCACGTTCCTGTTCAGGCCCATCTCGGCAGTCAACGGTGCGAAGTCGCCGGGTGGGGATGTTTCTGGGGAGCAAGCTGCGCGTGTATCAATTTTCTTATGATCCAGAGAAGATACTGGTACGCCTGACGCAGCAGGGCTATTGGACGATGCCAGTATTTCGCGCGTATGAAGCGGAGTTCCTGAAACTGCATGCTTCTATCCGACGGCGGAATAACAACTACCGCGTTCTAGCAGATTGCCGCGAATTTCCGATCCAATCGGCAGAGATAGGCATTGCCTTCAGCGTCATGTTTGAAAAGCTGATGGCAGAAAACCCGGGGCGCTACGCAATTCTCGTTGGTTCGACTCTGAACAAGCTACAGGCAAAGCGTGCAATTCCACACCCTCAAGTGCAGGCTTTCATGGATCCTGATGAAGCCATGACCTGGCTGTTCGGCGATAGCGGTTGCGCCATCTAAGGCCGAATTCAACCGGTTTAGACCAGCTTTGCAAATCGGAGCCAATAGGCGACGCGTGCCGTCAGCGATAATCGCATGTCACATTCGCCGAGGCGTCGGGTCAAAGAGCTTTTTCGTAAATCTGATATTGCTTGTTTGTAAAGGCATCGATGGCTTTGGTGATCGCGACCATTCCCTGATTATCTTCCAGTATCCAGCCCATCTCGCCGCGTGACGCGCCATATTTGCTGATGGAATCGCGGCGGATCAGTTCGATCATCATGAAGGCCAACTGGCTCGCCATGCGTGACGACTGGAGCTTTTGCACTACGCCCATCAATGGCACGCGCATCGTGCGCACCTTTGGTTTGCGCAGCCATAGCAGCAGCTTCGCCCAGCCGAAGGGGAGCAGCGAACCATTGAGCGGCTTTATCGCTTCATTGAGGTCCGGCAGAGTCATCATAAATGCCACCGGTTCACCATCCACTTCGGCAATACGGATCAAGTCCTCATAGACGATCGGCCTCAACTTCTTGCCCGTGTGAGCAATTTCGCTGTCGGTGATCGGCACGAAACCCCAATTGCGCCCCCAGGCGTCATTCAGGATGTGGAGAATGATCGCCGCTTCCTTGTCGAAATCCTTCTTGTTCACTTTGCGCACGTTGATGCGCGGGTTCTTTTCACCGGATGCTACAATCCGTTGGACGAGGGGAGAGAAGCCTTTTTCGATATTGATTTCGTAGCAATTGAGCAGCTTTGCCGGACGATAGCCCGCGCCCTCTATCCATGCCTGATAGGTCGGGTGGTTGTGGCCCATCATGACGGTTGGCGGATGATCATGGCCATGGATGAGGAGGCCCGGCTCCTCCCAGATCGAGAGCGAAATCGGCCCCAGCACGCGCGTCATCCCCTTGCCGCGCAGCCATTCTTCGGCGGTGGTGATCAACGCGCCTGCCACTTCAGCATCCATGGCCTCGAACAGCCCGAAATTGCCCGTCCCCGGACCCATGCCCTGCTCCGGCGACATGGCCAGCGCCAGATGATCGAAATGCGCGGAGACTCGTCCGACCACTTTGCTGCCGCGCCGCGCCAAGAAAAATTGCGCCTCGGCATGTTCGAAAAACGGGTTCTTGCCGGGTGTAAGAAGTTCGTAGACTTCGCTCTTGAGCGGCGGCACCCAGGCCGGATCATTGGCATAGATCGCCCAGGGCAGATCGACGAAAGCCTTGAGGTCGGCCTTGCCGCTGACGGGGGAGATCACTAGGTCGGTGTTGGCCATGATGCCGCTTTCGCTGGAGGATCGTTATGCACTGTGCGGTTGCCCGCGCTTTGTCACGGGGGGCAGCAGGGTGCAATGTGGTTTATGCCATGTTGCTGCCATGAACTGTGCGCATTTGGCCGGTAGGAGGGCCGCATGACGGTATATGAAAAGATAGCCATGCCTGCGCATGCTGCCGAGGCCAAGCGCCGCGCACCGATAGCCGATGACGCGGCGATGCTGCGGATCGCTGCCGACCTTAATCGTGCCTACTCGGTGGCAAACCCGGCGGTGTACTGGTCGGATTTTCTGGCGTCCGCAGTCGTCGGTTATGCGGGACTGGGGGGCGCAATCCTGTTCGGCAGCTGGCCGCTGGTTTTGCTTTCGGGCTTGGTGTCGATGCTGGCGCTGTACCGCGCAGCGAGCTTCATCCATGAACTGACCCATATCCGCAAGGGCGCGCTCCCCGGCTTTCGCGCTGCCTGGAACATGCTGATCGGTATCCCGTTGATGATTCCGTCGTTCATGTATGAAGGGGTGCATACGCTGCACCATGCCCGCACGCGGTACGGGACCGCAAATGATCCTGAATATTTGCCGTTGGCGTTGATGAAGCCCTGGTCGCTGCCGTTGTTCGTGCTGGTGTCGATGCTGGCGCCGGTGGGCGTCATGCTGCGCTTTGGCGTGCTGACGCCGTTGGGCTTGCTGATATCCTCGCTGCGGCGCGTCGTGCAGGAGAAATACTCCGCTTTGTCGATCAATCCCGCCTTTCGCCGCCGTGCGCCGGAGGGTGACTTCAAGCGTCAGTGGTATTGGCAGGAGGCAGGCGCGTGTCTGTTTGCCCTGGCGTTGGCGGGTAGCGTGTTCATCTTCGGGTGGCGTCCGCTGCTGACATATATGGCCATTCATTCCGCCATGACCGTCATCAATCAGCTTCGCACTTTGGTCGCGCACCTGTGGGAGAATGAAGGCGACGCGATGACGGTGACCGCGCAATATCTCGATTCGGTCAATGTGCCGCCGCCGTCGCCTTTCGCGGCGATCTGGGCACCGGTTGGCCTCCGCTATCATGCGCTGCATCATCTGTTGCCAAGCGTACCTTATCACGCATTGGGCAAGGCGCATAAGCGGATGCTGGAAGCGCTGGACGTGCAGGCCACCTATGGCGGGGCAAACTATGCGGGCATGACGCCGTTGATCGCCAAGATCGCGCGCAGCACCATGGGCAGCCGCTAGCGTCCTATTCTTCGGTGCGCACCAGCACGGTTTCGCCGACCAGCAGGAACAACAGGAACGGCGCCCATGCCGCCATGATCGGCGGGTAAGCACCCAGATTGCCCATGGCGAGCGCGAAGTTGTCCGCCACGAAGTAGGTGAAGCCGAGCGACATTCCGATTACGGCCCGGATGAACAGCTTGCCCGACCGCGCCAGTCCAAAGGCCGCCACTGATCCTAATAACGGCATCAGCAGCGCCGACAGCGGCCCGGAAATCTTGTGCCAAAGGCTTCCTTCGAGGGCTGATGTGGGCCGCCCGGCATCCTTAAGATCTGCAATGGCCGAGCGAAGTTCGGTGATCGAAAGGCCGTCTGCATCGACATTGGCCAGCGTGAACTGATCCGGCCGGATCGCGCGGCCGAATCGTACGGTTCCCAATGGCTGGGACGTGCCACGTATTACATCAAAGGAGCGTGCCTGTTCCAAAATCCAGCCGCCGCCCTTCGTATCGAAACGCCCCCGCGGCGCCTGAATGATCGTCGTCAGGCTGTTGTTGACGCGGTTGAAGATTTCGACATTGCGCAGCTGCGTCGCGCTGCCGCGCCCGGCTACGATCGCTGCGGTGACGAGATCGTTGCCATCGCGCACCCACACATTCGCTTTAACACCGCTGGTGCGCGGTATCGGGCCATATTCGACGGCCTGCCACGCATCGAGCGAGGCAGAGGCGCGCGCAACGATCCGTTCGTTGAAAGTGAAGCTGAACACGGCAATGCCGAATGCCACGACAATCAAGGGGGCAAGGATCTGATGCGCGGACAACCCCGCCGCCTTCATCGAGATAATCTCGCTATTCTGGTTCAGCGTCGCAAGGGTGACAAGCGTACCGAGCAGGACCGAGAAGGGCAGGAAACGGGCGATGATCTGCGGAGCGCGGAGGGCTACATAATGCCACAATTGCGCATCGCCATTGCCGGGATAAGCGAGAACCTCGCCCGATTCACCAAGCAGGTCGAGCGTCTGCAATACGATGACCAGCAGCGCCAAAACCGCAATCGTGCGGACGAAGAAAAGCTTGCCCATATAGAGAGCAACGCGCCGCGAGGGGAAGAATTGCAGCATCATGCGGCAGTACTCTCTGGATTACGGGGCTTGCGGAAGCGCAGTCGCCGGGCAATCCACTTGCCGAACTTGGCAAAAGCGAATTCCAGCGCGCCGATCGGCTGTCCGCCCGGACGATGTGCGACAACGTGATACATCCACAGGATAAGGGCCGCAAAGCCGAGGAAAGGAACCCAGAGCGCGATCAGTGGATCGATCCGGCCCAGTGCACCGACGGATTCGCCATATTCATTGACCTTGTGATAGGTGACGATGAAGACGATCGACAGGAACACGCCTAGTGCCGAAGTCGATCGTTTAGGCGGAATCGCGAACGCCAGTGCGGCAAGCGGCAGCAACATCATCATTGCCACTTCGACCATGCGGAAATGAAAGTTCGACCTCACTTCATTGCGGAGTTCGCGGTTGTCTGTCTGCTTGCCGACCCGCACCAGCTCCGGCAGCGTCAATTCGCGATCCGCGTCGCCTCGGTTTCGGAAACGCTCCATCTGCGGCAAATCTATGGGCAAGTCGTGGCTGGAGAAGCTGAGGATGCGCGGTGTTTTATACTTCGGGGCATTGTTCACGAGAACGCCGTTGCGCAGGCGGAAGATGATAACGTCCGGGTCGTCCGTTGCGAGGAAGGTTCCGCTTGCCGCCGTGACTGCCAGCGTCTGGCCATCCTTACCCAGGACACGCACGAATATGCCGTGCAGATCAACGCCCTTCTGGCGGCTTTCTTCGATACGAAGGGTCATGCGTTTGCCGAGGTTGGTAAATTCACCGACCTTGATCGAAGCCCCCAAGGCGCCAGATCGCAACTCGAATTGCAGCCCTTCATAGGCGTAGCGCGCATAAGGCTGGACGAAGCCGACAATGGCAAGATTTACGAGAGCCAGGCCAATGGCGTACATATACGGCACGCGCAGAAGTCGCCCGTAGCCCATGCCGATGGCTCGAAACACGTCCAGTTCCGACGATAACGCAAGTTGCCGGAAGGCCAGCAATATGCCCAGCATCAGCCCGATGGGAATGCCGAGTGAGAGATATTCCGGGATCATGTTCGCGAGCATGCGCCACACCACGCTGACGGGTCCTCCAGTGGCGGCCACGAAGTCAAACAGGCGCAGCATCTTATCCAGCACCAGCAGCATCGCGGCAATGACGAGGGTGCTGAGCAGGGGGACGGCGATCAGCCGGGCGATGTATCGATCAGTGGCGCTCAGCATTTTCAATATGTGGTCGTCCCATCACCATGTTTTGGCCGCAAACCGATCCCATACAATGCCTGGGGCGAACAGGGTCTGTGCAGGTCGGGTGCAAGCCAGACAGGCGCTATAGCTGCCAGGAGTGTGTTGGTCATGTCGAAAGTGTTGCCTCTACGAGGGTTTCCCAAAGCAAGCGTGCCGATGGCCGCTACGCTGCTGGCGCTCGGAATTGCGGCGACTCCGGCGACCGCGCAGGCGATAGGCCCGCAGGCGGCGGCTTGTGATCATAATGCTGCGGCGGTGTTGGTTCAGATCGAGGGCATAAAGGCCCGCACCGGCATCCTGCGCGTGCAATTATATGAAGCTAATCCCAAGACGTTTCTGGAAAAGAAGCAGTATGTGGAGCGCATCGAGTTGCCCGTGCCGCGCAGTGGCCCGCTCAATGTTTGCATCGCGGTGCCCAAGCCCGGCAATTATGCGCTCTATGTGCGGCATGACGCTAACGGCTCCGGCAGGAGCGATCGCGCCGACGGTGGCGGTTTCTCCGGTAACCCGCACATGAATCTGGGCGATCTGATGTTCAAGCGGAAGCCGTCACTGACGCAGACGCAGTTTTCCGTCGGCCGTTCCACGCGCGAAGTTCGCGTTATCCTCAATTACGTCCAGGGCTTGAGCTTCAAGCCTCTGGGCGCCTGAACGAAAGGTCTCGGATCCCGATGGTCTGCGTCGCGCTGCTGTCCAACCCCCAGTCCACGGGGAATCGACAGACTCTTCCGCGCGTGCGCACCTATTGCGCCGAAAATCCGGACATTTTCCATTACGAGGTGGAGCATGCCGAGCAAATCGGCCGTGCGCTGCAGACGATTGCGCGAGTGAACCCATCCGTCATCGTTATCAATGGTGGCGATGGCACCGTGCAGGCGGCACTGACGGAGCTGTATCAGGGTGAGCATTTCAAGGGCAATGTGCCGCCGATTGCGGTGCTGCCGAATGGCAAGACCAACCTGATTGCGCTGGATCTTGGTATTCATGGTGATCCGGTCAGGGCGCTGGAGCGTATCGTCGAGATCGCCAAGACGGGCCTCAGCGAACATGTCGTGGTGCGCGAACTTATCGCTTTGTCGGATGGCAAGAATGATGACCGCCCGGTGCTGGGCATGTTTCTGGGTGGGGCCGGGCTGGCCGACTATATCCTTTACTGCCGCAACAAAATTTATCCGCTGGGCCTTCCCAATGGCCTTAGTCATGCGCTGACGGCGCTTGCGGTTGTGTTTTCCGTGCTGTTCGGGGTGCGTGGGAGGTTCATGCCTCCGGTGGGACGTCCGGTTTCGATATCCCTGATCAGGGACGGGCAACTGGCAGGCAAATTTGCAGTGCTCATCGTTACCACGCTTGAACGCCTGTTGCTCGGCGCGAAGACGAACGACGTGAAGCGCGGATCGCTCAAGCTGATGGCCGTGGACCAGAATGGTCCGGCCGTATTGCGCATGCTGGGTGCGGCGCTTGTGGGCCGTTTCGGCATGCACAAGATGCACGGTATTCATCTGGAGCAGGGCGACACCATCCGTATCGAGGGCGATCGCAGCAGCGTCATCCTGGACGGGGAAATCTTCGAAGCGACCGAAGGGTATCCGATCGTTCTGCGCTCTACGGCGCCAGTGCCCTTCCTGCGTCTGGCGGCATAAACCCGCCGTTCCATGACGGACTCGCTTGAATTATTAGTAGCGCAGGAACTCTCGTTGCCCGCAGACCCGCGTGCGATTGCGATGGCGGCGGCGCTCGCTGCCCAGTATCCAAGTGCGTCCCGCGCCGTGCTTTTTTATGGCTCCTGCCTCCGTGAAGCCAATCTGGACGGGCTGATGCTCGATTTTTACCTGATCGTGTCGGATTATGCCGCTGCTTACGGGAAAAGCTGGCTTGCACAGGCAAATCGGTTGATCCCGCCGAACGTCTTTCCCTTCGAGCATGACGGGCTGATCTCCAAATATGCCGTGCTGAGCCAAGCGGATTTCCATCGGCTTTGCAGTCCGAAGGCCGACAATGTTTCCGTGTGGGCACGCTTCGCACAGCCGGCGCGGCTGCTCTGGGCGGCGGACGAGGCGGCTCGCCGCGGCGCCGTGGCGGCGGTCTCTTGCGCTGCTCCGACGCTTTTCAAGCTGACCTTGCCCATGCTTTCCGGTGATCAGCCCGTGGAGCCAATCGATATATGGAAGGCTGGGTTCTCGTTGACGTACAACGCTGAACTTCGCGCCGAGAAGACAGGGCGATCCATGTCCATCGTGGATTCCGATCCGGGACGCTATGCGCAATTCGGTGCAGCGACGCTTGCCCAGATCGCAATGCAGTCGGACGTTCTCTCAAAAAGTGAAGCGCCGCTGGCGTCCTCTGCGGTGGATGCGGCGATACGGTGGAGAAAACTGCAGAAGCGCGGCAAGCGACTGTCGGTTGCCCGTCTCGCCAAAGCCAGCTTCACTTTCGCGGGGGGAATCGATTATCTCGCGTGGAAAATCAATCGTCACGCGGGCACCAGGATAATGATCAAGCCATGGCAGAGGCGATGGCCGTTGCTTGGCGCAGTTACTCTGCTGCCTGCGCTGTTTCGGAAAGGTGCGATCCGCTAACGCCAAAGCCGCCAGCCGCGGCCGGCTTGCGATCTGAGATCGCCTCGGAGATCGACCGGGACAATACCGTCAAAGTGTAAGGTTTACGTAATACCTGATGCCCTTCGAACAATATGGCATCCTCGATATCGCCAGCATAGCCGGTGACGAACAGCACCGGGATGTTGCGGTGACGGGACGGAAGACTGGCGATCATCTCTGGCCCGGTCATCCCAGGCATCAGCACGTCGCTAACGATCAACCCGATATCGTCGTAGCGGTCCAGCAAAGCTTTCGCCTCGCCCGCATCGGGGCATGCAACTGGCAAGTGACCCAGTTCGGCAATGGCCTCAAGAGATTGCGCGAGGACGCGGGGATCGTCTTCGACCACCAGAATACGAATAGGTGGCAGGTCGGTCGTGTCCAGGTCCTTCGACGCACCGGTTATTTCCGCCGTTTGGGCGGCAGTCATTATCTGGCGGGGTAGGAACAGTTCGACCAGCGTGCCAGCACCGGGTTCGGACTGAATCCGGATTTCGCCCTGGCACTGACGGACGAAGCCGAAAATCTGGCTGAGGCCCAATCCCGTGCCTTGACCCACCGGCTTGGTCGTAAAAAACGGCTCGAACACGCGCTGAAGCACCGTTGTGTCCATGCCGCATCCTGTGTCCCTCACCGACAACCGAATGTAGTCGCCGCCTTTGCAGTCGCTGATTTCGCCCGGCACGAGCGCCGCCTGCGCCGTGCTGATAGTGAGAGTGCCGCGGCCATCCATGGCGTCGCGGGCGTTGACACACAGGTTCAATATTGCATTTTCAAGTTGGTGCCGATCAACGAATATTGCCCAGCCCGCTGCGGCCGGGTCAAGCGTGACAACAATCTGGTCCCCAATCGTTCTATCGATCAAGTCGGCCATGTCGCGGATCAGCGTATCGGGATCGACGGCGGCGGGCAGCAACGGCTCGGCCCGGGCAAAGGCCAGCAAACGCCGGGTCAACGCCGATGCGCGATTTGCCCCATCCATCGCATTATCCAGATGGCGCTGTGCGTTTCCGGGATCCTCGTGCAGCTTTCGGCGCGCCAGTTCCAAACCGCCTGACACCACCGCCAGCATATTGTTGAAGTCATGCGCGATGCCGCCCGTAAGTTGTCCAACGGCTTCCATCTTCTGCATCTGACGCAGGCTTTCCTCGGCGACTGCCCGCTCCTTTGCCTCTTCCTGGAGACGCATATTGGCGTCGCGCAATTCGGCGGTGCGCGTCGCAATCGCCGCCTCCATATTATCGGCCCGGACCATCTCTGCATCTGCGAGCCGCCGGGCGTTACGACGATCGCTCCATGCCGACATGGCGGCCCATGCGGCGCATAAAGCACCCACCAGTATGACGAGACCAACCAGCTGATAGGTACGCGCCACCTGCGCACTGCGTACGCCAGCCAAGGCCACGGCAGTGCTTCGCTCGGCCAGCCGCGCATTTTCGGCATCGATGATGGCCTTGAGCGTTTCATTGATCTGCCGAAGGTTCCGCGCTTTGCCAGCCTGATGGAATTGCGAGAGCGCACCCAGTTTTTGATCATAGGTCGTGCGCAGCCCGATCTCGCTCAGGGTCTGTCCTCGATCGGCATAGGCAGCGCGCAGCCGCCTAACTTCATGAATCTGCCATGGATTGCGCCGCGTCGCATAACTGAGCGCGCTCAACTGCGCGCCCGCTTCGCGCCATTGCGACTGGAACAGCCGACCGATGTCCGGGTCCATGCTGATGACATAGCGTGCGAGCATGGTTTCGGATTTCGCGATAGACGCGTCCAGCTTGTTAGCCAGCGTTATGACTTCGAAGCTGTGCCGCTGTTCGGCGAGCGCCAAATCCCGGTCGCGGCTTGCCATGCTGGCGAAATAGAGAAGTGCGGCAAGCGCGCCTACCAGCGGAAGACCGATCAGCAGCGCGACGACACGTCGCAGCACACGCCGGGACTGCGGCAACTCCTCGTCATTATAGCTGATCGTCCCCACCATCCATGGCCTTATACGCCACAACGCGAATCGGGGGAAGTGGTGTTCGTTCGCACTTAAAGCGTTGGGATCACTTAAGTAATGGCGAGAGTCGCTTTTCCAGCTGTTTCGAACATTCCCAAGATCTGCGTGACTTGCTCGCTGCTATGTTCGGCGCAAAGTGAGCAGCGCAGCAGGAACGTGCCGGTCGGCGTCGCGGGCGGGCGGGCCATGTTCACGTACAGGCCCAGCTCAAGCAATGCCTGCCAGATCGCCACGGCCTGCGCCTGATCGTTCAGGATGACGGCAATGATGGCCGATTGCGGCGTATCCGTGCCCAGCTTGAAGCCCATTGCTTTCAGCCCGCCATGCAGCCGCCGGCTGTTTTCCCATAGATGGGCGCGCTTGTCCTGCGCATGCATCAGCTTGCGGATCGACGTCGCCGCAGTCGCGACGACGCTGGGCGGCAGCGAGGCGGTGAACACATAGGGCCGACAGACCAGCCGCATCACGTCGAACTTGGGGTGATTGGACACGCAAAAGCCGCCAACTGTACCGACTGACTTGGAGAAGGTGCCGACGACGAAGTCGATATCCTGCTCGACGCCTTGCTCCTCATAGACGCCCCGCCCGTTCGCGCCGAAGAAGCCCATGCCATGCGCTTCGTCCACAAGGATCATGCAATTCTGATGCTTGCGCACGGCCGCGACCATTTCGGGCAGGGGCGCAATATCACCCAGCATCGAATAGACGCCTTCCAGCACCACCAACTTCTGCGCATCGGCAGGCAGGCGGCCGAGGCGCTTGTCCAGATCCTCGACACTGTTGTGGCGGAAGCGGACGATTTCCGCATTGCCCAGGAAACAGCCATCATAGATTGACGCATGGCTGTCGGCGTCCAGAATGATGTAGTCGCCCTTGCCAGCAAGCGTCGAAATGATGCCGAGGTTCGCCTGATAGCCGGTCGAGAACACCATGGCATGATCCATGCCATAGAATTCGCGCAGTGCCGTCTCGACTTCCTTGTGCCCCTGATAGGTGCCATTCAGTACGCGGCTGCCCGTGGTGCCCGCGCCGAACTCGTCCAGCGCCTTCTTGCCCGCCGCGACCACATCAGGATCGAAGGTCATCCCCATATAATTATAGGTGCCGAGCAGGATCGTCTCCTTGCCCTTGATCACTGCCAGCGTTGGCGACTTCACTTCGTCCATAACGATCGCGAAGGGATCGCGCACGCCAGTCGCCATCAGCGCCTCGCGCTCGGCGATCAGCGGATCGAATTTGGAAAACAGGTCACGCGCGCACGGCGTTTCGTCTGGCGTCTGCGCATCATTGGCGGTCTGTGCGGATAGCGTCATGGCGTGTCTTTAGCCCTTCAACTTCGCGACGGCATCGACCAACTGGCCGACCGTCTCGATCTCTGCCTGCATGTTCATGGTGATGAGGATGTCGAACTCATCTTCCACCGCGGCGACGAAATCCATGACGGTCAGGCTGTCCCACTCCAGATCTCCTGCAAAGGTCGTCGCTTCGCTAAGCGCGACGTCTTTCTTGTTGAAAGGGGCGATCTGTTCCGCGACTTGCGCGAAAATGGTTGGACGGTCGGACATGCTATTCGTCTTTCTGGACTGATATTCGGCTATGCAAGGCGCGGTTTCTGCGCTGCATCGCTTCCTTTTGGCAAGGGAATAAGGCGTTAATCGGGCGCGATCTTGCCGCAATGTGCGTCTGGTGCGATGGTTGCGCGCAAACGAGGGGATGAGTGCGATGGTCGAAGCGACGGGGGACACGGAAAAGCGCCCATTGGTGCCCAACGCCATCCATCTGGTGCGCACATCGCTCGCTGCCAATCTTCAATTGAGTCAGATGGCGGACCAGAAGGCCAATATGCTGATGGGCGCGGCCTTCGTGGTGTTCACGCTCGCGGTGGGGCAGTTGCGCACCGGCACCATGATTGTACCGATCACGATATTGGCTACCGGCGCTTTCCTCGCTGCCACCTGCGCAATCATCTCCGTGCTGCCTAAGGTGACGCATATCCCTGGACCGATCGGGGAGGACGCCAACATCATGTTCTTCGGCGTTTTTACGAGCCTGTCGGAGCAGGAGTTCGCCGATAGGATCGTAGCGAAACTGGACAATGATGAGGCGCTGTATCGCGTCATGCTGCGGGACATCTACCAGAACGGACAGGTGTTGCAGCACAAGAAATACAGATATCTGGGCTATGCCTATCGGCTATTTCTGACCGGACTTGTGCTGAGCTTCGCTGCCTTTGCGGTGGAAGTTGCTATCGGGGGCATGCTCTGACGCTATGGTTCAGAGCCAGCTCTTGGCCCTGTAACCTGCAACCGTGGCCTTCAAGCCTGCTTCGATCTGGACCTTGGGCGTCCACAGATTTGCAGGGACAGCCATTTCTTCGCGCGACACCCAGTCCGGATGGCAAAAATAGGCGACGCGATCCTGTGTCAGCTTCGCCTTGCGCCCGCGCAGCATACGATCGGTCACTGCAGCGACGTTAAGCAGCCAGCGGGGGGTAGCAATCGGGCGCACATCACGGTTAAGCGTCTTGCCGATGGCCTGTCCGAAGGCCGCATACGTCATGCCGCCTCGCGCTCCATCATCGACTTCGTAAATCTGCGCTAAGCTTTCGCCGCGATCCTCGACCAGCGTCAGGAGCAATCGTGCCAGATCGCTGACTTCGATCACCGACAAACGTCCCGGCGGCGGCAGCATGACGAACCCTTTGCGCGCCATCTTGAAGAGGTCGAGCATCTCCTTGTCGCCCGGCCCGTAAATGGCGGGAGGGCGCACGATGGTCCAGTCCAGCGCGCTTGCCATGACGTGCCGCTCGGCCAGTTCCTTCGACCATCCATAATCGGAAAGCTGCGGCTCGCGCGCGGCGAGCGAGGAGACATGCACGATCCGCCGAACGCCGGTCCGGCGCATCGCATCGACGACGTTCATGGTGCCGGTCACGTTGCCATCGGCAAAGCCCTTGCGGTCTGGTGCGTTCACGACACCGGCGATGTGCAGAACGGCGTCCGCGTCGGCGATCAACCGTTCAAGACTATCGCGGTCATCCAACGCTCCAGGCGTCCATGTCACGCCACGCCGTGGGAAAGTCGGCTTGCGTGTCAGTGCGCTGATCTTCAGCCCCGCCGCGATAGCAGCGTCGAGTGTAGCGGCGCCGACGAAGCCCGTCGCGCCGGTCACGGCCAAACGAAATGGGTTCATTGGGCCAGCAGCACCATGTGATCGCGGTGGATGAGTACGGAGCGGGGCACATCACTCAATATCGCGGCGATATCTTCGCTGCGTTTGCCTGCGATCCGGACCGCGTCGTCGCTATCATATTCCGATAGGCCGCGCGCCAATATGCGGCCGTCTTCCGCAAGGATATCGACGACATCGCCACGCGTGAATATACCGGAAACGTTGCGCACACCTATCGGGAGCAGGCTGTTGCCGCTTGCCAGTGCGCGCTCGGCACCTGCGTCGATCGTCAGGTGGCCGCGTGTAGTCAGTCGGCCTGCCAGCCAAGTCTTGCGCGCCCGGCGGCTTTCGGCGGCATGAAAGATCGTGCCGCGCCCGCCCTTGGTCCAGCTGGCCAGTGGCGCATCGACATGTCCGGAAATAATGGCGAGATGTGCACCGGCGCCCGTCGCAATTTTGGCGGCTTCGATCTTCGAGCGCATGCCGCCCGATCCCATTCCGGACCCCGATCCGTCCGTCGCCATCGCCATGACGCGCGCGTCTATCCTGTCCACATTTTCTACCAGCATCGCACTCGCATCGACGTGCGGATTGGCGGTGTAAAGCCCGTCCACGTCAGATAGCAGCACAACTGCGTCAGCCCGAGCCGCCTGCCCGATGCGCGCGGCAAGCCGATCATTGTCGCCAAAGCGGATTTCCGCCGTGGCGACGCTGTCATTCTCATTCACCACCGGCACCGCGCCCAGCGAGAGCAGCCGCTCCAGCGTGGCGGAGGCATTAAGGTATCGCCGGCGGTTCTCCAGATCGTCCAGTGTCACCAAGATCTGCGCAGCAGTAATGCCTTCTTCGCCAAGCAGCATGGCCCATGCCTGCGACAGCGCGATCTGGCCCACAGCGGCTGCGGCCTGCGCATCCTCAAGACTACCGCGTCCGCCTTTGGCCAGGCCCAGCCGCCGCGCACCCAGGGCAATTGCGCCCGACGATACGATGATGACCTGCTGCCCCTTGGCTCGCCGTGCCGCGATTTCAGCGACGAGCGTACGCAACCAGGCCGTGCGCGGGTCGCCACTCGGATCGACGAGCAACGCCGAACCGATCTTGATGACGATCCTGCGGCAAAGGGCAGGGGGAAATCCAGCGAGAGTCATTTAGGCACGGCGCCCCGGATCAGAGCGGCGACCACGGTTCCGCTTCCTTTTGCTCGTCTTCCGGGTCGACATCCATGCGATAGCTGCTGGCATTGCGCTGTTCCGGTCCAAGGTCCGGGATGACGCGATCCATCAGTTCGGAAACGCCCGCACCGGTGCCACCCGAGATGATGAAAATCTCTTCGGCACCTGCCTCCCGCATCTGCTCGGCAATATCTTCCATCAATTCCGGCCCGAGCAAGTCGCCCTTGTTCAGCGCCAGAAGTTGCGGCTTATCTTCCAGCCCGCCGCCATAGGCTGCGAGTTCGTCCTGCACGATCCGCCACGCTTCGACAGGATCATCAAGCGTGGCATCGACCAGATGCAGCAATACGCGGCACCGCTCGATGTGCCCCAGGAAACGGTCGCCAATGCCTGCGCCTTCGGCAGCACCTGCGATCAGTCCCGGAATGTCCGCTAGCACGAATTCGCGGCCTTTGTGGCTGACGACGCCCAATTGCGGCTTGGTGGTCGTAAACGGATAGTCGCCGACCTTCGCCTTGGCATTGCTCACCTGATTGATGAAAGTGGATTTGCCCGCATTGGGAAGACCCACCAGCCCGACATCGGCCAGCAGCTTGAGTCGCAGCCAGACCCACATTTCCTCGCCCGGCCATCCGGTGCCATGCTGGCGCGGCGCGCGGTTGGTGCTGGTCTTGTAGGACATGTTGCCGCGCCCGCCATCGCCGCCGCGCAGGAACACGAC
>JBPPMC010000361.1:0-4007 GCA_051305835.1 Sphingobium sp.
TTTACGCCTATGACGGCAAGGGCTTGGTCCACGCTGCCGACACCCGAGAGCAGGCCCGGGGCGAGCTGGTCCACGGTTGGGATCGCGCGCGCCAGGCCGAACCGGGCAAGAGCCGGATCATCCTCACCCACACCAACGCCGAGGTGCAGAGCCTTAATGGCGAGGCGCGCGACCGGTTGCGCGCAACCGGCGACCTTGGCGACGACGTGACGGTGAAGGCCGAGCGCGGCGAGCGTCAGTTCGCGACCGGCGACCGCATCATGTTCCTTCGCAACGAGCGCGGCATGGGGGTCAAGAACGGCACGCTGGCGACGATCGAGCGGGTATCGCCCGAGGGCATGGCGGTGCGCCTCGATGACGGGCGCGGGGTCGCGTTCGACACCAAGGATTATGCCCATGTCGATCACGGCTATGCGGCGACGTTCCACAAATCCCAAGGCGTGACGGTCGATCGCGCCCATGTCCTCGCCACTCCGGGCATGGACCGCCACAGCGCCTATGTCGGCATGTCGCGGCACCGCGACGACGTGCAGCTTCACTATGGCCGCGACGACTTCACCGACCAGCGCCAGCTTGTTCGCGCTCTGTCGCGCGAACGCGGCAAGGACATGGCGGGCGATTACGCTAAGCCCGAGCAGGATCAGGCGCGGGCGTTCGCCGATCGGCGCGAGATCCGGTTCCCGGAACTCGCACGCCAGATGGTCGAGAAGGTGCGCGACAAGGCCAAGGGCATGTTTGCCGGTTTCCGGCCAAAGCCGGCTGTCGCGAAAGAGGGGGCGATTAACACTGCCCGCGATCACGGGCAGGGGGGTCCGATTAACACCGCCCGTGATCGCAGCCAGGGGGGTCCGATTAACACCACCTTGGACGTCTCTCAGGCCAAGGCGATCGAACGCTATGCACGTGCCGCGGGCGATATCGGCCGGATGCGCAACAAGGGTCTGCCCGTGCTGCCGCATCAGGAGAGCGCTTTGCAGAAGGCTGGCGAGAGGCTGGACGCGACCCGTCCCCATGCCGCGCGCGACCTTGCATCGGCGCTTGCGCGTGATCCGAAGCTTATCGAGCAGGTGTCGGGCGGCAATACAGTTGGCGCGGCACGCGCGATGGCCGACGAGAAGCGTGTGCGGCTAGACCCGGACGCGCGTGCCGAGCGGTTCGTGGAAGGCTGGCAGAAAATGCAGCAGGCGCGGGCAGGCATGGAGCGGGCCGGCGACAGTGCCGGTGCCGAGCGGTTGCGCGAGCGGATGGAGAAGGCGGCGGGCGGGCTGCACCGTGACCCGCAGCTCGAATCCGCACTGCGTCGCCATGCACCCGACCTGGCGCTGAAGCAGGAAAGCGAGCGGTCGATCGGCGATGCGCTGTCGTCGTCGCTCGATCGTGGGCGCGACCGGGATCGGGGGATGAGCCGGTGACGGTTCGTGCTTTCGGGTACGATCCGGTTTGTGGTTTCATGCAGTAAAGGGGAAGAAGTGCATGAGTGACGATCACGAACCGGACGCCGCAGCGGAGGCGTTTGAAGGTGTCCGCGGTGAGCTTGCGCTGTTGCGCCGCGCCGTCGAGCGGCTGTCCGCGGAGCGCGCCGAGGTGCCGGAGATACCCGATTACAGCGAGACGCTGGGGAAAATGGCGAAGGCGCTCAACGCGACCATGCAAAATGTCGGCGTGCTGGCGAAAACGGCCGAGGACAATGTCGCGCCGCGCTATGTCGCCGACCGGATCGTCGCGGCTGGCGGCCATGCCCGCGACGAGGATCGGCGCATGATCGCGACCGCCGGTGAGAAGATGGACAAGGCGACGACCGCTTTGCACGGTATCGGCGGTTCTGCCCGCCGTGCGGACGAGCAGCGCCGTACCTTGTGGCAGGTCGGTGCGGGAGCGTGCCTGGGCGGGGCGCTGCTATGGACGATCGTGCCGGGGATCATCGCGCGCGAGCTCCCGGGGAAGTGGCAGGTGCCCGAGTGGATGGCAGCGCGCACGCTTGACCTACCGAAATGGGAAGCCGGGCAGCGCCTCATGCGAGCTGCTGGGCCGGATGCTTTCGCCAACATCGCGGCAGCCGATCGGATCATCACCGCAAATCGCAAGGCTGTGCAAGCCTGCTACAAGATAGCTGTGAGGACTAAGAAGACGGTGCGCTGTACCATCGAGATCAGTCGGGATGACGTGGCGGCAAGAAGTGCGATCGTCAGCTCCACGGATTGAAGTGCCCAAGCGGTGCAAGCCGATCATTCCACCGGACAGCAGCGATGCGCTATGCGGAAGGGGCAAGTGCTTCGATGATCCGGCAGTCGGCGACGGTGTTGCGGCTACAGGAATCTATTAGCGCGTCGAGTTCACCAGCAAGCGCGGTGAGGTCTGCAATTTTGCGTCTAATCGCGTCGCGGTGTTGGTTGGCAACGACATCGACGGCGATGCAGGACTGATCGCGCCGATCGGCAAGCCCCATAAGCTCGCGCACCTGATCGATTGAAAAGCCAAGATCACGCGCGCGACGGATGAAGGACAGGCGGCGTAGATGCGCGCCCTCATAGGTCCGATAGTTCCCCGCCGATCGCTCAGGAGCCGGCAGCAAGCCAATCTGCTCATAGTAGCGGATCGTCTCGACTTTCGTGCCGGTCGCACCAGCCAGTTTTCCGATCGTCAGTTTCTCAGACACAGCGCTTGACCCTCTAGCGACTAGAGGGTGCATATAGGCTGTCAGATCGATTCTATCGAGGTGGCGAATATGGCCTGCACAAGCTGCGCGTCCGACAAGGCGGACACTCTCAACGACCCTAAGTGGCGGCGCGCGCTATGGATTGCGCTCGCCATCAATGGCGGCATGTTCGTTATCGAGATCGTTGCCGGCATCACGGGTGGATCGAAGGCGCTGCAAGCCGACGCGCTCGACTTTTTTGGGGATACTGCGAACTACGCAATCAGCCTTGGCGTTGCCGGAATGGCGATAGCCTGGCGCGCACGCGCTGCGATGTTGAAGGGGGCGACGCTTGCTTTGCTAGGCGTCTATGTCTTGTTCGCGGCGGGATGGGGGGCGCTCCACGAAGCAACGCCCCATGCCGAAATTATGGGCGTGGTCGGCATCGCCGCGTTGATCGCGAACCTTGTAGTCGCGGTCATGCTGTACCGCTTTCGAAGCGGTGATGCGAACATGCGGTCAGTGTGGATTTGCTCGCGTAACGACGCGATTGGCAACATCGCCGTCGTACTGGCCGCAGGCGGAGTGTTCGGCCTCAACAGCGCGTGGCCTGATCTCGCCGTCGCCACCTTGATGGCTGTGTTGGGAATATCGGGCGGTGTTCAGATCATGCGGCAGGCACGCGCCGAAATGCGTAGCGAGCCCTCACCCGCCCCCGCTACTTACCAGCAGTCGTTACATGGCAGTCGGTAAGCTGCTAAGGCGCGGGCCGATGCACCGCCTCTCCGCCCTGTTCCTCAGTTTCATGCTCGTGCTTATGCTCGGGCTTGGATCAGTCGCGCATGCGACCGAAGGCGTGACGTGCGTTGATACCACAGCGGTCAGCTCCCTCGATCATTGCGACGGCGATGCCGACCAAGTGCCGGCAGACGCCGACAAGGCTTATCCTCACCATCATGGTGGTTGCCACGGCCATCATGTCGGCGTGCCGATCGCGTCCGATTCAACCGGACCAGCCAGCAGCGTTCGTATGACTGCATCGATGTGGCGCAATGCGCCCAAGGCCCCGGTAGCGTCGGACCCA
The DNA here is from genome assembly GCA_051305835.1 of Sphingobium sp. Lineage (GTDB taxonomy): Bacteria > Pseudomonadota > Alphaproteobacteria > Sphingomonadales > Sphingomonadaceae > Sphingobium. Next base: position 3,720 of record JBPPMC010000361.1, read on the forward strand.
GCCCTACGTCCTCCCCAAGCCTGACCAACGCCTAATTCCGCCGGGAAAGCCCGTGCGGATGCCCAAGGTTCGTCAGGAGTCCGTTACCCATGCACCGTTTTATTGCGGCCTTATTGGCCGTGGCGTCGTGCGCGTCGATCGCACAGGCGCAGTCAGCCGATCCAACATCGACCAGTCCCCCGCTCACCCTTGAGCAGGCGCTTTCGCTTGCCGGAGCCAGCGCCCCCAGCCTTGAGGCTGCCACGGCTGGCGTCCGGGCAGCACAAGCAGGCCGCACGGTTGCCGGCT
>JBPPMC010000047.1:0-17084 GCA_051305835.1 Sphingobium sp.
ACTTCGGCTATAGGGTTTTCGCTTGTTTCTCTCGTTTGCGCAGCCGCCATTATTGTAGTCGATCTCGGCTATGTCCGCTAAGCAATTCGTTTTACCAAGAAGCCGACCATCGGCTTTCCACCCATCCCAGCGATTTGGCCGGATCAAAGGCGTGGCGGGTCGCCGGTGCTGCCGGTCCGATCTATGTCCGCATGAAGTCGAAGGCGAGAACGGCGCTGACGGGTGGTTTTGCGACAGGCGGCTTTCGGTCGCAAGCATGCGGAAACTGCCGCTTCCGGCTACGTAAGCTGGCTCAAAACAAAACGCGCTCTCTCGCCGACAGTGATCTTTGGAAGGATGATCGGATCATAACCGAGATCACCGTAAGCGATCAGCAGGCGATCATATTCGGCGATCGCTTCTTCCATGTCGTGCTGACGCTCTTGATCTTGGATGAAAATCTCCGGCCAAGGAGGAGTCAGAAAGACACGTTGATGATATCGCGGATAGGCGGCGAGCGTGGCCGATGCCGCGCGGCCGGTCGCATGTTGAAGTGCCACGGCCGCGTCTACCAGCCCACGATCAAAGAACGTCCAACCACCCCCTTCGTCGGCAACTTGGCGATCGTGAGCAGCTATCTCGATGGCGCGCGTCGCGAAGGCCGCGAGGTTGACCCACGGCAGCGCGGTGCCGTCACCGCTCAGTTCCTCGGTTACGATGCGGCGGCCAGGTTCGCATATCGTCTTAAAGCCCTGGTCGGCGAGTTCAGCAAGAAGGGTGGATTTACCACCGCCTGAGCAGCCGGAGAGAATTACATGGAGAGATGCAGTATCCATTTTTCACGTCCGCTTTCTGTAAGCACGAATGGCCGCTGAAACGACCACAAATGGTCGATGGCCGACCGGCAGCTTATGCCCTGACGGAAATCAGGCGATAGCCGCCGCCTTTGATGTGATTTGCGGCAGACCGTGAAGATGAAGGTAGCCCCTATTATGTAAGCGTTGATGATAGCGGAGAGAGTGGTACTTATCCACGGTTGGTGCAGCCAGAGAGGGCCGTCGTGAGAATTCTGTATGGATGTTTGATTGCCGCTCTACTTTCGAGCGACGCATCAGCCGCATCCCTTTCCGCGGCAGGAACGGCGGAAATCGTATCTGGCGTTGAGTCCTGCCTGGCAGTGACAAGCAGCACCGGAGTTGATGCACAGAAGCTGCGTGCTGATGGATGGGCTGCGATGTCGGCGTCGGAAGATGGGAAGCCGGTAACATCGCCATTGCCGATATTTTCAAAAGGAAATTTACTGCTAATTCAACAAGGAGGGATCCTACTCCGATATGTGCGATCATGGCAAAGGTGCTGGATGTTCCCGCTGTAAGCCAACTAGTAAGCGCGCTGGACCGTACGCTCAAGACGGCCCGTAAAAGCGCAGACGAGAAGGCCATTCCTGCTTACTGGTTTCCCAAAGGACATATTGTCGAGTTGGCAACGACAGGCACGGCCAAATCACCCGGCATTCGTATCGTTGTCGGCTATCGCAAATAGTCCGGACGATTTGTCGAAAATCAGGCCATAGCCGCCGCCCGCCATGTGTTTTTCGGTTACCGATTTCCGCAACAGGGGAGCTGGTTTAGCCGTGATAGAACTCACTTTTGCACTCGTTTATGGATTTGTATTCACGGCGACCAAGACCCCATGTTCCGCCATCATCATCGCCGCTCACCATAACTACTTTACGCGGGACGGCACTTTTGGGCGGTGGATGGAGGGTGATGTCAAAACATATTTGCCGTCCGTAATCCCACTCTACGCGTTCGTTAATAATGGCGTTCGGATAGCCTTGCTCCAACGCCTTGCGAATCTTTTCCTCTGTTTCGAAGTGTATCTTCGTAAGAAGGATGGCCAGAAAGATTCCTACTACCGCAGCGACGCTTACAAATATGATTGCGATGCAGCGAAAAGTCTTCGCTACATAGTTCCCAATCCGCATCGCATACCCCCGCCATGGTAGCCGGTAGAACGTCATTCATTGAATGAAACCAAATCCCCATGCGAACAGCATGACTACCGGCGTAGCTTGCCAGACAAAGATTATAAGGGTAGCAGATCGGCCGCATGCTCGATCAGCCGCTCGAACCAGGCAAGCTTATAATCGAACTTCGGCCCGGGGCGGGGGTTGCCGTTCGGTAGATACAGGCCCGCGATGAGGACGCCGTTCACGGCGGCTTCGATGTAGCGGCTCTGCGCCGGATCCGGGTCACCCGGCAAACCGCGCCGTGTTTCATGGATCTCGCCGACGCGGCTCAGCATAGCGACACCGTTCCAGCTCTTCTGCCCCTGCCAGATGACATCGTAGCCGAGGTCGCGAATGGGACCCTCGGGAAACTTTTCCTGGGGCGCCTTCAGTTCCTGAAGCACGGCGATGTCGGGTTGCTCCTCCGTCAGCCACCGGAGGAGCACGGGCAGACGGCCGTTCACGCCGTTCACATTGTAGGTGGCTATCTTCACAGGGTCACAGGTCCGGCAACGTCTGATCAGCTCGGCCCCAGCCTTTGAGCGCCTTGGAGCCAGCGCGCTTCACGAGTTCGACGGCATCGCCGATGTGGAAGTGGTTCGGTGCGTCGATCGTCTCCATCTCCTTCCAGGTAATGGGCGCTGCTACCGGCGCGCCCGGGCGCGCCCGAACCGCATAGGGCATGACAGCTGTCGCACCGCGTGATTGCGCAGATAGTCGACGAAGATGCGTCCCTTGCGCTGCGCCTTGGGTAGTGCCGAGGTAAAATTTTGCGGATCGCTTTGCGCCACGGCCTGGGCCAGCCTGTGCGCGAAATCCTTCACCTCCGGCCATTCGGCCTGCGGGACGAGCGGCGCAATCACATGCACGCCCTTGCCCCCGGTGACCATCGGGAAGGTCTCGAGCCCGATCGACTTCAGGATATCGCGGAAATGAAAGGCAGCCGTGCGCACGTTTTCGAAATCCAGCCCCTCGTCAGGGTCCAGATCGAACACCAGCCGGTCAGCCTTTTCAACATCCTCGATACGCGCGCCCCAGCCATGGAACTCGATCGTGCCCATCTGGACGCAGGTCATCAGCCCGTCAGCGGTATCGACAAAGAGATAGGGCTCCTCGTGGCCGTCCTTCTCCAGGATGCCGACATGTTTGACGGCGTCGCCAAAGCTGCCCGCATCATGTTTCTGGAAGAAGCATTTTTTGGCGCGGCCCTGCGGACAGCGCACCAGACTGATCGGACGGCTACCCACCCAGGGCAGCATGATCGGCGCGACCGCCGCGTAATGATCCGCCAGCTGGCCCTTGTTAATGCTGGATTCCGGAAAGATGACGCGGTCAGTGTTGCTGATCTTGACGCGCGACACCGCCGGCGCCGCGATCTCGGCCACCGGCTGCTCCACCTCGAGAACGACCGCTTCAGCTTTCTTGTCGGCGCGGAGCCCGAGGTAGCTCGGATGGCGGAGCGTGCCCTCATGGGTCATCTCGGTATAGGCGATCTCCGCTACGAGCTTGGGTTGAAGCCAATGGGCGCCGCGGACCTCTGCGTGGGGTGCCTTCACGGTTGGCGCCGCCTGCTCGAGTGGCCGCATCGTCTCGATCAGGCGCTCGATCTCGTCCATGCTAAAGCCCGTTCCGACCTTGCCGGCATATCGCAGCTTGCCTCCGTCGTGGATTCCAAGGATCAACGAGCGAAACCCTCGGGACTTGTCCGACGGCGTCCAGCCGATGACGATGAACTCCTGGCGCTTGATGCACTTGGTCTTCAGCCAACCGCCCGCGCGCGATCCGATGTAGCGACCGTCGGCCTTCTTTGAGATGACGCCTTCGAGCCCGGCGTCGCAGAAATTGTGGAGCAGCTTCTCGCCATTTCCCTCGATGTGTTCGGAATATCGGATGCGGTGGCTCCCTTCAGGAAGAATCTCGCGCAGCTTGGCCTTCCGGTCCGTGAGGGGTAGGCGGGTGAGATCCTCCCCATCCAGCTCAAGCAGATCGAACGCGATATAGTCGATGCTGGCCGGTGCGCCTTTGAGCGCGCCCTGAAGGTTCTGGAAGCTGGAGCGCCCGCTGTCGTCCATGACAACGGCCTCGCCATCGAGCAGCGCCGAACGAACGTTCAGCTTTGCGGCTTCCTCGACGATCCCTACGAATTTGTCCGACCAGTCCAGACCGGACCGCGTGTAGGCGCGGGCCTCTTTGCCGCCCACGGCGACGAGGAGGCGGTAGCCGTCATATTTCATTTCATGCAGCCAGCGGTCGCCGGTCGGGACCGTGTCGACCAAGGTCGCCAGCTGGACGGGCTGAAATGGCGGGGGTTTCAAGGCCGGCAAGGTTGGACTCTCGACGGTTTGCGCGCCTTTGCTTCCCTTTGTTCTTCGAGCAACTTGGCCATGACTGATAGACTCATGCCTGGCGGACTCGTTCCAGCGCCATTGTGACTCGGTTCATCGATGCATCGCGCCCCCGGAAAGGGCTGGCGGAAACTCTGCAGGCGACCCGCGTTCCATGAGGACAGGAAGCCGCATCAAGGAGGTATGGACATGGCTGACGACAAGACACTCCGCTCGCCCCAGGATAGCTCGCGCATCGCGCTCGGCGAGGACTATGAAGTCGAGTATTGGACCAAGAAGTTCGGCGTAAGCCGCGACAAGCTCGCAGATGCGGTAAAGGCGGTCGGCAATAGCGCCGAGGCGGTGGGCGACTACTTAAAGCGGTAAGTCATTCGCGCCCATTTGAGGGTCAGGGGACATCCGGAAACGGCCACCGCAGCCGCTTGCGAGGCTTGATGAAGAGACTGTGCCCAGCACGCGATATCGTCGCCACTATCCGGCGCTTGGAAAGTCGCGCAGTTTGCCTTGATGCCTTGGGTCCGCGGCCCATCCGCGAATCCACGACGCAGAAGGGGATCCAAGCCAAGGCGTACATCATGCCGCGCTTTCGTTCGGCATACCCTGAAACCTTCGGGAAAAGCGGTCTCCCACGCGGTGTCGCTAGCGCCAACTATCGATCAGTTCACGCCGATCGACGGCTGGTGCGTGGTACGGCCGCTCCGGGATCAGCCAATCGTCCGCTCTCCAGCCGCTGGCGGCGCTGCGCACATGTAACCGTGCTAATTCGAGTAAATATGATATGAACTGAAGTCGGGAACGCGATTCGAGTGGGGGCTCTGCGATGCGTCTTTTGATTTCTTTGGCTTTACTTGCGCTCAGCGCATGCGCGACGACGAATCCGCAGAACGGGGCTGGCATAAGCTATCGTTTGCCAAGGACGGACGCAAAAGTGACTCTGTCGCTCGACATAGTGCAATGCGCGCCCGACCTCATGATCGAAACGTCGCTCAAGGCCGACGCCGTGGCGGGAGCCCGCGACGCCGTTTTGCATGTCTCCGGTGCCGATCTCGCTGCGTCCGCCACGAAACGCAGCCTGACGATCACGGTCGACGAGAACGGCGTCATCTCGGGAATGAACGCGACGGTAACCGACCAGCAGGCGGTAATCCTCGGAAATATCATCAAGATCGCGGCAACGGCCGCCTCGTTCGCTAGCGGCCCGGAAGATACGGCTGAGATTCAGTGCAGCCAGAAGGCGAAGGAGAATGTCGCGACAATCACGGCTGCGAAGGCGCAGATTACGACGCTTCGCTCGGGGCTCGCCACGTCGCCTGATCCGGAAGGCGATCAGAAAAAGATTAACGCCTTCGCGGCTCTGCTCGCAGCGGCCAAGGGGGCGTTGCACGCCGACCTGACCGGGATAGTCAAAATCGACGCTACCATGTCTGGCGCGGCGCAGGCGAAGACTGTTGAGTTCGACTGGAAGCCGGCGGCAGAGCTACTTGAAACGGCATATGTCGGCCCGGGCAACAAGCCGACCGTTGCCGGGGTCGACGACAAGGGTGCTGCTGCGTTCCAAGTGACGGCCTTCTATACTGCTCTTGCCGATCCTTCGAGCGCGCTCGGCGGCGAAAGTAGGACGAGTTCTGAGCCTTGCAAGCAGTGGGTCACTGTTCCGGCCAGCCAATATGTGAAGCTCACGCTACTGCGTCCCGGCACCATCGTTAAGGGTACGATTGAGACGCCACCTATCGAGCAGACCATTCCGGTGAGCCAACTCGCGAGCGATGCGCAGCTGTGTCTGTCCGCCGCGTTCGGCGAGAACCGGACAGTGGGGCTAAAGTTCGACAAGTTCGGACGCACGGCCGAATTTTCGTGGTCCGCCGATGCTCGGGCGGCAAATGTGACGTCGGCGCTGGCCGGGATGGCACCGGACGCTGCGGGCATCGTGAGTACGCTGCACGGACGCGATCTGGCTGCGGACAAACGTGAACTCGACGAGCTGACGACGAGCCAGTCGCTGCGGAAGGCTCGAGCCTGTCAAGCTCAGCTCGATGCGGGCGCCGACAAATGTCTGTGATTGATCAGGCAACGGTACCTGAGGAGGCGCTGCCGGACGCCGATGGACGTACGTTTGGCTGGGAGCCGCCTTCGGCCGAAGCCGAACGCGAGCTCCTTCAACGCTATCCCGATCGACCGGAACATCTATTCGTGCTGAAACGGCGTGTCGACCTGCGTCCGACTTGTCCGTCTGTGTACGATCAGGTGCCATTCAACACCTGCACGGCGAACGCGGTCTCCGGCATGATCCATGCGCACCGGATACGGGGCGGGCTGCCGGACATAGGGACGCCCGCCCGGCTGCATATCTACTGGCATATGCGTATGAAGTCCGGCACGCAGGCTGGGGACGTTGGGGGCTCGGTCGGCGGGGCGGTCGATGCCGTAGTGCGCATGGGCTACTGCCCGAGGCGATGTGGGACTACGTGCCCGCCAATCTTTTCCAAGCGCCGACAAATTCCGCGGATGTCGAAGCGCGCCGCCATCGGATCGGAACGCCGTGGGCGCCGCGCACCCTGTCCGACATCAAAGAAGCACTTGGCCGAAACCAGCCGGTCGCATTCGGCTTGCGGCTCTATAATTCCTTCTTTCAGGCGGATCTTAACGGCGGGGTGGTGCCGATGCCGGACCAAGCCACGCCAAGTAAAAAGCACGCCGGATTACTCGTCGGCTTCGACGACGACAGCCAGCGCCTGGTCATGCGAAACTCATGGGGCTTGCATACGGCGTCTGGCCGGCCCTGCGGCGATGGCGGGCATTATTACCTCCCCTATGCCTATGTTGGCGGTGAGCTATCGATGGATTTCTGGGCGATTCCTTCGCTCAGCGGCTAGGCCGACCGCCCTGCGCCGCCGGCCCCATCCTCGCGGAACGGGAGTAATGTTCCGATGGCCCGTCATCATCGAAGTCATCGGAGATGACGCGGCTTAACTTTGATGCCCTTGTCGCAGCTGGCTCCATGAGGTCGAACAACACCATTTCCCAGACTGCACCCGATGGATCAGTGGGTTCGCGCGCGGGAAGCCGCAGCTGCGAGCGCCTTGCCAGGGTCAGCTTAGAAGAACGATTCGTCCCAGCGCACGAAAGCGTATTGGACGATGCCAAAGTCGCGCTTCAGCTGCGCGCCGAACGCGTACCAGCGTCCGATCGGATTATCGCCAAAGGCATCAAGGGTCGCGCGATCGCCATAGACTTCCGCGATCAGTTCCTTGAGCAAGCCCTGGCTTTCTTCGATCGAGACTTTGCCATCCTCGCCCTGCGCGCGTTCGAATTCGCGCGCTATGAACGTGCCGAGCGGGGCGGATGCGTCCTCGGGGAGCACGGTCGGCTCGTGGAAGCACAGATCGCGCCCCTGTTCGTTGAAGCTGTAGTGGTGCTTGGACGAAGTGACCGTGACGTGCGGCGGGATCGTCACGTGCTCCGCGAGAATCGGGATGCGATCGAAGTTGGCGGGGCTGCCGTCGTGCCGCATTATGAAATCACGGTAGTACCACGGTGTGCGCCGCCAGAACGACAAGAGGTGAAAAAGGCCGGACTGATGGGCCGCCGACCGATAGGCGGCATGATCGAGAAACAGCGGACAGACATAGGCCGCTTCGCCGAGTCCGCGTGCGATCAGGCGCCGACGCAATCGATAGAGAATATTGTGCTGGAGGTCGCTTTGGCTTGGCTTCTTGTCGCGCAGGCCAAAGAAAAGGGCATGAGGCCAGCTGCCGACGCCGAGCTTGGTTCGATCGGTGATAATGCGCGAGCTGCTGCGCTCTGGATAAGCCGAAGGCCGTTTGAACTGCATGTAGAAGGGCCGGAAGCCGCGGATTGCGCCGTTCAGCCGCGCGTCCGCGCCTAGATAACGCTCCTTCGAGCGGGAGATCACCTCTATCGAGAAGCGATCCCTCGGAAAGCTCAAGAGCGTCAGGAAGCGCTCGAGCACGACCGCAACATTGTCCTCGGTGTAATCGGCGTGTTCGAGGAGGGAGCCTGTCGATTTGGTCATAGCGGGTCGTAGATCCGGGCGGGATGATAATGCCCCACGATATGCTCGCCCGGCAGATCGACGGTCAGGCTGAGCGCCGACCCCGCACCGTTGCTTAGCGCGTGCGACGGCTCCCCGTTAAGCTCGCAAAACAGGAATTCGAGGATTGAGCCCGCGAATTCCTCGAGTGTCGAGGGCCGGATCATAGCTATCGGAATGTCGCAGACCAACATGGTCGGTCGCCCGATCGATTTGAGCGCACGCTGCGCGTCGAAGCGGCTGACCAGTCGGATACCCAGACAGTAGAGATACTCGCCGCCGTAAACGAGATAGTGACCGGAACCGCCGTTGCGCGTGATCAGGCTGCGCTCGTCGGCACAGAAATAGAGCCTGCCCTCGCGACCGCCTGAAAGGTTGCGCGCCTCGATATCGGCGATCGCCGCGTCGAACTTCGTCTCCGTCACCAAAGCGAACTCAGGGGTCATGAACAGCGCGCGGGCCCGGGTTTCGGCCTCGTCGGCCCGCAGACAGCGCAAGCCTTGTTCGTAGAATGGCGCGAGATCGTCGGTGCGCGTGCCATGCGCTGCCCGGAAAGCGCGATACTCCCCTACTAGCCGATCGGCGAGCAGCGATTTCATTTCGACGTCGCGGCTGGTGGTCTGAAACACGATCTCATTAAGCCAGCTTAGGTCATCGGACACGACATATTCTGGCGGTCTCCGCGTAAAGGCAGCCTTTACCTCGTGAGTGACGCAGTCGCTAATCAGCCGCCAGATACGCTCACGCCAGCTGTCGACTGCTGGAAAACAGAACACGTCGTGGGGCACCGGGCCACGTTCGGCCAGCCGTTCGGGTATGGCACGATCTTCATAGCCGTCTTTCATCGTGCCGGCGTATCGGCAATTGGCCCATTGATATGTCATAGCGACCGGAATCCTATCAGCGCTGCGCAGCAAGCGACAAGCGAACGGATATCCCAGCTCCGGTCATTTCCAAAGTCATCGGAAGTCGCGAGGTTTGATCTTGATGCCTTCGGTCGGCTGCCCGGGGACTATCCCCGATCCAAGACGCAGATCGGGAATTTATGCCGAGGGGGAGGCTATGCCGAGCCCGTTCGGCAAACCCCGGAACTTCCGGTAAATTTCGGGAGCCTGCTCGGCATAGTTTCGAGGTCAGCTGTCGACCAGACCCGGCCGTTCCCGAGAAAGCCGCCAAAAGACCGCTCTCGACAAGAGCTGTCGACAGCGCTCCGGAAACTGCCTGTCGACGGTCGCCGTATCTCAGCCGTAGGGCGCCCCCAGCGTGAAACAAGGCCGTCAAGCCGATCAACAGGCGGAAGTGGCTGCTCCCGCCCTTCTGCGACGGCTAGCTTGGCAAAAGCCCCGCTGACCTATAGCTTTCGATTAGCGTGTCGAAGAGCGCGATGTTCGAGCGGCTCCGGGCAACGATCTGCGCGCCGGCAACGGCAGCGTAGATAGCGCGGGCTCTCTCCTTACTTTCGGCCGGGTCCACCACCTTTGCTGCGACGAGTTCCTTGCTCAACCAAGCCACGTTTACATCGGCAAAAGCCTGGACCTCTTTTAGCACCGACTTGGGCAGTTCGTCGTATTCCGCGGCCATGAAGCTGCTCAGGCAGATCCGATTGTCGCGGGCTAGCGACGCGCGAAATACACCAGGGTACTGGCGGAGGGCGTCCATTGGCGTAGCGGCATTTGCCGAGATCGCTTCGAAATCGCGAGATATGTCTTCCCAGTAGCGGCGTGCGACAGCCTCACCGAGAAGCGCCTTGTTGGCGAAGTAATAATTGATGCTCGCCGCCTTGATGCCGACTGTCGCGGCAACGTCGCGAAAATTGATCCCGCCATAGCCACGGGCCATCGCTGCCTCTCGCGCCGCCAGCATGATCGCTTCCCGCGCATTCTCTTTCATCGTCGCTGCCATTTTCCATGCCTCCACCTGTCATATGGCAGGCAGGTGACGCGCCAGATGAAAGTGAGACCTCCCCATGACAGACCAGCTGAAGCTCTTCACCTCTCCCTCCGCTTTCCCGAACCCGCAGCGTTTGCGAATCTTCATGCACGAAAAGGGCATCGCGGATCATTTCGCCGAGACCGTCTATGACATGACGCCCGTCGGTGAGCAGCGTGGTTGGAAGCACCTGAAAATGAACGCCTGGGGCGAAACGCCGACCCTTGCGCTCGCCGATGGATCCTTCCTCAGCGAGACGTCAGCCATCGCACGTTACCTCGACGACACGTTCGAGGGTCGCAAGATCATGGGTGCGACGCCGCACGAGCGCGGCCTCGACCAGATGTGGGACAACCGGGTGTGGGTCCACATCCTCTATCCGATCGTCACCGCATTCCACGTTCTTCATCAGGGTCTCGGCCCGAAGCTCGAGCTGACCCATAACCCCGCGTGGGGTGAGCATTCGCGCAAGGTTGCGCTGACGCACGCCGGCCTCGTCGACCGGCATCTCTCCGACGGCCGCTCCTGGCTGCTGGGTGGCGACGAGCCGACCTTCTCCGACATCACGCTGGCGACCGCGATCGCCTTCTCAAAGTTCCCGGTCAACGCCACGCCGCTCGATGAGCGCTTCGAGCACGTCGATGCCTTCTTCAAGCGCTGGCAGACCCGGCCGACTTTCCTTGCCGCCTATGCCGATCGGAACAGCGGCGTGCCCGAACTGGATAACCGGCCCGAGCCCTTCGTCTCCAAGATCGCCGCCTGATCCCTCAACCCACCCGTCTCAACGAAAGGAATTCATCATGCCGTTCGCCCGTATCGACCTCAACAAAGGCAAGACCCCCGAGTACCGCGCCACGCTGGCCGACGTCGTCTATGAGGGAATCGTCGGGGTGCTCAAGGCCCCCGATGGAGACCGCTTCATCGTCGTCAACGAGCACGAGCCCGAGAACCTCATTTACGACCCGAACTTCCTCGGCTTCAAGCGCACGCCCGACTTCGTCCTGATCCAGGTCACCAGCACCGTAGGAAATGACGAAGAGTCGAAATTCGCTTTCTACCGGTACGTTGCCGACGAGCTGAGCGGGAAACTCGGTATCCGTCAGGAGGACATCGTGATCAACATGGTGTTCGTCGACAAAGCTGACTGGTCGTTCGGCAACGGACAGCCCTGGTGATCGCATCTGCTCGGTCATGAAGTGCCGGGCTTAAGGCGACGTCCTTTCGTCAATTCTGATCGCCGGCCCCTTGTCGATCGAGGTTCGCAGCTCCTGCCCGAAGCTGCCAACCCGAACGACGCGGCTCGCAAACCCTATGGAGGTCACGATGTCGAACCCTACCAACAACCCTGCCGTGATTTATGCGAAGAGCGCGGTTTCGCGTAATCCCGCGACCGACGAACTCATCGCCACCTATCCCTATCAGACGCCCGACGAAGTCGAAGCGACGTTGAGCGCCAACGCGGCGGCTTTCCAGGTGTGGCGCGACACACCGACGGCGGAGCGGGTCGCCGCATATCACCGTCTCGCCGCAACATTGCGCGATCGTTCGGAGGCGCTGGCTTCGATCATCGTCGCGCCGTTTCGACATCATCTACATCGACGCGTGCACCTCGCTGCCGAAGGGATCGCGGCTACTGGTGACGCTGTTCGAGCAGGCCGCGCTTGCGCCGCTCGGCGTGCTCGTGACGAACTTCTCCAAGCCGGACGTTACGAACGTGGTCTCGATGGAAAGGCATGTGCATGCGATCGCGGCTTACCTCTTCGGCAAGAGCTTCCTCGACCTGAAGGAAGGCGGCACGACCGATGGCGCGGCGGCGCACAGCTACGTCATGTCGTCGGCGGAGATCATGCCGACGCAGCACGAGGACGACGGACCGCAGTGGGAGGACCGGCTGTTCCAAGACGTCGTGCGTGAGGATTTCGCGCACTACTACGGTTCGTTCGTGACGCGGCACATCATGGACATCGCCACACTGATCGCACCGATGGTCCGGCTGGCCCGCACCAGGTTCTGGGCACAACTGTCGTCAGCCTTCATCGCGGAGGCGGCCGCTCGGGGCCGCAGCATGCTGCGCTGGCCCAAAGATATCGACGAGGGTGAAGGCGCGGAGCCAGGCACCGACGAGGATACCGATACCGGGCATGGTAGCGAGCTTGCCAAGGGTGGCGAGGCCATCGACGGGGACGGCACGCATTCGCTCCTCCACGCGTTCGACATGTGCGGTGCGTATGGCCCGCCGGAAGGGCAAGATCCGCTTCCGGATGGTTTTCAGTCTTTCATCGATCAATGGATGAAGCAGCTGCGCGGGACGGTTCCCGTAAAGATCGACGGAAAGGTCGATGGGAAGATCACGGGAGCGGACTTGGCGGCGGCGTATTACGGCCTGCGTGCCGACCCAGATCTCCAGTCCGAGACGTTGCGTCGCGCGACCGACTATCCCTTCCGCAAAAACATGGCGTTCCTCTGCGACGTGCCCAATTCCGACATCGGTTTCTTTCCGGCCATCGCTTAGCTCGCGCATCCGAGCCACTGCAACGTGAGGGAGGTTCGCCGCTACCGGTACACTGCGAAGACGATGGAGATGCTCCTGGACGTTCTGCCGTTCGACGAGTGCCGCTACGTCTATGACTGGCAGTCCGTGTTCTCGCTCATGCCGGGCGACTGGTCCGACCCTTCGGACCAGCTCATCTTCCGGTTCGCGATCGACGCCATCGCGAAGTCCTCGCGTTGGTATCAGAATGACTTCCTGCACGGCTGCCATTCGATCGGCACCGACTACAGCGGGTTCCCTGCGGCGGACCTGAGGCGACGAAAGAACCTGTCGCGCAAGTCGGGGCGGAAGCGACGCTCCCACTGACCGGGCCGGGCCGGTCGATCGCGATCCCCTCGCTGCCCCGCCCTCCACTTCAGGTCGCATGCGACTGAGACGGCAGACTAGGCCGACCCGCGCCGCTTAGTGTAAAAGGTTGCGATTCGCTCGCGAAACCGACGTTCGGTGCAAGGCGCCAGCCGCGCAATACGTCCCAAAGGAGCGGTTGGCGATGCTTACGTCTTCTCGACCTGGCGTTTCTGGGCGGTGCGTCCAGCTATCTGGCTGTCGAGCATACGCTTGAGAACACGCCCTTTGGCGCGGTGCCGTTCGCCGCGCAGCTCGAAGAGGCGCTTGAGCTGCCTGTTCGGCAACTTCGTGCGGTCACGATCGACAATGACCCCTGTGATTTCGGCAGGGCCATCGATGAGGCTTAGTTCCTTCTCTGCCTTGATCTTCAACCCGTGCTTGTGAACCGCACGCTTTATCTCCCAGATCACTTCCTTGCGGACGATCGGACCGGAGATGGTGATGTCGTCGGCATAAACGCTGTGCTTCAATCCCGCCCGAGTTACGGATCCTTCGATCTCTCCCCACATCTTCAAGTTTGAGAAATACGCGAGAATGGGACTGCAAGGCGAACCCTGCGGCAGGCACTGCCTCCACGTAGTCATATGCACGAGGATGGCTGTGACGTCCGGTGAGCATTCCAGAGTGCCCCGTAAAAAATGGGCAACGTTGTTCGCAGTGCAGCTAGGGAAATAATCCGCGATGTCCAAGAGCCAGAAGGCCCTCGCCCCTTTGTGTCGAGCTGCGTTGTCGACGTAGGATCGACCCTTTACGGGGCTGAAGAGCCAGTCGGGCGGAGTAACGCGGCTCAACAGGCTCGCGATCCTCGACTGTATGGCCTTCAGCCCCCCGTCCGGAATGTCGATCGGTCGGTAGAACGCCGCGACGTCGGCGGCTGGCTCGAGATTGAGCCACTTGCTCTTTTCGGTCTTGTGCTTCCACCGGCGTTCGTAAAGGTCGTTTCGAGCAGTGATGGCCGCGAGAGCCGCCTCCGAAACATGCAGAACGGCCGCGAGTTTCTTGCGGGTCCGCAGGCGGAAGAACGGGCTGTCGCGCAAGGTGTAGGCCATGGGGCTATGCCGTGTTGGCATCCGCCTTCTTCTCGATGAAGCTCAGCAGATCTAGGACCGTCGATGCTATCTTCGTCCTGACCTTCTCGCCACGCTTGGCGCTGGGAAGCTCCTCAGCGAAAAACATTATCGCGGAGACCGGTATCTTGAACTCGGATGAGTATTTCTCGACTAGTTCGAGCGATGGCGTTTTGTTGCCGCTTTCGATCTCTGAGATGTGGGACTTCGAAACCTTGAGACGCTCCGCAAGCTCGAACTGCTTCAGATCGTGGAATACACGGATCAGCCTGAGGGCTTCGCTTATCATCGTCGTTCCTAACTCTATGGACGCGTAGATATTAGGTTGGCGGTTTACTTGAAGAACTGGTGGTCCATCAGCACGTAGCGGATGGCCCGGTAGATCATGAAGCCCACCGACATGATGAGCTTCAAAGTATTTGGGTTCCGGAGATTCCCCCAGAACCCACGACGCTGCTCAAGAGGTTTTCCTCGCAGCCCACGTCGCCGCCGTCGTCGGTGTGTGATCTTAGAAAAAGCCATTGCTCTTTCCTTCCCTGTTCGCCCTGGCGGTCGGACCGGAGTGGACCAACCTAACCAGGGATTCTCGCCGAACAGAGAGCGGACCCGACAACTACACCTGTTACCTAGAGACGATAGCAATTCTCGCTATCGTCTCTGCTTCGCCCGCCTCGCCCGGAAGTCCCCGTCGCCGGGGCCATCGCGGATGAACGGATTAAACGGCAGAGGGTCTGATCCCTCCACGCTTTGGCGGGTGCCAAAGCTGAATATGAGAACTTCTTCCGTTATTCACACGACGCCTGCCTATGCCAAACAGATCACCGACGCAACAACAAAGTTCGCTGTAAGCGAACTTATTCTGGTTTGGTGGGGCGTGCCGGTCTTGTGGCTGCTTCTGCGGAAGTCGCGCGTCCGGGTAGGACATACGACTTCGACAACGGCCGTTCCGAAGAGGGTGAGCCGCTCCCGGATTGATTACTGCCGGTGCGCGACCAGATGGCGGTATGCGTAGGTCGGCTTGCGGGCGACCTCGTCCAAGCGCTGCTGATCCGCTATTGTCCCGGCGCCGGTATCGGCTGGCACCGGGGCCAGTCGGTTTTCGAGCATGTCGTCGACCTGTCACTCGGCAAAGCCGCGACGCTGCGGTTCCGCAAGTGGACCGGCAAGAGGTTCGATCGGTTTGCGCTGCTGGCCGAACCGAGGTCGGTGAATCGACTATCAGGCGAGGCGCGGAAGGACTGAGAGCACAGTATCGCCGACATGGCGGTGCCGCGGTGGTCGATCACCTTCAGGACCCAGTCGCTGACGGTACTGCGCCTCGGTTCTGGTCTCGTCAGGCCTTCGGACTGAAGAACATCCGCCGTGCCTCATCTTCGTGCAGGTCAAATTTCGCTGTGTGGTACTGGGCAGGCGCGACCGCTTCCGAAGTGAGCTTGAATGGCAGTTCGTCGATGCAGATCCCGGAGATGAGACCGGCGAAATCCTTCTCATAACAGTCGGCGAGGACCTTGAGATTGGTCGACGGAAAGCTGTCCTTGAACTCCTTGTTGAAGGGCGGCTGGAAGTAGCGGATGAGCGACGCCTCGTAGAGCGTGACGCGTTCCGCGTCCGATGTGCCGAACAGCTTGTCCAGCCCTGCTGCAATGCGCTTCGGGCCGTCCTCCTTGTTCTCCGCCCACGGATTCATGACGGTGATCATGCGGTTGCCGGGCTCTATCTCTAGCATGAGCAGCGTCAGCCGCCGATCCGCGGGGATGCCCTTGACTGATATCTTCTGCAGGGTCTCGTGCTTGAGCAGCCGGTCGAGGGCGTTGCGGGACCCGTCCTTCCCATAAGCCTGGCCGACATAGAGAACGTCGAAGCGGATGGCCTCCTGCTCGTCGTTCAGGCGCCGCATCATGTCGTGCTCGGACGGCGCCCAGACCAGCCCGTTTTTCTCGAAGAACTTTCCGCGATCGGTATCGATCACCTTCGCGCCTACAGGGATCGGCCACGACAGTTCATGGCGTTCGCTGGAGACGGTTAGCCCGATCACCAGATTACCGTCTTCCTCTCGGTCGTCGACAAGTTCAACCGCGGGTAGCGTTCCGATGATGTAGATGTGGCATGTGTCGATCCGCGACTTGAATTCCGCGATCACGTCCTTCTCATATATGCCCCATGCAGGCATCTGGACGTAGCTAAGGGCATACATGCTGAGCGCGTGCTCGATATCAAATTTCTTGCCAGTCAACATGTGGCCGTCATCGCCTATCAATTGCCCAGTTGGAAGTGACCCTGGCGGATTTAATTCGGCCTGCCTGCCAGAGTGAATTTAGCGCTCGAACGATGCCTCGCTGGCCCTTCCATGGCTTAGCAATTGTCCGCTTATCGACAACCCGCCCATCGTCGTTCCTCAATCAGCTTTCTCGGGGCCGCAGACGGCAGGTTCAGCCGAAACCCGATCTTCACTGCCGTGCTCGCGAATGACGGCTTCGTCCCAGCTGCCGCCTACCGATGTCGGTAGAGTCAGGAAGTGGCGCGGTGTCGTGCGGCGCGCCTGTGGGGCTTGCCAGACGATCCGTTTCCACTCCCTGCTCATCGAACCGGACGTGCAGATCTCCCGCATCCGGCTCTCGGACAAGACATCACGCCTTCACCCACGGCGGGCTGCGGCCAAGTTCGCCAGACGTACGAGGCCGAAGCGCTCGTACAGCTCAGGGTCGTGATAGGCTCCCTCGCGCTTTCGTCTGGTCTTGTGCTTGGCCCGCAGCCACCGGCGCAACCGCACCACTGTGTAACTGTCGATAGCCCGATATGCCCT
>JBPPMC010000117.1:0-4243 GCA_051305835.1 Sphingobium sp.
GTCGATTTGCGGCGCGGGAACAATCGCTTTTTGGCGCAGGATCTTGATAACGAAGAGGAACTGCTGTTGGACAACAGTGTTCCCGAAGCGGAACCGCCCGCAGAAGAGGTATGGCCGGAGGATGATCCGGCTCCTCGTTCCAATCTGTTTTCCATTGTGGCTTCGCTGTTCGGCCTGATCGCGCTGGCATGGACGGGCTTTAACCTGTGGGTAGTCTTCGGCCGTGATACAGCGTTGCCCGGCATCGAGTCCGTGCCGTCGGTAGTCGCGACGATTGCGGTTCCGTTGGCGTTGCTGGTCGCCATCTACATCCTGCTTATCCGCAACAGTCGTGCCGAAGCACACCGCTTCGCTGACACAGCCCGCGTTCTGCGCGAGGAAAGTGCGGCGCTGGAAGCGCGTGTCAGGCGGCTGGGGCATCAGCTTGCCACAGCGCGCGAAACGATGGTGGAGCAGGCATCGCTGCTTGAAAGCTATGGCGCCGCCGCCAGCGCCAACATGGAAGCGTCGGCAAAGCTGATTGCCGCCCGCGCCAGCGAGACCGCCGAAAATGCTGCCGTGGCGGAGCGTGCCGCGACGCAACTTGCCAATCAATTCACGAGCATGGTCCACTCGCTGCCGCAGCTTGAGGATCGCGCTTCGGAAATGACGGCGCGCCTCATCGACAGCGGCCATGCTCTTTCGGAGCGAATCGACGGCCTCGAAACACGTCTGCATGCCATTGCTGAACTGTCCGATGATGCCCGCAGCCGCACCCTTGCGGCAACCAAGAGTCTTAGCAGCCAGCTTGGCCAGTTGCAGGATGCGACGCGAGGGACATCGGACGAAATAAACGGCATGGCGGAACTTGCCGCCAATCGCATCGATGTGGCGCTGGATCGCGCGCGCACTGCTCTCACTGAAACGTGCAATGGCCTCGACGCGCAAAGCGTCACGCTCAACGCGCTGGTTGAACGCGCCCGCGATTCGCTTTCGCATATAGGGTCAGACACGATTCGCGATTTCAGCGACAACAGCGCCGAGATCGAAAGCCGTCTTCACGACTTGAATGGGCTGATCGAAGGGCAGAGCACTCTTGCATCGAGCCTCAGCGATGGACTGGCCGAAAAGCTGACGGTGCTGGAATCCCGGTTCGTTTCGTTTGAGCAGGATGGGCTTTCGCGCAACGAGCGCCTAGCGCGCGCGCTTGCTGCACTGGCGGATGAAGCCGAGCGGATGGATCACGCGATTGGCGCAGGCAATGCTTCGGCGGAGCAGTTGATCGGCAAATCGGAAACGTTGATGCTGGCGATCGATTCCAGCGTACGGGAAGTCGACGAGACTTATCCGCTTGCCCTCAGCCGCCTCAATACTCGGGTTGCCGAAACACGGACGCTTCTCGCCGCCGCCGCGCCTGAAATCGAAGCGCTGGAAGCGGTCGCGGATGCTATCCTCGGTCGCACGCAGGAAGCGGAGGAGTTGCTTCGCGGTCAAAGCCGCCGCTTGTCGGAATGGCTCGAAAGCACGGAAAGCGGATTGCAGGCCAATCGTACGCAGGTTCACGGGCTTCAGGACGCCCTGGATGCTGCTGGCACCACCGCAAATCGTCTTACCGAAAGCGCTGGCCCGCAACTCATCGCCGCGCTTCTGCGCGTCAAGGATACGGCCGATCAGGCGGCTGAACGTGCACGTCAGGCTTTGAGCCGCGCTATCCCGGAAGCCGCTCAGGCATTGGGCGAAGCAAGCGAGGCCGCGATGCAGGAAGCGATCGGCGACAAAGTCACCGCGCAGATTGCGGAAGTTTCCGAAGTGGCAGAGCGGGCCGTGAAAGCGGCGCATCAGGCGTCGGATCGCCTTATGCGTCAATTGCTCACTATTGCCGACACCAGCGCAAGCATCGAACAGCGCATCCAGCAAGCCGAGCAGGCCGCCGAAGATCGCGACCGCGACAATTTCGCGCGGCGTTCCGCGTTGCTGATCGAGTCACTCAACAGCACCGCGATCGATGTCGCTAAAGTCCTGTCGAATGACGTGTCCGACGCCGCTTGGGCCGCATATCTCAAAGGCGATCGAGGGGTGTTCACGCGTCGCGCGGTCAAGCTGCTGGACGCGGGCCAGTCGCGCGAGATTGCCCTGCACTATGACGAGGACACTGAGTTCCACGACCATGTGAACCGCTACATCCATGATTTCGAAGGCATGCTGCGGAACATCCTGTCGGCGCGTGACGGCAGCGCACTGGCCGTCACGATCCTCTCATCCGACATGGGGAAGCTGTATGTCGCGCTGGCGCAGGCGATAGAACGCCTACGCCAGTAAAGGCTCAGCGCGAGAGGCTGGCGAGATAGTCTGTCGTGATCCAGCCCTCGACATAGTTCAGATAATAAACTCCGAACAATATCGACGCCATGATCGTGGCCCGCATCACCACCAAGCGCGGGTTGAAATTGCTGGGCGCGCTGTCCGCTTGCCCAGGCAATTTCACTTCCCCGGTCTCGTCGGGCGTCCTGATCCCGAACGGCATGACGATGAAAGCCGACATGACCCAAAACAGGAAGTAGATCGCAACTACGGAATAGCTGTTCATGGCGGCTTTTTACGCGTTCACGATCAGCACGTCCACCACCGGCTTCTTACCGGTCCAGCGGGTCGCAGCCCGACGCACGGCGAGGCGAATGCGCTCGCGCAGTACCTCGTCTTCCATAGATCCCTTTCTTGTGGCCTTGGCGGCTTCGTCCGACGCTTCCTCAATGAAGGCGTCCTTGTCTTCCTCAACCGGCACTCCCTGAAGGCGAACTGCGGGCCTGCCGATCAGGCTGCCCTTGCGGTCCAGCGCAACCGCCACGCTGATTTGACCATGCAGCGCCACTTTGCGCCGCTCGTTCATGGTTGCACCATCGGCGGGAAGAATCACGTCGCCGTCCAGCACCAGTCGACCTGCGGTCTCCTTGCCGATGATGCGCGGCTCACCAGGCGCCAGTCGCACGATGTCGCCATTGCCCTGCACCACTGCGTGCGGAATGCCCTCGCTCAAGCCAAGGCGCGCTTGCTCCGCCATGTGGCGCATTTCGCCATGCACTGGCAGCAGGATTTGCGGACGAATCCACTTATACATCGCCTGAAGTTCAGGGCGACCCGGATGACCGGACACATGGACTTCGGCCTGACGGTCGGTGACCATTACGACGCCCTTCGTTGCAAGCGCGTTCTGGATGCGGCCGATCGCAATCTCGTTACCGGGTATCTGCTTGGACGAGAAGATGACCATGTCGTCCTCGACCAGCTTGATCGGATGACTGTCGAACGCCACGCGCGCCAGCGCAGCGCGTGCCTCGCCCTGCCCGCCGGTCGCGATGATCATCACCTTGTTACGCGGCATGTCCATCGCCGTGTCCCAATCGACCATCTCCGGAAAGTCGCGCAGGTAGCCCGCGCTCTTCGCATTGCCGATGATTCGGTCGAGCGAGCGCCCGGCTACGCACACCGTACGACCAGTAGCGCGCGCTACTTCGCCCAGTGTTTGCACACGGGCGGCATTGGACGCGAACGTCGTGACAAGAACGCGCTTCTTCGCCCCCTTCACGACTTCCAGCAGGCCTTCGCGCACGTCGCCTTCGGAGCCGCTCGCCTCGGGGTTGAACACGTTCGTGCTATCGCAGACGAGCGCCAGCACGCCTTTGTCCCCCACCGCGGTGAGTTGTTCAGGCGTGGACGGTACGCCCAGCAAGGGCCGGTCATCCAGCTTCCAGTCGCCGGTATGGAAGATCGTGCCGTGCGGCGTCTCGATCACCAGCGCATTGCCCTCCGGGATCGAGTGGGCGAGCGGCATGTAACGGAAGCCGAACGGGCCGAGCTGCAGGCTGCCGCCATTCTCGATCACGTGCAGCTTGACCTGGTTCTTGATGCCTTCCTCTTCCAGCTTCATGCGGATGAGGCCGGCGGTGAAGGGCGTGGCGTACAGCGGTACACCAAGGTCTGCGGCAAGATAGGGTATCGCGCCGATATGATCCTCATGCCCATGCGTCAGCACGATGCCGAGCAGATCGTCGCGATTCTTTTCGATGAAGCTCAGATCCGGCAGGATCAGGTCCACGCCGGGATATTGTGGATCGGCGAAGGTCAGGCCGAGGTCGACCATGACCCATTTGCCCTGACAGCCGTAAAGATTGACGTTCATGCCGATCTCTCCCGACCCGCCAAGGGCCAGGAAGAGCAGTTCATTCTTGGGTGTCATTACGTAACAAAACTCCTGTGGCACTCGCCA
>JBPPMC010000181.1:0-78446 GCA_051305835.1 Sphingobium sp.
TCAGGCGGCGAGCGAACTGATCATCGAGCGCGATACGCTCGAGGTCGCGTTGACCGACGTCGCGCAGCGCGCATCCGTGAATTCCGCCCTGATACAATATTATTTCGGAAACAAGGACGGGTTTTTGCTCGCCCTTCTGGAGCGCGATATCGGCGATGCGGTACGTCGGATGCGCATCCTGCTGGCGAGCGACGGGAGCGCGCTCGACAAGCTGACGACGCATCTATCCGGTCTTGCGCGTGCCTATCATCGTGTCCCGTATCTCAACCGCCTCCTGCGGTTGATCTCCAATGCCGCGGAAGAAGAGGTCTTCGGAGAACTGGTCCGTAGACTGGTCGACCCGATGTGCAGCTTCTACCGCGAAGTCATAGCGCAGGGTGTCGCCGCCGGCGAATTTCGCCAGGTGGATCCGGTCTTTCTCTATTTCACGGTCGTGGGCGCCTGCGACCAGCTTTTCTCGAACCGCCGACTTTTCAACCAGCTCGCGGCTGGGGGCCGCACCACTGACGCCGCCCTGCGCGAGTTTACCGACTATCTCGTCAAGCTGGTGTTCGATGGAATTAAAATGCGGGCCTGACGCACCGCCTCTCCGTTGTGGCTAGACCTATTGCATTATCATAGATAAGAAAGGTCGGACCACAAGAATCCCGGGGAGAGGGCATGGATAGAGTTGATCGTTCGCCCGAGACGGGTGCGGCTCCTTCGCGGCAGCCACGAGCCTGGTATATCGTGGGGCTGCTCACGGCTCTTGCGGTCCTGTCGTTTCTGGACCGTTATATCCTGGCTCTCCTGGCCGCGCCGTTGGCCAAGGATCTGCGGCTTTCCGATTCGCAAGTTGCACTCGTCATCGGGCTGGCTTTCGCCGTGGTTTATGCGGTTGGCGGCATTCCTATCGCGCAACTGATCGACCGGTATCGCCGCAAGCCGATCCTCGTGGTCGGAGTGCTTCTCTGGAGCGGCCTCACAATTGCTGCGGCTTTTGCCCAGAGCTTCACGACGCTTCTCATTTGCCGTGCCGGTGTGGCTCTGGGGGAGGCCGTCCTGGCTCCAGCGGCCATTTCCCTCATCGCCGACCTTTTTCCACATGGACAGCGGGCAACGCCGACATCGGTTTTCGCCTCCGTCACCAGCATCATGAGCAAGGGAGCGTTCCTGCTCGGTGCTGGCGCCCTGGCAATCGCTTCGATGCTGGATCCCTATGTGCGCCTTGCCAACTGGCGGATGGCGTTGATCATAGTCGGGGTTCCGGGACTTTTCCTGGCGATTTTGGTGGCTTTCACGATGCGCGAGCCTGCGCGGATAGCAGCGCCGAATGAAACCAGGGACGCCGGCGACTTCGCTCCTTTCGTTCGCTATCTTTCGGACAATTGGCGGCTTTATCTGCCCTTCTATGTCGGCGTTATGGCGTTTGGCGTATTCGCCATTGCGGCCGTATCATGGGTTCCGAGCTTGCTCGTTCGCGGCTTCGCGCTGGAGCCCGCCACCGCAGGTCTTTGGATCGGCGTGATCGGAAGTATCTCCGGATTTCTCGGAACGTTTTTCTGGCCATGGCTGGCTGGCCGCTTCGTGCGCGCGGGAAAGCATGGCGCAATTTTCATCGCGATGGCGCTGGCCGGGGCGGTCCTCATTTTTGGGGCGGGACTTGGCTATGCCAATGCATCGCTCGCGGTCGTTCTTGCGGGTCTAGCTGTGGCCCAGTTCGCTACTTCGGCCGGCGCCGCTATGCCACCACTCGCGATTCAAGCTTTCGGACCGCCCCGGATGCGAGCCAAGCTGACCTCGCTCAATCAGATCGCGATACACCTTATCGGATCGTCCCTGGGCCCACTTGCCGTCGCATGGCTTGCCCTGGGTTGGCCCGGCGCGCCGCGAGCGCTCGGCTACGGCTTGGCCGCGCTCGGTGTTGTGACCGGCATGGTTGGTTCTCTGAGCCTGGTTTGGGCTTCGCGCGCCGCGCGCACGCTTTCGCAGCCTGGCGTCGCCATGACGCCCGCTCCACAATCCATTTGACATTGTTATTTGATGGAATAATAATGGTAGGACCACGAAACAGAGACAAATTATGCCGAGAGTTCACTTCATTTCCGCCGACGGCGAGACCCAGGATATTGACGGCGATGATGGCATTTCAGTGATGGAGACTGCCGTTCAGGCCGGGATCGATGGGATCGACGCGGACTGCGGAGGGGCATGCTCCTGCGCGACATGCCATATTTACATCGATGACGCCTGGATGAGCCGTGTTCCACCGGCTGAAGCGGTCGAGGAAGAAATGCTCGACTTCGTACGGGACCGCCAGCCCGAATCGCGCCTGTCGTGCCAGGTCGTGCTGGGACCCGATCTGGATGGCCTGACCGTCCGAATTCCCGCTACCCAGCGATGATCAACTCCAGAAGGGATCAATTCATTATGGCTGATGCTGATCCGAAGATTTCGGGCGCCGCCAAGACCGACGCTATAGTGGTGGAAGACGAGGCGGCGGCGCTGTTTCGTGTCAATCGCCGAGCCTTTACCGACCCGGATATCCTGGCGCGTGAACGCGAGCACATCTTCTCGACGTGTTGGCTCTACGTCGGGCACGCCTCCGAGTTGAAGAAGCCCAACGACTTCCTGACGCGCGATGTCGGGGGGCGGTCGCTGATCTTCAATCGCGATCGCAAGGGTACGTTCCGGGCTTTCTTCAACGTCTGCCCCCATCGTGGTGCCGCCGTCGTGCGGGACAAGGCGGGAAGCGCGATTTCGTTTCGATGCTTCTACCATGGCTGGGCGTTCAACAATAACGGGCAGTTTGGTTCGCGGTTCGAAGCTGATACCTATCCGCCCGACTTCAACTCCGATGGCTGCGCGAACCTCCGCGCAGTGCCCAGGCTCGAGTCTTACGGGGACTTCTGGTTCGTCAACTATTCCTCCTCTGGCGAAAGCCTGGGGGAATATCTGGGCGGAGCCAAGGAGGTACTGGATCTTATCGCGGACCATTCCGAGGTCGGGATGGAGATCGTCGGTGGCACCCAGGAATATAGCATCCGCGCCAACTGGAAGCTGCTCGTCGAGAATAGTTTCGACGGCTATCACGCGTCCGAGACGCACTCGACCTATGTCGACTATCTCGCGGACGCGACCGGATACGGCGCTCAGATGCTGATGACCAATCGTCCTTCGCTCTCGCGGGGCGTCGAGCTCGGCAATGGGCACGCCATGATCGAATATATCGCGGCCTGGGGGCGGCCGGTGGCCCAGTGGATCCCGACATGGGGCGACAAGGGCAAGGCCGTAGTCGACGCCAAGCGCAAGCGCCTCGAAGAACTGCACGGACCGGAGCGGGCGCGCAGGATCGCTCGTGCCAATCGGAATATCGTGATTTTTCCCAACCTCGTCATCAACGACATCATGTCGCTGACCGTGCGGACATTCTATCCCGAAGAACCCGGTCGCATGAACGTGCAGGGCTGGGCCCTCGCACCGGTTGACGAGGAACCAGATTTTCGGCGGACGCGTCTGGAAAACTTCCTCGAATTTCTGGGGCCGGGCGGCTTTGCTACGCCGGACGATGTCGAGGCGCTGGAATCCGCCCAACGCAGCTATCGGACCATCGACGCGCCTTTCAACGATATTTCCCGCGGCATGCGCCGAGCGGAAAAATATCATGACGATGAGGAGCAGATGCGTGTGTTCTGGCGTGAATGGCGCCGCAGGGTGGAAGGTGTGGCATGAGTGCGACAGCAATGACAGCAACCGTTTGGGGTCACCGCGAGGTCGAGGATTTTCTCATCGCTGAAGCCGCGCTTCTCGATTCTTGGGAACTGGATGCGTGGTTTGAACTCTTTGCAGAGGGCGCCACATATGAGGTGCCGCAGGCGGCCGCGCCGGAAGATGCTTCGCCCGAAACCAGTCTGTTCTACATCGCGGACGACTATTTCCGACTTGGTCAGCGCGTTCGGCGACTCAAGAATCCGGAAGCCCATTCGGAGTTTCCTCGATCCGTCTGTGTTCGCGTCGTCAGCAATGTGCGGATCGTGAAGACCGAAGGCAATCGGGCGCATGTCGAGGCTGTTTTCGTGACTTATCGCTCGAAGAACGAGATCACCGACATTTTCCCCGGCCATCACCGCTACATATTGGAAACGCGCGACGATGGGCTGCGCATCGTCTCGAAGCGGTCGACGCTGGCCCTCAACAACCTGCGTCCACAAGGCCGGGTCAGCATCATCCTTTGAATAGCGGCCTCCGCGGCCGCACGGGAGACCCTATCATGGCACTCGCCGACATTCGCTATTCAAGACTGGGCTATGTCGCCCTCAACGTGTCCGACCTGGAGCGCTCCAGCGCCTTCTATCGCACCATAGTGGGGCTCGAGCAGGTGCCTTCGCCGGCAGATTGTGCGCTGTTCCGCTGCAGCGAGCGGCACCATGATCTCGCGCTTTATGAGGGCGAGCCCGGCGTCAAGCGCATCGGCTGGCAGATGGAGAACGACGCGGCGCGCGAAGCGGTCCGGGAAGAATTGAGCGGGCTTGGCATCCCGGTGTCCGATGTCGCTCCGCAGGAACTCGAAGGGCTGGGTATCGAGGGTGCGATCCGCGCCGTCGAGCCCACCACCGGCACGGTGTTCGAGTTCTACACCTCGATGCCGCAGGCCGACAGCCCTTACGAGCCAAACCACACCAAGATCGCTCGGCTGGGGCATCTGGTTCTGACCAGCCCTGATCGGCCGGCGACCGAGCAGTTTCTACTCGATCACCTGAATTTCCGCGTGTCCGATCGCATCGAAGGCGTCGTCACTTTCATGCGCTGCTTTCCAAATCCGCTGCACCATAGTTTCGGTGTTGGAAAGGCGCATGGTGAGAAGCCTGGGTTCCAGCATATCAACTTCATGGTGACCGACATCGACGATATTGGCCGCGCAGTGAACAGGCTGAACGCTCAGGAAGTGCCCATCGTATTTGGGCCTGGACGTCACCCGACCTCGGATTCGATCTTCATCTATTTTCTCGATCCAGATGGCCTGACCGTCGAATACAGCTTTGGAATGGAGGAATTTCCGGAAGTCGGCGATCGCGCGCCACGCGAGTTCCCCTTGAAGCATGAATCCGTCGATACCTGGGGGGGGCGTGCGAAGCGCGAGTTCGGCAAGATAGGCTCGATCGAGACGGCCGGGGGCGACACATGACGTCGCTCGGCGGAAACGTCGCGATCGTAACCGGAGCGGCCAGCGCCATTGGTCTTGCGACCGCAAAGGGCTTGCTGGACGAAGGGGCGAGCCTTGTCCTCGGCGATCTTGATGGCGAGGCGCTCGAGGAAGCCGCCTCGAAGCTTGACGGCGATGTCGCCCTGCTCGCCGGCGACCTGAGCGAAGAGGAGGGGGCGGCGGCGCTTGCCGCGCTCGCGATTTCGCGCTTCGGCCGCCTGGATATCCTTGTCAACAATGCGGGAGGGGGCGTGATCCGGCCCTTCCTCAAGCATACGGCCAAGACGCTCAAGGCGACGATCGATCGCAATCTTTGGACCTGTCTGTGGATGACGAGGGCCGCGCTCCCGCACATGGTGGAGCAAAAATATGGCCGGATCATCAATGTCGGTGCGGATTCGGTGCGTAACGGGCTGCTCGCCCACGCCGCCTATAATGCGGCCAAGGGCGGCGTGCATGCGCTCACGACCGGCATCGCCCGTGAGTTCGCCGAGCTCGACATCACCGCGAACACTGTTGCCCCCGCAATGATCCGCACTCCGATGGTCGATCGCGAGACGGCGGCCGGCAACCCGTTCATCCAGGAATTTATCGACGTCATTCCCAAGGGGCGGGCAGGGGAGCCCGAGGAAGTCGCCTCTCTTATTGTTCATCTGGCAGGTCGCGGCGCTGGCTTCATCACCGGGCAGGTGATCAGCGTCAACGGCGGCAGCACCATGCTCTGAAAGGTTCTCATGATGACCACGAACGAACGACCGCCGCTGCTTTCCGTTGACGTCCTGGGCGGCAAGGTCGCCTATCATGATGTGGGCGAGGGCGGCGTCACCATTCTGCTCCATGGCGGAGGGCCAGGGGCGAGCGGTTTCAGCAATTTCAGCCGCAATATCGGCCCGCTCTCCGCTGGACGCCGGGTGATCACGATCGATCTGCCGGGCTATGGCGGCTCGGACAATCGCGACATCGAAGGCAGTATGTTCGATGTGCTCTCGGCAGTCCTTGTCGGCTTTATGGATGCACTTGATATCCAGAAAGCCAGCCTTGTCGGCAACTCGCTGGGCGGGGGCACATCGCTTCGCACGGCTCTGGACCATCCCGACCGTGTCGAGAAGCTCGTGCTGATGGGCGCCGGCGGCAGCCTTCCCATTCATTCGGTGTTTCCGACACCGGGCCTGATGAAGATGTTCACCTACTATCTGGGTGACGGGCCGTCGGAAAAGAAGCTGCAAGCGATCATCAATGAGCTGGTCTACGATCCGAAGCTGATCTTGCCTGAGCTTTTCCAGCAAAGGCTCGAGGCCAGCATGCGTCCGGACGTGATCGCCAATCCGCCGCTGCGCCAGCGCAAGGGGGCCTCGGCAATCCGCGATGACCTCTGGCGCGAACCGCTGCATAAGGTGAAGCATCCCGTGCTGCTGATCTGGGGGCGCGAAGACAAGGTCATCCCGCTCGACAGCGCCTTTCTCTACCAGAAGACGCTTCCGAACGCGGAGCTGCATGTCTTTCCCCGTTGCGGCCATTGGGCCCAGTGGGAAAAGGCCGATCAGTTCAATGCCCTGGTAGCCCAGTTTCTCGATCGCCCCGCATCCTAAGGTATCGGCTTGCTGTCGTGCGCGCGGCAGCTCGTTCGATCCATTGCCAAGGTAGAGCAGAATGACACAGGAAAAATTTGAAGAACTGGCAACGCGCCTGCGCTCTGCCTATACCGACGGCGGCGTCGATCCCCTGCGCGATGGTCTCACGCCGACCGACGCGCAGGGCGCCTACACCGTCCAACGGCTCAACACCGACTTCTGGGTCGCCGGCGGCCGCCGGATCGTCGGGCGCAAGGTTGGCCTTACCGCCAAGGCCGTGCAAGCACAGCTAGGCGTCGATCAGCCTGATTTCGGTGTCCTGTTCGATGATATGAATATCGCCAATGGCGGCGAGCTGCTCGCCTCGCGCGTCCTGCAACCCAAGGCCGAAGCCGAAGTGGCGCTGATCCTGGGCGCCGATCTTGCCGGTGACGATATCACGCGGGCGGAAGTTGAGGCGGCCGTCTCCGGCGCTATGGCTGCGATCGAAATCGTCGACAGCCGCATTTCCGACTGGAAGATCACCTTTGCCGACACCGTGGCGGACAATGGCTCGTCGGCCTTCTATGTGCTGGGCGACGATGTGCATCCGCTCGACGGCCTTGATCTTTGGACCTGCGGCATGGCGCTCGAGGTCAATGGCGCGGTGGCATCGCTTGGAGCGGGCGCGGCATGCCTCGGGCACCCGCTCAACGCTGCAACCTGGCTGGCGCAGACACTAGCCGCTCAGGGCAGTCCGCTGCGCAAAGGCGACGTCGTTCTGACCGGCGCCCTTGGCCCAATGGTCGCGCTTTCGCCGGGCGACGTCGTGCAGGCGACGATCGGCGGCCTGGGAAGCTGCGGCTTCAGCTATCGGAAGGATTGATCGTTATGAAAACCAAGGTGGCCATTATTGGCTCGGGCAATATCGGCACGGACCTGATGATCAAGGTGATGCGGCTATCGGATGTGCTCGAGATGGGCGCGTTCGTCGGTATCGATCCGGAGTCGGACGGCCTCAAGCGGGCCGAGCGGTTGGGCGTGCCGATCACTGCGGGCGGGATTGACGGGCTGGTGGCGCTGCCGGGCTTTCAGGATATCGAGATCGTATTTGATGCAACCTCGGCAGGCGCCCACAAGAAGCACAACGAGATACTTCAAAGCCACGGCAAACGGGTGATTGACCTCACTCCGGCGGCGATCGGTCCGTACACGATCCCGGCGGTGAACGGTGACGCCAACCTTGATGCGCTGAACGTCAACATGGTGACCTGCGGTGGCCAGGCGACGATCCCGATCATATCGGCAGTGAACCGGGTGACGCCCGTACATTATGGCGAGATCATCGCCTCGATCGCGTCGAAGTCGGCGGGGCCGGGGACGCGCGCCAACATTGACGAGTTCACCGAAACGACCAGCCAGGCGATCAAGGATGTTGGCGGGGCATCCCGCGGCAAGGCGATCATTGTCCTAAACCCGGCCGAGCCGCCGCTGATCATGCGCGACACCGTCTATTGTCTCACTGATGATGCGGACCAGGCCGCGATCACCGCGTCCGTCGAGCAAATGGTGGAGGACGTGCGCAAATATGTGCCGGGTTACCGCCTGAAGCAGGCGGTGCAGTTCGAACGCATCGGCCACAACAAGCCGCTGCGCATCCCTGAGATGGACGCCGAGTTCACCGGCCTCAAGGTCAGCGTCTATCTCGAGGTGGAAGGGGCGGCGCATTATCTGCCCGCCTACGCCGGTAACCTCGACATCATGACCTCGGCCGCGCTCAAGACCGCCGAGAAGATCGCGCTTCGCTCTCGCGAACAGGTCGGAGCATGACGATCACCCGTTTTGGCGCGCCCGGCCAGGATCGGCCGGTTCTGATCGACGATGCGGGTCAGGTCCGGGATCTCTCGGCGCATATCAAGACCATTGATGTCGCGCTCGCCACGCCGCAATCCGCCATTCGTGAAGGAGTGATCGCATGAGCTTCGATCCCAAGACCACCAAGCTCTACATCCAGGACGTTACGCTGCGCGACGGCATGCACGCGGTCCGTCACCAGTACGGCCTCGACCATGTGAAGGCGATCGCTAAGGCCCTCGATAGGGCCAAGGTCGACGCAATCGAGGTGGCGCATGGTGACGGCCTGTCTGGGTCGTCGTTCAACTATGGCTTTGGCGCACACACCGACTGGGACTGGATCGGTGCGGTCGCCGAGGTGCTTGAACATAGCGTGCTGACGACGCTGCTGCTGCCGGGCATCGGGACGATCCACGACCTGAAGCACGCCTATGAGATGGGCGTCCGCTCGGTGCGCGTGGCAACGCACTGCACCGAGGCCGACGTCGCCAAGCAGCATATCGAATATGCACGCGGTCTTGGCATGGATGTGTCGGGCTTCCTGATGATGAGCCACATGTCCGAACCCGAGGCGCTGGCTCAACAGGCGAAGCTGATGGAAAGCTACGGCGCGCATTGCGTCTATGTGACAGATAGCGGCGGCGCGATGACGATGGACGATGTCGCCAAGCGCTTCCAGGCCTATGATCGGGTGCTCAAGCCAGAAACCGAGCGCGGCATTCACGCTCATCATAATCTCTCGTTGGGTGTCGCCAATTCGATCGTGGCGGTTCAGAACGGCGCAGTGCGGGTCGATGCAAGCTTGGCGGGCATGGGCGCGGGCGCTGGTAACGCGCCGTTGGAGGTTTTCATCGCTGCGGCCGATGTCGAGCGATGGAATCACGGAACCGACCTTTTCAGCCTCATGGATGCGGCTGAGGATCTCGTGCGCCCGCTGCAGGATCGACCCGTCCGGGTCGATCGTGA
Organism: Sphingobium sp.; assembly: GCA_051305835.1. Taxonomy (GTDB): domain Bacteria; phylum Pseudomonadota; class Alphaproteobacteria; order Sphingomonadales; family Sphingomonadaceae; genus Sphingobium. The sequence goes on from JBPPMC010000181.1 coordinate 9,553, forward strand.
AACGCTGAGCTTGGGCTATGCAGGTGTTTACTCGTCCTTCTTGCGTCATGCGGAGAAAGCGGCTTCCGAGCATGGCCTCGACACCAGGGCCATCCTGATCGAACTTGGCCGGCGGAAAATGGTCGGTGGTCAGGAAGACATGATCGTCGACGTCGCGCTCGATATGGTCAAAAGCCGCTGATATGTTCAGGTCGGGCCCTGTAGACGTCCACACGCATGTCAGTCCTGCGGGCTTTCCAGGCGAACCAGAGGGCCAAGGAGCGTGGCCATGCATGTGTCACCGACCAGACGGGCGCATGATCCTCGAGTTTGGGGGTAAGCCCTTCCGCCGCCTCGAAGCGAATTCGTGGGATGCGGCGCAACGCCTCGCTGACATGGATCGGGACGGGATCGCAGTCCAGATCGTTTCCCCGATGCCTGAGCTTTTCTCCTATGGCTTCGACGCTTCGAAGAGCGCGGCGCTTTGTGAACATGTCAACGGGAGCGTGGCGGAACTCGTTTCGCAGGCGCCGGACCGCTTCGCTGGCATCGGTATCGTGACGATGCAGGATCCCGAGCTGGCTGTGAGGCAGGTCTTGGAGCTTCGTTCGCGCTACGGGCTTATCGGCATCGAGATCGGAAGCAATATCGGGGGCCTTTACGCGGGAAATCCCGTTTATCATCCGGTCTATGAGGTGGCAGCCGCCCAGGACCTGCTCGTCTTTGTCCATGCCTTCCATCCGCTGTCGGCCGGCGCGGGGGGACTGGCGGCGAAATGGACGCCATTTGCGGGCTTCATGAATGACATTGGCGTTTCCGCCCTGTCATTCATCGAGCAGGATGTGACCGGAAAATATCCAGGCCTCAAACTCCTTTTCAGCCATGGTGGAGGAACGCTGGCCAGCCTGTTGGGCCGGCTCGAAAAGGGCTTTGCAGCGACCCAGGGCTATGGCGGGATGACGCGCTCGCCCCGCGCGATCGTGAAGGATTTCCTGTATGACAGTAACGTCTATGATCCGACCCTCCTGTCTTACCTGGCCACGCATTTCGCGCCTGGACGACTCATGCTCGGAACCGACTATCCCTATGATATCAGGCAGGACGAACCCCTCTCCTTCCTGAAAGAAACAGGGCCCGCCGCAGCAGGTATCGACGCGGCCGGCGCGGCGCTTCTGAAGATTTTTTAGGCACAGCTCAGGGCAGGGAGTTCGCACAATCTGGCGTGGTCCTACCAAATGTGTTTTGATAAATATCAATGGTCGTATAAAGCTTGGCGCAGAGTGATTCGCGCGCCAGTCTGGCGGCGAAGAGGCAACAGAACCTCAAGACCAATGGGAGGGATAAATGGGTAAATCTGCAGTTCGAAATATCATGCTCCTGGGCACCGCGATCGGTGCCCAAGTCGTTTTGCCGCATAGCGCTCGAGCGCAAACTGTGAGTGAACAGCCCCCCGCAACCCCTGATACGAGTGCATCGGACGGCCAGCCCGAGGCTGCGGACATCGTCGTGACAGCCAACAAGCGTTCTCAGACCCTGAGGGACGTTCCAATGTCGATCACCGCTGTGGGAGGCTCGGAACTTGCCAGCAAGGGCATCAACAACGTGGCGGATCTGGTAAAGATCACGCCCGGGTTGAGCTATGTCGAAAGTGGCAACTCGGTGCCCGTATTCTCGCTGCGTGGCGTGGGTTTCTTCGATACCGCGCTTGGCGCGCGCCCCACCGTCAGCGTCTATGTCGATGAAGCGCCGCTGCCGTTCTCGATCATGACCGCGGGCGCGGCTTTCGACCTCGAGCGCGTAGAGGTCCTCAAAGGGCCGCAGGGAACGCTTTTTGGACAGAATGCGACCGGCGGCGCGATCAACTATATTGCGGCTAAGCCCAAGAGCGAACCGGAAGCCGGCGTGACGGCGAGCTATGCGCGCTTTGGCACTTTCGATGCAACGGGCTATGCGACTGGCGCTCTCACCTCGACACTCAACGCCCGGATCGCCGTGCGAACGGTCCAGGGCGGCGCCTGGCAGCGCAGCTACACGCGTGATGACAAGCTGGGAGACCAGAATTTCACGCAAGGACGCTTTCTGCTTGACTGGCAGGCAAGCGAGAAAGTGCGCTTCGCGCTCAATCTCAACGGCTTTGTCGACAAGGGTGAGACGCAGGCCGGTCAGTTGATCGGTATCGCGGCGACCAGACCGCAGTCGCTTGGCGTGGTGCCTCTCCTCACCAGCTATCCCGTTTCGCCATCGAATGATCGGGCGGCAGACTGGAATGCCGACCAGGGCTTACGGCGCGACAACCGGTTCTATCAGGCCTCGCTCCGCAGCGAGATTGAGATGTCGGATGATTTCACGCTGACCTCTCTCACCTCCTATTCGGACATGCGCATCAGGCAGGTTGTCGACCTTGATGGCACCGCGCTCAGCAACGCGCTTGGCCGCATCAAGGGCAATGTTTCGTCCTTCTTCCAGGAGGTGCGGATCACCGGCAAGACTGGCCCCTTGGAAAGTATCTTTGGCGTCAACTATGCCCACGATCGCTCGAACGAGGATGATATCTTCGAATATCCGTATTCGACTGCGTCACAAGCGCTGCTGCCGACAGCTCTGTTCACCGCGACGAGACCAACGGGTACGCAAGTCTTCGACACGATGGCGGTGTTTGGTAATGCGGACCTGGCCGTCACTGACCAGATCACCTTGCATGGCGGTGTCCGTTACACCTTGGCCGATCTCGACTACAAGGTCTGCACGCGTGCGGCCAATCAGGCCGCGGCCGATGGTCAGACGGCCCTTTACAACCGGCTTCGCGCCGCGCGCGGATTGGCGCCGATTCCGGCGATTGCGGTCGGTCAATGCACCTCGCTCGATGCAACGATCACTCCCGCCCAGAAGGTGGGGTCGTTCGATCAGGACAATATATCCTGGCGCGCGGGCGTTGACTTCAAGCCCAGTGCACGCACGTTGATCTACGCCAATGTCAGCCGCGGCTACAAGACGGGCAGCGTCCCGGTCACCGCCGCAACGAGTCTCGCGCAGCTCGGACCTGTCAGTCAGGAAACGGTGCTGGCCTATGAAGCGGGATTCAAGGCCTCGCTGTTCGACCGGTTGGCCGAGGTGAACGGCGCGGTCTTCTACTATAAATATAGCGACAAGCAGGTGAAGGGCCGTATTCTCACCAATCCCAATATTCTCGGGCCCATCGAGGCGCTCGTCAATATTCCAAGGTCGAAGATCACCGGCGCCGAGGCTCAACTGACCCTGCGACCGGCCCGCGGACTTATGCTGACTGCAGCGGGAACCTATATCGACTCCAAGGTCACGAGCGACTTCCCCAACTATACGATCCTTGGGACGCTTCAGAATTTCCGGGACGATGCGTTCCCCTATACGCCAAAATGGCAAGTGGTGCTGGACGGAGAATACCGTATCCCCGCAAGCTCCTCGGTCGATGTCGTTCTTGGCGCCAACTACAATTATCGCACCAAGACGCGCGCCGGGTTCGGTGACGAAGACGCGCTCAAGATCGACTCCTATGGATTGCTAGACCTGCGCGCCGGCATCGAAGCCCCCGACGGCAAATGGCGGGTGCAGGCTTTCGGGCGCAATGTCACCAACACTTACTACTGGACCAATGTCGCCAAATATTTCGACGTGGTGCGCCGTCTCGCCGGGCAGCCGGCGACCTACGGTGTTCAGGTTGGGTATAAATTTTAACAAGACGGAAAGACGGGAATGCTGCAGCAGGATCATGATCATCTCGTAACCCGGGCCGCCGTCGTACGCGAACGCGGCGGCCCCTTCCGGGTCGAGGATCTTCGCATCAGCCTGCCGGTTGGCGACGAGGTGCTCGTGCGCATCCTTGGCGTGGGGATCTGCCACAGCGATGTTGCGGCTTGCGAGCAGCAGCTTCCCGTACCGATGCCGATCGTGCTTGGGCATGAAGGATCGGGTATCGTCGAAGCGGTAGGACCCGAAGTCACCCATGTGAAGGCCGGCGACCGGGTCGTGTTGAGCTTCATGTCCTGTGGCCATTGCCCGTCGTGCGATGACGATCAGCCCGCCTACTGCAATTCCTTTGGCACTCTAAACCGATCAGGCGTCAGACCCGACGGGAGCATGCCTTTCAGCTCCGGTGAAGGCGAGGTCTATGGCTTCTTCTTTGGCCAGTCGAGTTTCGGGACTCATGCTTTGGCGCATGCCCGCAATGTCGTCCCAATTCACCGGGACGATGTCCCGCTTGCCCTGCTTGGACCACTGGGTTGCGGGATACAAACCGGAGCGGGCGCCGTCATGCATGTGTTTAATGCGGGCGAGGGCGCCAGCCTGCTGGTTTCGGGTGGGGGATCAGTCGGCTTGGCAGGAGTTCTCGCTGCTGTCGCGCGCGGAGTTGCGATCATCATCCTGAGCGAACCCAATGCGGCGCGGCGCGCGCTCGCCCTTGAGCTTGGGGCGACGCATGTCATCGATCCTGTCAGCGAGGATCTGACGGCGCGGGTGCAGGCGATCTGCCCCGGCGGCGTTCAGTTCGCGCTGGACACGACGGCCCGGGGCGATGTCATCGAGCAAAGCTTTGCTGCCCTTGCCCGCCGAGGAACTTTGGGACTGGTAGGCGTCCCAAAGGATCCGGCAACGACCCTTGGCGTCAATATCCTGTCGCTGCTCGGCCGAGGCATCACCGTTCGGGGGATATGCGAAGGTGACAGTGATCCCCAGACATTCATCCCGGAGATGATCGATCTCTACAAGGATGGCCTTTTCCCCTTCGATCGCCTGATCACGACCTATGATTTCGAAGATATCGAGCAGGCTATCGCGGATCAGAAGAGCGGGAAAAGCATCAAGCCCGTCCTGCTCAACAAAGGTCAAAGCGCGTGAACGACTATGCAATGCTCATTGACGGGGCGTTGCGCGCCGCGTCGGACGGCGGCGTGATCAGCGTCGTCAATCCTGCCAGCGAAGCCGAGCTTGCCAAGGCGCCTGACGCTACCGAGCAGGATCTGGGCGATGCAATCGGTACGGCACGCGAAGCGTTTCCCGCCTGGCGGGATACACCTTTGGCGAAGCGGCAAGCGCTCGTCGTAACGATGGCCGATAAAATTGCCGAACATGTCGATACCCTGGCGGCGATCTTCACCGCCGAACAGGGGAGGCCCATTGCCCTGGCGCGCGGGGAGATCCTGAACGCGACAGCGTTCATGCGGGCGATCGCGGCGCTGTCACCCCCTGTCACCATTTTGACGGATGACGCGGAACGACGCGTTGAGGTCCATCATGTGCCGTTGGGCGTCGTCGCAGCGCTCGCGCCCTGGAACTTTCCCGTGATTCTGGCGCTCTGGAAAGTCGCGCCGGCGCTCGTCGCTGGTAATTGCGTGGTCCTCAAACCTTCTCCGTTCACGCCGCTCGTGATGCTCAAGATCGGTGAGCTGGTGCGCGACATTCTCCCGCACGGTGTATTCAACGTGATCAGCGGCGGAGACCGCCTGGGCCCTTGGCTCACCGCTCACCCAGGGATCGACAAGATCAGCTTCACCGGTTCGACCGCGACCGGTCGCAAGGTCATGGAAAGCGCTTCCAAAACGCTCAAGCGGGTTACCCTGGAGCTTGGTGGAAACGACCCCGCCATCGTGCTGGCGGACGTCGATGTGGACGAGGTCGTCCCCAAACTTTTCTGGGGCGCCTTCCGCAATAGCGGTCAGATTTGCATTGCGGCCAAGCGGATCTACGTCGAGGATCCTATCTACGATCGCTTTCGCGACGCCATGGCTGATTTTGCCGCCTCGGTGCGCCTCGGTGATGGCAGCGTAGCCGATACAGAGCTTGGCCCTGTCCAGAATGCCGCGCAGTTCGCAAGCGTCAAGGCGCTCATCGCGGATAGCCGAGACCAGGGATATACGGTGATCGCTCCCGAATTCACGGCGCGAACGGGCTATTTCATTCCTCCCACGCTCGTCGATAATCCTCCTGATGATAGCCGGATCGTGCGGGAGGAGCCGTTCGGGCCGGTCGTTCCCCTCCTGCGATTCCAGTCGGTCGAGGAGGCTGTGGCCCGCGCGAATAACAGTGAATATGGGCTGGCGGCTTCGGTCTGGACCAGCGATCTCGATCGAGCATCGGAAATCGCAGCGCAGCTTGAATGCGGGACGGTCTGGATCAACGAGATCCAGTATCTGCGCCCGGAACAGCCTTTCGGGGGGCATAAGCAGTCCGGCCTGGGGGTCGAAGGCGGTCTCGACGGCCTTCTGGAATACACAAATGCCAAGACGATCGTGACGCGGCGTACAGCCTGAAGAGACGCGGAGAAAGAAACATGGAAACGCAGAGTGTATTGAACAGGGCGGCTCCGCGCATCCCTTCCGAAATCGCGGAGAATGTCGCGAGTTCGAAGGCCTATAGCGAGTGGACGCAAATCCATGAGGATCTTGCCTGGCTTCGGCGTGAGATGCCGCTCGGTCAGGCCCACCCCGAAGGGTTTGATCCTTTCTGGGTGGTCACCCGGCATGCCGATATCCAGGAAATCGGCCGGCAGCCGCAGCTCTTCCTCAACACCCGGCATCGCAAGGTGCTCATCAACAAGAAGACCGAGCAAGCGCTGAGGGCTCCTGCGGCTCCCGGTGCGCCTGCTCCGGTCAATTCGCTTGTGTCGATGGATGCGCCGGAACACGGGATTTTCCGGCGCCTTACGTTCGGTGATTTCGCGCCAAAAGGGATCAAGGGTCTCGACGAGCAGATCAGGCGGATCGCCCGCGAGTCCGTCGGGGAAATGCTCAGCCACGGATCGCAGTGCAATTTTCTTGACGATGTGGCGCTGCGCTATCCGCTTCGGGTCATCCTCGAGCTTCTCGGGCTGCCGCGCACGGATGAAGACCGGATGCTGCGCATGACGCAGGAATTCTTCAATCCGCAAGATCCCGATTATAGCGATGCGAAGACCGCCGCGACGCGGGCAGGAAGCGCAATGTCCTACGAAGCGGTTGCCCGCCTTGGCGATTTCTTCAATGCCCTGACGGACGACCGGCGTGCCAATCCGCGCGAAGATGTGGCGACTATCATCGCTAACAGCAAGATAAATGGCGAGCCTATCTCTCACTGGGACGCGGCAAGCTACTATATCACGATCACAACTGCGGGCCATGATACAACCTCGTCTTCCACGGCCGGCGCTGTGTGGGCGCTCGCCGAGCGGCCGGACGTCTTTGCGGCGGTGAAGGCGGATCGTGACCTCATCCCGGGACTTGTCGATGAAGCGATCCGCTGGACCAGCCCCATCCTGCATTTCATGCGGACCGCGACCCAGGATTATGATTTGAGTGGCCAGCAGATTCGGGCAGGCGACTGGCTCATGCTTTCCTTCCCTTCCGCCAATCGGGACGAAGCGGTCTTCGACGATCCGTTCGTATTCAGACCGGACCGTAAACCCAACCCGCATCTGGCTTTCGGGTATGGCGCCCATGTCTGCCTCGGTCAGCATCTGGCCCGGATGGAGATGCGGATATTCTTCGAAGAGTTCTTCGATAGGATCGAGGCTCTCGAACTCTCAGGTACGCCGCGCCGGACGATTTCGACATTCGTCGGCGGGGTCAAATCGCTGCCGATCCGCTTCGCGGCGGCGTGAACGATCCTGGAAGATGCAGTGGGCGACAGGTGCGGGATGACTGAAACGGTAAACGCGAGCTATGACGTGGTCATCGTGGGTGGCGGGCATGCCGGCGCACAAGCCGCCATTGCACTACGGCAAAGGAAGTTCACGGGCACGATCGCGATTATCGGCGACGAAATCTATCCGCCCTATGAACGTCCGCCCTTGTCCAAGGATTATCTGGCGGGCGCCAAGAGTTTCGAGCGGATCCTGATCCGTCCGGAGAGCTTCTGGAGCGAACGCGTGGTTTCGCTGCTGCTTGGAAAAACAGTGGTCGGCGTGCAACCGGACGCTAGGCACGTCGAACTCGCAGACGGTCAACGGATTGGTTATAAGCATCTGATATGGGCCGCTGGCGGTGCCCCCCGGCGGTTGAACTGTCAGGGCGCAGATTTGGGCGGCATCCATAGTGTTCGCTCGCGGGCCGATGTCGACCGAATGATTGCCGAGTTGCCCGGAGTGGAGCAGGTCGTCGTGATCGGGGGCGGCTATATTGGACTGGAAGCCGCTGCCGTCCTTTCCAAGTTCGAAAAGGCCGTAACGGTTCTTGAAGCCCAGGATCGTGTCCTCGCCCGCGTCGCGGGCGAACCGCTTTCGCGTTTCTACGAGGCAGAGCATCGCGCGCACGGCGTCGATATCCGATTGGGGGTCGCCGTTGATCGTATCGAAGAGCGGGACGGGATGGCGAGCGGCGTGCGGCTTGCTGATGGAACTCTGCTCGCATGCGACATGGTGATTGTGGGGATCGGCATCTTGCCAACCGTGCGTCCGCTGATCGATGCCGGGGCTGAGGGAGATGTGGGCGTTCGGGTCAATGAATATTGCGAGACCAGCCTGGATGACGTCTATGCGATCGGTGATTGCGCCACACATCGCAACTCCTATGCGGATGGCGCCCTCATCCGCCTCGAGTCCGTGCAGAACGCCAATGATCAGGCTCTCACCGTTGCAAAGCTGCTGACCGGGACACGCGATACCTACGACGCAGTTCCCTGGTTTTGGTCGAACCAGTATGATCTTCGCCTGCAGACCGTTGGGCTCTCCACTGGTTATGATGAGGTGGTGACGCGTGGGCGCAGCGCAGACCGCGCTTTCTCGCTCATCTATCTGCGCGAAGGTCGCGTCATCGCACTCGACTGCGTCAATAGCACCCGCGATTATGTGCAGGGCAGAGCGCTCGTGGTCGAGAGAGCGGCCATCGCTCATGGTATTTTGTCTGACCCCGCTTTGCAGTTGAAAGACTTGGCTGTGGACAGGCGCGCGGCCGGCTTGCCATTAGGATAATGACGCCTGCACGAACTGTTTAGAATTCGTTGAATCCTGCGCGTAGTTTTGGAGATTTGCTTGACGACCTACATTCTGGTGTCGGGTGCGTGGCACGCGGGTTGGTGCTGGGAACGCGTGGTTCCGCAACTCGAAGCTGGCGGGCATCGCGCCATCGCCCCGGACCTGATCGGCATGGGGCAAGACCATACTCCTCTGTCGACCGTGACTCTAGCGAAATGGGCCGACCAGATCGCGGCTATCATTCGAGAACAGGATGAGCCGGTCGTTCTCGCAGGGCACAGCCGGGGCGGCATCATAATCAGTGAAGTAGCGGAGCGGGTGCCTCAGCACATCGCTACCTTAGCCTATTTGGCTGCGTTCCTTGTTGAATCTGGCGAAACCCTCATGTCGACCGCTACCAAGTTGCCGCGCGAACGCCCGGTGGAGATATCGATAGCGCAGGAAGGCGGAACGACGCTTGTCCGGCCCGAGGCACTCGATGCGACCTTCTATAATATGACAGAAAGCGCATGGGTCGATCGCGCCCGATCTCTTGTAAGCGCCGAACCCATGGCTGCCTTTACAACGCCGCTAAGTCTCACAGATGAAAAGTATGGCTCGGTCAAAAGAGCCTATATCGAATGTATTAACGACTATGCGATACCTCTGGCGCTGCAACGCATCATGCAGGACGCTCTTCCTTGCTCGCCGGTCTTTACCTTGGAGACCGACCACTCTCCCTTCTATTCCGCCCCTGATGAGCTATCCGCCTGTTTGCAGAAAATCGGTTGAGTGGCCGATCATTCTTATATCGAACGGTTCTCGATTCCAATACCAAAACTAGGCGAACACCGTTGTTTGCGACAATGTTTGGAAAGGGATGTTGGTCCTATGGCGAGCACAAACCTATCAATGGGTGACGAGGAGGCGGGAAGCGCTGCTCGAACCATCCCGTGGATTTTTCTCTCAACATGTGAGGAAACAAGAAAAATAGTGGCAGGTTTTCGCGCCGCGTTTAGAGACGCTGCGTGACATTTATTCTGCAAGCAATTTTTGGCCGATGTGCGGCTGAGACGCGGCCGCGCATTTTTCATAAACTTGAATGGCATGAAGGCGGCGTACTATCTCAATCGGCATGATCGCTGTTGTCAATTCGAGTTCAGGCAGGCGGATAACAACCACTGTCTGAGTGTAGCACGAGGCGCGGCAGTTCAGCACTCCGCAGAGCGTGTGGCACATCCGAACCTTGCTCCAATCTGGAGTTCGTTCACTCCTTCACTCTGGCGGTCGTCGGTCGCAACTCACGGCAGGCACCTCTTCGCGCCTTTCGGGGTATTGGAAATTCGGCTCCCGAAGCGGGGCTCGCTAGCGCCCGGAAGGCAAATGATTGACGACTCGGAACCACTCAAGCCTCCACCGGCAAACGAATTCGACGCTTCGCTCCACGAGTCTGGCCAAAGCCCGGTTCAACAACTTCTTGCACTTCTCGAGATTGAATATGCGACGCTGCTGGCGCGCCTCTCGGCGCATTTCCGGTCCCCCGAGGCCGCAGCCGAGGCGCTCCACGACGTCTATGTGAAGTTGCGGGCGGATCCGTCCATCGGTGATCTCCATAGCCCGCGCTCCTACCTCTATCGGATGGCTGTCAATCTCGCAAAGAACAGGAGTCGGAGCGACTGGCGCACGGTGCATAAGGACGATGCTGAGCTATCCGAATTTCCGGATGGCGCGCCGGACCAAGAAGCCGTCGTCTTGGCCACGGATGAAATGAGCCGAGCTTTGCAGGCGCTTCATGCCCTCCCGATCCGGCGGCAGGCGATATTCCTGGCCAAGTGGCGCGACGAGAAAACGCAAGGCGAGATTGCCGCCGAGTTCGGCTTGCACAAGCGCTCAGTTCAAAAGGAGCTCGCTCGCGCGGAGAAATATCTCAGGAAGGTCCTGCGTCGTCCCAGGCAGCCCCTCTGACGGGGCCACGCTCCTCGAGCGATTGATCGGCGATCCATGTGAAGCGGCCCTACACCGAACCCAGACAAAAAGTGGGCCGCCTTTTGGTTCGCCAATGTGTCTCCCCATGGGAATAGTAGGGCTTCCTCCTTCGAGCGCGCTCCGGCTTACGCCGATGTGTCTCATGGTGGTGGCCGAAGAGGTAGGGCGCTGAGGTTCCCGGCGCAAACCATCTGCCTCGCAACCCATTGGGGGTCGCCATGGCGGCTTTTGAATACGCGGACGCGAGCGCGATGCCGTACGCTCGGCTGGCGCAGACTAATAAACAATCGGTGCCGGTCGGACGGCAGAGGCATTTCGAGGCGCATCGAGCAGCGACAAGCAGCCGACCGATGCTCGCCCCCTGGCAAGTCAGCCTGGCCATGCGCACGATGCGATGCAACCTCGGCAGCGCAATCTCGATTTCGGAAATCGCGTCCTTGTGCCGGTTGTCGCTTTGCTATTTCGTGCGAGCTTTCAGGAACACGGTAGGGATCGCACCCTATGCCTGGTTCGTGCAGCAGCGCATCGTGCGCGCAAAACGCCTCCTGGCCGATACCGCGCTGCCCCTGGTGCAAGTCGCTCTCGAATGCGGATTCTCCGACCAGGCTCACTTCACCAAGGCGTTTGCCAAAGCCTCCGGCATCACCCCTGCAAAATGGCGCCGTCAGACCTGCAGGTGCTGAACTTCAATAGCGCGCGCGGCATGTCCCTCAGTCCTTGTTTTCGCCTTTCGCTTCTCGAGCAGCCGCACGACGATTAGCGAAGGCGAGCAGGGCAGGGTCATGCTCGGGCCGATTCCAGCGCGCGGAATCCCGCAGAACCACCACATCTTCAAGGTGCGTGAGGAACGTGTAGACCTTGTTGACGATGTCGATCATCAACGCCTTCATCTCCGCATCGGAGATTCGAGAGGTTTGCACCCAGGGAATCTCGCCATAGGGCGTGACCACCTTCACATCGCTGAAATCGCCGCTGAGGCTGTCCGGCACGGTGCCGGCGTGGATGTCCTCCAGCCGGGTATTGCGGACACAATGCTCGACGAGCGCCAGAGCGACCCTGCGCATTGCTTCGTCAGGCACTCTCTCTTCGGGCATAAATTCCTCCGGCCTGCCGAATAGGGAGCGTCGGTCCTCTCAGCCAATCCGAGAGGGTATCCCGATGCTGGTCTAAAGCGGCGCGCGCAGCTCTGACAGCCTCTCCTGGCAGAGTTCGTTGACGATCGTGCCAAGCACCTCAACGCGCTCGGAGAGGTATGCGAACTCCTCCTCCGTCATCTTGAAATGCTCGGAATGCCTGGCTTTCACATAGGCGTCTTTGAGCTTGTTGAAATACGCTTCCTGCTTGCGGGTCTCCCTCGGCCAGGCCTCGACGAGGCGCGCAGAAATCTTCTCCGCGCGCGTCCGGAGAAATTTGAGGTTGTGGCTATAGGGAGTGTAGAAGGTGTAGACGAGCAGAACGCAGTAATAGAGGCGCTCGCACGCCTGCTGGAGGTTATAGGCTGCGTCGGGAAATTGCTTGTTGTCGTAGAAGAACTGAAAGCCCATCCGCGAGGATACGGCCAGCTCAAACCACTGATCGAAATAAGCTTTCGCCATGTCATAGGCTTGCTGCGGCGTCTTGGGCCTGGGCTCGTGCAGTTCGCTGTTGTCGACCTGATACAGGGCGATGCCGTCGCGCGCGATGTCCATGAAGAAATATCGGCCATGGGCCAGACCGTCGTTCACCTCCTGCAGAGTGTGGACGATGAAATTCACGGGCGCCGTCAGTCGATGCAGGATTGACCACTCGCGATCCAACCGGTCGGCGGCTTTCTCCCAATATTCGATCCTGTCCGTCAGCTCCTTCTGATTGACGATGATGAGCAGATCGTAATCCGATTGATAGCCTCTCTTGGTGTAAGGCTCATCGACCCATCCGCCGGTCGCATAGGAGCCGAAGAGGATGACCTTGAGGATGCGGCCAAGCTTGCGCGGCCCGGTCGGTTCGCCAAGCGCATCTTCGAACTCCTCGAACAGGATTCGAACGATCCGATCGAGATCGCGCCGCTTGTTTGCTGGAAGGTGATCGAGTTCGGTTTTCATCGTCTCTTGTCATTCGGGTCAGGTGAGCGGGAAGCGCGATGGCTCGTCTTCCCAGGGATTGAAGATCACGGCGCCGCTGTGCCGCGTATCCTTGATGTTGCGCGTCACGAAAAAGAGGTCGTGCTCGATCGCGGTCGCGGCGAGCAGCGTGTCGATCACCGGCGGGGCCTGTCCCGTCCGTCGCTTCACCTCACCCGAGATGGCGCCCCAGCGGTAAACGATGGCGTCATCGACGGAGAGCAGCCGGTCGCTGAAGCGCTCCGCGAGGGCGCCGCGCGCTGCGATATAGCGCGAACGATCCGGATGGTCTGGCTCGAGATTGTGAATGCCCTTGTCATACTCCGCGAGTGCCAGAACGCTTAGGAACATCCGGTGTTCGGGTTGCGCCGTTGCCCATGCCTTGACGCTCGGCGCACCGTTCGGGTTCGCCAACGCGGATACGATATGAGTGTCCAGCAACCAGCCTATCACAAGGTGGCGTCCCGCCCGCGGTCGATCTCCCGCTCAAGGTTGAGGCCGTCGAGCCCGAGGCTCTCGAGGAACGGAACGAACGCCGGTTTGCCCGCATCCTTGGGCAGCAGCCGGTCCAGTTCATCGACGCTCATCACCACCACGGCCTCCCGACCGCGAACAGTGACGCGCTGCGGTCCCTCGCTCTGGGCGCGCCTGACGACCTCGCTGAACCGGGCCTTTGCATCTTCGAGTTTCCATGTGCCGCCCGAACCGGACTTGCCACGTTGTCCCTTGCGAATGGCCGTGCCCATCTTGCATTCTCCTGACTAGCTAGTCAGACATAGCTTGCCAGCCCTGGGTCTGCAAGCGGGTCGAGAGGTTTTGGATGGATTGCCAGCGGTCCGCGTCAGGGCTCGACATAAGTTTTTCCGAAATGGCCAGCGAGCGAAGCTGCCTCGGCAGGGCCAATGACCAAATCGTGCCTTGACCCGAGCTTGATCGCTTCGGCCGCCCGGTCGAAGATCGCCACGCAACGCTGATTGTCGAAACGGGACGTGTAAAGGATGCCGTCCGCCGACGTGGTCTCATGAATGACCCGGCTTACCTCCCGGGTTTTCACGTATACATCGCCGTGAAGCTCCGTGAATGAGAGCCCATGGGCTGAGACACCTGAGTCCAGGAGCGGGTAAAGTCTCAGCGCCCGTGTGGGCACCAACTCGCTGTGCAGGCGACTTTGGACTGCGGTTGAGGTGATATGGGGAATCGCCGGCAAGCGGACCAGAGTTTCGCCGAACGCCGTTTCGAGCGATCGTGCGGCATACAGAACCTTGTAGCTGCCATCGGGCGCGTCGAAGCGCGCGACCGGCGCGTCATCGAGCGGACCGAAAAAGATCGCATTGTGACCCCTGCGATGGATTCTATGAAGACGTGCGCCGGCGTTGATCCGGCGCAATAGCGCAGCCGCCATGTTGGGTCAGGACGTCCACGCTGTCGCGAGGGCGACCAACTGGCGAACCGTCTCCTGATCGGGCCTGCGCCGCAAGATTTCGAGCGCGGTTTCCGGCTCGCCGCCAAATCCTTCGAGCGGGGTGGTAAGCAGCATCAGCTGTTCCCAAGGGTTGGTGTCGTCAAACGCCTCGAGCACCCGTTTGAGATGCGGGACCGTCTCACCATTGATAAACTGCGCGGCGGGAAACCGATTTTCGGAACCATAGGGCACGCCAAGGATCTGACGCCGTTGCCTCTGCTTTTCGATCGCCGCAACGGAGACGCCGAGCATTTCCGCGACATGGGGGCGATCGAACATCCCGCCAGCACGCGTTGCCATGTCCTCGCGAAATTGGCCAGTCCGCTCGCGCGCCGCTTTGAGCGCCTCCAGATCGGCCGGCGCTTCCGGCGCGATGTCTCGCGGTGCGACGACCAGGGCATGGCGCAAATCATGAGAGCCCACGATGTCTGCCAACGTATCATCGCTTGCGGACTCCACCGCTTTGGCGATGGCAAGCGTGAGCTTCTCCAAGGCCTTTCGGCGGAGCGTGTCGGTTCCGGAAACGATCCGACGAGTGGTCGGTCGCCGATCCGATTTGACGATGGAGGCGTTGCTGGCCATGTCTGTCCTTCCTGTCCCAACAATAGGGAGTTTGACAGGGAAGACAAGGCTTCTCCGTCATTTTCTGATGACGGTTGATCTCGAAGATGCTAAGGGCAAACCGAAAGGATTTCCCGGTGGACGCTCCCATCGACGAACATCAGGTGGAAAGCGCCGCTGACCTGCCGAAGCTGTCAAGGTGGCTCTGGCGGCCATGGTATGCGAAATTTTGGTGGTCCGCCATTCCGGTCTGGTGGCTGGGAATGGCTGCCGTGACCCGCAGCCCTATGCTTGCCGCGTTTTACGGCGGTGCTCTGGCCGGCTATCTGAATGTCCTGTTCTTCCCGATGACGGCGCTCATGGTGCTGGGCGTCGGCTATGTGCGAAAGCGCCTGGATGAGTTCGTTGGATCGGGCGATGGAAAACCTCTGACCGATGAAGAGGAGGAAGCATTCCACGCAAGACGCAGGCAGGAAGAGGATCATCGCTTTCTGGATAACATCGGGAAGGGAACCGACATGTTCGACCCTCGCTCGGGACCCCTCTGGATTGGAAACCCTTTGAATCCGCTCAATGCAGGGTACATCAATCCGCATACAGGCAAGCACCTCTAACGCTTTTTGAAGCTGCTATCGCCGTCGCCAGGACTGCCGGCGATATCCGTAGAGAAGCTGCCCTTCGCGAGAACCGAGTTCTGTTCCAAGGACGTCAGCGGTCCGGTGATGTCGAACGTGGCGCGCCCATTGTCCGCGTCCTGGAGGTAGCGATTGCGCATGCCTTCGCTACCCAGGATGCGGTTCGACAATTCGCGAGAGAAAGTCGCTTCGGGATTGTTGGAGCGGGCAGCGGCCCGCTCGGCAGCCGCAATGGAATCGCGCACGTCATAGTTGACGATATCGAGCGAAGACTGAGCGGTCTCGCTGGTGCTGCCCGTATCGCGGCTTTCAAAGCCGACTTTGGCTCCGAAATGCCCTCCCGTGGTACGGTCCTTCCTCTCAATGGGTCCTTGCGGAGCCTGCCGCCCGCGACCCACAATGTTAGCGCGCCCGCCAGACGTTTCGGTATCGGTGACCCCGACGGAGCGGCCCACATCGATGCCTACATTGGTTCCCATTGCGACTTGGTCCTGCGCCGATCGTGACAGGCTCCTCTGCCAGCCGGTCTGGGCCATGATCGCCTGAACATCGCGCTGGAGGGTGTCGGCTACCTGCGGCTTCAGGCGCCATTCGCCCTTGCGGTCCATCTCGAACCCGCCGCGCAGCCAATTGGCAAGCATAGCCTGGCCTTCCGCGCCGCCGCCCATGAAATTCTCGATCGTATCCGGGCCCGCCTGCTTCCCAGCCTCGAACCGGGTGCTGGTATCGCTGCGCGCCGACCGGCTGAAATCCGTTCCGCTGGAGACGAGAAGGTCGTTGTGCGCAAAGCTGAAGCGGGCATGCCCGCCATTCGCGATCGCACCGAGCTGGCTCTCATTGATGAGGCCGGCCTTCCACATTGCACCCGCCGTCTCAGGAGTAAGGTTGAGGCTGAGGTCGCCATTCTGATCCATCGCGATCTGCCGCCTCGACAGCTTGATGCCGTTTTCGGCCAGCAGGTCTTGCATCCGGGTCAGCCGTTCCCGGTCGACGATCGAGGTCAGGCGCTCGTTCCGGGCGCGGTCGGCGATACCCCCGGCGCCACCTTCGGCCATGTCGACCTGATTGCCCGCGGTGCGACTCAACGCCTGGATGAAGCTGTCGAGCCGGGCTGCCTCGCGCGTCGAGACACCGGCGGCGGCAGCGCCCTCGGCATAACCGAAATTCTCCGACTGCCGCCGCTGCTCGCCGATCCGCGCTGCGCCTCGCGTGCCATCGGTCCCAACCTCACGCTGCGCATCGAGCTTGCCGGAACGTTCGGCAAAATCGTAGCCGGCCGCCTCGCTGGTCCGGCCATAGATGCTCGTGCCTTCGCGGGCAGCCTCGGCGCTGGCACCATCGGCGGTCCCGACCTGCACAGCGGCATTGTAGCGCTCGAGCGCCCCCACGACCTGCGCCTCATTCCTACCCGTGGCGCGCGAGAGCTGGGTGATGGCGGTGCTGCGGGCTTCGCCCGAAAGCGCGTTAATGAAGCCGACGCGGCGGGACGTTTCGTCGATCGAAAGACCGAGCATCGAGGCCGCCTCGCGCTGGCCCTGGTTGGCGCCGCTACGCCATGCCTGTTCGGTTGCGACGTTCGCGCGCTCGACGCCCGCGACGTTGTCGCCAGCATAGTCGCGCCGCCCTTCCATCGCGCCGACCTGGACCTGCGCCGACGTGAGGTCGTTCCTCAGCATCTGCTCCTGTTCCCAGCTATTGGCGATGAGCTTGGCGAAGGTCGGATCGGCTTGGGCCTCGCCGATCACGCCCGACGCCTTGAGCTGCGCATCGCTTGTCGAGTAGCCAGCCCGCTCGTAATGCCGCGTCGCCGCCTGCATCATCATGCCGTAAGCCCTCTGATCGCCAAAGGCGCGCCATTGCACGAGGTTCTGCGAGAAGGCGGCGAACGCCTTCTCACCGGCTTCACCTTCCCCAAAATAGCCCGTACCAAGGCTTCGCAGGGCATCCTTCTCGGCGAACTGATGGATCGCTGTGGTGGCGGCATTGGCTTGCACGGCGCGCGCAACTGCTGGATCTGTCACGTCCCGGCCACCCAGAGCTGGGGCAAGGCTTCCCATCTGGCGGGAACCCTCGATGCCGCCGAGCGCCATTGCCGTCCCACCTGAGGTGCCAGGGCGCTCGCCAAGGATATGGCCTGCCTCGCCGAAGACGCGATTGGCACCGAAGGTCGATCGTTCCCCGAAATCCCCGAAGCTCGATGTCGCCGCGACGCGAGAGCGGGTGCCCAATGCCGAGGCCTGCGCCTCCAGCGCCGCCGCTTGTCCCTCGGCCGTACCCATTGGCGCGGCGGCGGCCGTGCCCTGACTGGCCACGCCGAGGGAGCCCGACGTGAAGGACGTGAACACATTGCCGCTGAAGCGGAACACGGTAAAGACGAACGCGCCGGCAAGTCCGGCGGCGGCCGTGCGGAAGCTGCCGAAGATCGCCAGCGCCTTCATCGCTGCCGAAGGGGCGAGTAGCCAGGCATTGGCCGCGAGCGCGTTTGAGCGCAGCTCCGCGAGGGTCGCCATCGCGCGGCCGAGCGTGAGCTGATAGATACCGGCGTCGATAACGCCCCAGAGCGCCACGAAGACGAACATGCCGAGCGCGAAGCTCGCGACCCGCAGATTGATCGGCGTCAGGATGAACAGGATGGCGATCGGGATCATGAACAGCATGATGCCGAACACGGTGGCGCGGATCGTCGGCATCCATTCGTTCGCCACCGACATGGTCGCAAGGCCGTTGGAGATGACGGCCCGATTGGCCATGACTCTGGCCGCACTCGCCGGCGAATCCTCGAACAGCACGTCGCCCACCGTGTTGCCGAGGAGGATGTGCGTCAGGAACGCCTGAGCGCTCAGCGGCCGCCCCAGCATCATCTGGCCCATTTCGCCTAGCTGCTCCCGGCACCGAACCATCTGCTGCGCATTCTCCGTGTCGTAGCCGGTCCGGGCGCAGATCTGCTTGGTGTAGCCATCAAACAGGACCGGATCCGAGAGGCGGTCCGAGATATGCGTCCACGCCTCGCTGCAACTGACCGTCGTGCCTCCCTTGTCGGCTTCGGTATTGACCGTCGAGAAGGTGGCGGGCCCGGCCATCGCCGCAAACGAGGCGGGCAGATCGGTCGAGGTTCGAAAGAGCTGGTCATCGTCCACGCCATAAGCGGCCGACACCCGCGCCACGGGATAGCATTGGCGCACATAGTCCTTGATCGTCGCATCCAGGAAGACGTCGGTCATCGGCCCACGGGGCGAAACGGCGTTCAGGAACAGGTCAAAACTGTGCCCGCCGGCCCCGAACTCGATCTTGGCATTGGGATCGAGCGTGTTGTCGTCGATCGTCTCCACCATCGCCCGCTCGATCATGTTGGTCGCGCCTGCGACGAGCACGAGGAGGTTGGGAACCCCGCCGACCGGCTGATAAGCGTTGCGCACCCGGTCGTAGACATGGACCGTGCCGGTTGTGGCGATAAGCCCGACAAACAGGCCGACACCTATGAGAATCTGAAACCCGAAGGCGACCAGCCCCATGCCGGACCCGCGCACGCTTGCGATGATCGCGCCGAGTCCGATCCCGACCGTTGCGACGATCATCACCAGCGTCTCGTAGCGCGGATCTCCGAAGATCATCGAGACCAGGCGGAAGGCGTCCACTGTCTCGGCAAAACCGTCATAGGTGTGGAAGCTCGTTTCGACCGCCAGCGCGGGCGAGGCGAGGAAAAGGGCGGGGAGGGCGGCCAGAGGCCTAGCAAACCGACGCATCGCGGTCCGATCCTATTGATTACGGGCCGCAGCGCCGGCGGCGTCGCGGGCATCGCGGTCGCGTTCGCGCAGGAGCCCCGCGTAATTGGCTGAGAGGTTGGCCTGGTTGAGCGCGGCCATGTAGCTTTGGCGCATCTGCGCGCGCTGGCGCAGCACTTCATCCCTGAGATCGCGCAACTGCTCGATGCCCTTGGACAATATTCGCGTCTGGCAGACGTTTTTGTTGTTACCGTCGGTTGACCCCGCCACCGTCGCCCCGCGCTCGGCGTTCGTCACCGTGAAGTCGATACTGCGGGTGAGGTCGTTGAGCATCTGATAGGCGAGCGTGAGCGCAACCAGTTCGTCCGTGTCGCCGATCACCGAGTCGACGACGCCCTGGCGCACGCCCCATTCGAGCATCCGATAGACCGGCAGCGTCCGGACATTGGCCACGAACTGCCGCTCCTCGGCCGACAAGGCGGCACGCGTGCGGATCTTCGTGGCGATCGACTGCATGCGCTCCCGCGCCAGAACGAGCGCTCCCCGCCCGCTGCCGTCCTGCCCGCAGTCGGCGCCGGTCGGCGGGAAATTGAGCGTGCGGCGCTGGACGCGACCTGTCAGGAAATCTTGCGCGCTTTCAGTATCCTGCGCCGGGCACTGTGGAATGGCCGTGAAGAGTGGAACACGGTCGCCGTCATCCCAGCGCATATAGACGTCACCGACCCGCGCACGCATCACGCTCGCCCAGTCGCTGGCACCGACCCGCTGCGCGGCATGGGCGAGAAGCGAGCCGGTGCGGAAGATCTCCGTCACCTCCGCCGGGCAGTTCGCGAGCGCGTCCTTCAGATCCTCGGTGGGATTGTTGTTGTTGGCTTCGATTCTCTCGCGGCTCTGCTGATAGCTCTTGGCGAACCCTTGCTTGACGGAGCGATAGCCGGTCATCTCCTCAATGATGCCCGACATATTGTCGTCGCCCTTCGCAATCTGGACCATGCGGTTGGCGAGCCGGCAATCGTTGACCTGGATCGAGTTCAGGAAATTCGTCGCCGCTTCCATCTTCGAGATGATGTTGCCCATTTTTTCATCGAGCGTTTCCAACAAGTATTGAAACGCGACCGCCGGCGCCGCCTGTAGAATGCTCTCGAGCTTCTGGACCAGATAGTCCGGATCGAGGAACGACATGCCACCAAGGAACATGTCGATGCCGCCGCAGCCGGCGCGGACCTTGGGCAGGCTGACCGACATGAGATAGTCGTTGTGGACGTCGACGCGGCCCGACATGCCACCGGCCGTGATGTAGCCGCGCGTCTGGTCCTCGAAGCTGCCCGGGGAGGTATAGGTCACATTGTCGAACCAGCTCTCCGCCCAGCTCTGCGCGTGAGCGGGAGCCGCGGCAACGATCGTCGCGAGAAGGGCGATCAGCGAACGGACGATAGTGCGATGGCAAACGAGCATGGCGGACTCCGCACGATTTGGGATGACAAAGAAAAGGACCGAGTCCGCCATTGCTCAGCGCCTTCCTGAACGGGTCGCCGGCAGCCCCACGATGCCGGTGAACTTGGACATGGCCCGGACGCCGACGTCGGGCCTCACCCCCGTCAGCATCTTCGAGGCCAGATAGAGATTGCGGGCCAGATTGGCCGAATGGTCGGTGCCGATCGCCACCGGCACAACGCGCGTGTCGTCGCCGACCGGCCTCACCCAGGCGACCGGATGTCCGACCCAGGGCAGTCCGAGACGTCCCGATCGGATCATTGCTTCCTGGCCGCTGATCGTGTGTACCCGCCAGCCATAGCGCGTTCCCAGAGCCGTCAGCTTGGTCCAGAGGTCGCCACAGGGCACGCAGCCGGGGGTTGTCGTCATCTCGATCATGAACGCGGCGCCGTGTCCGCGCAGAGTCGCATTGAAGTCATCGGGAAAGTCCCGCGTTATCGGAACCCGCGAGAGCCACGCCTGCAAGGTCTTCGCGTCGCCAACCGGGTGGATCGCGGCCCGCATGGCGTCGTCGCGCGTCACGATCTGCGCCGCCGCAGGGCCCATGCCGATCACGAGGCCGGGGATTCCGAGGAGAATGAGACCGCGCATCATCGCCTCGGCTCGCTGGAGGCTTCCACGAGATCGCCGCCCAGAGCCCTCGGGTCGCTCGCCGAGACAGGGCCGTTGCCCAGCGCGTCGAAGAAACCCGCGTCCTCGCCCGGGCCGGTCATGAACTGCTCCGGGCGGATTTCGCCGCGCAGGAGACGCACCGCCTGATAGGCCATCTGCGCGAGGTTGGGATAAGCCTCGACGCCCGAGGCAATGATCATGCGCTGCTGGCTACCTCGCCGGATGACCATCGTCGTCGGTGTGATTTCTACTCCAAACCGCTCCCTGAGATCGGGCCGCTTGTCGATATCCATGAGCGTGACCTGCCAGCCCACCTCTTCTTGAAAACGCTGGATGATCGGCCACTGGACACGGCAATAGCCGCAGGTCGAACGCGAGAACATGACGAGCGCGAACTCGCCGGCATGGGCGCGCAGATAGGACCGACGAATGGCATCCTTCTCGTCGGTCAGCTCGGAACGGGCGTCACCGACCATCGGGTTCGCGGACTTCGAGTTGAGTTCGGGATATCGCAGCATTGCGATCTGGGTGACGCCCGCGAACGCTCGGGCCTTTCGCCGCGCGAAATCCTGGAGCCGCCAGAAATCCGCGACGGCATCGACCGTCAGCACGGTCGCTGCATAGTCACGCTGCTCCTCGATGAGCTTGCGGATCTTTGGCGGCGTCCAGGTCGCAAGCTCAGCCATGGGCGGGATGACCGGCTTCGCGAGCGCCTCCGGCTCCTGCCTCTCATCAGCCTTGGGCTTAGGGGCCTCGTACCACCAATAGCCTTGGTGCGGCCCCGACGTTTGGCCGGCCGTCTGCGCGCCTGCCATCGCCGGGAGCAGAAGCGCGCAGGCGACGCCGGCCGCGGCGAGTCTCCCCCCGCTCACAGGATGCGCTCCATCCGGGTCAGTCGCGCGATCGGCAGGAGTCCGAAATAGCGACTGTCGAAGCCGCGGGGATGCGTCGAGCCGACATAGACCATCCCGGCGGGAATGATCCCGCTCCACCTCATATGGTCGAGCTTCATCCCATTATGGGCTTGCGGAAGGCTGACGCCCAGCAGCTCCCCGTTGCAAAAATAGTGACCGTCCCTGCTATGCGGGACCAGAGGTGACGGCGTCTCGAACATCGTCAGGCGGTCGCCCGCCATGCAGAGCGCGTGCTTGGTGACGGACACCGGGTTCGGCCCGGCGATCGGATGATGAAGCGTGAACATGACATAGTCGCCGCGGGCAATCGGCCCCGGGCTCTTGCGCACCGCGAGGGCCTCGATCGACGGCGTCATGACCAGATTGACCTGCGGCACGACGAGCGCCGCGATCAGAGCAACCGGCAGGACGACGATCATGGCGCGCAAGAGCCGCTCGGGCCGTGCCGGCTGCTCAGGCCCCGGCGCCCCAAGCGCAATCGCCGCCTTGCGAGGCAATCGGCGCAGACGCGGCCACAAGCCGGCGATCGCCCTAGCGAGCGCCCAGAAGAGCCTGAGCATGGCTTACCTCCTCCTTCCCGCCGAGGCGGGCATATTCTTCGAACATTCCGGAAAGCGCGCTGTCGCCGAAGACGACATGGGTCGCGCGCGGGCTTTCATCGTCGCGCTCGCAATAGGCCTGGGTCGGATCGCCGGGGATCATGGCGAGCGCCGGGACCTGGGCGATCCCATGCTGGCGAAAGACGATCGGGTCGATGATGAGCTGGACGTCGCGCATTACGCAGTTCGGCCCCTCGCAGCCGGGATTGAATCGCAGGATCTGAGCGGTCAGCTTCGCCATCGGACCCATTTTCCTGAGACCGCCCGGCACGCCGCGGAATGCCATCACACCGCGGACCTTCTCGAGCTGGACTGCGTAATTGCGTAGCGTCGAGATCGGCATCGATGAGGACACGAACAGGACCGGGACCCAGCCCTTGGCAGCGGCTGCCGGGTTCGCCTTGGCGAGCGCCTGCTCTTCGGCAGGCTCAAGGCCCAGCGCCTGGCGGAGCGCTTTGGCCTGTCGCTCGCGTTCGGCCGCGAGGCTTGTC
Organism: Sphingobium sp.; assembly: GCA_051305835.1. Classification (GTDB taxonomy): domain Bacteria; phylum Pseudomonadota; class Alphaproteobacteria; order Sphingomonadales; family Sphingomonadaceae; genus Sphingobium. Next base: position 33,006 of record JBPPMC010000181.1, read on the forward strand.
TCGCCGCGGGCCTGCGCGGCGCGAGCGCGTGCTTCCATGTCGGGCGCCGGGAGTCTCTTGTGCAGACCGTCGAACGCGCGCCTCTGGTCGGTGGGGTTGTCCGTGCGTGGAAGCCTGGGATCGGGCAGATGTGCCGCATCGTCCTTGCCGCGCGCGATCGCGCCTTCGAGCCGGTCCATGCTGGCCTGCCCCTGATCGGTGGCAGATTGCCGCGCGCTGTCCTGCGCGAGCGCGGCGGTGGCCGCGCCCAGCAGCACAAGAAGGGCGGCGCTATGGATTGACCGCTTTGAGATACGCATCAATGCGCTCCCCCATGTCGATTTGAATGTCGGATTGGGCGCGGGCTTCGATGTCCGCATAATATTCGGAGAGATCCATCTTGCTGAAATCGAGCGCCTGAAACTCTTCGGGCGTGAACCCTCGGCACATCGGCTTCTTGGCCGTGCCCCACAGATTGCCGTTGAAGGCTTTCAGCTGGGGGCGGCCCTGCTCCTGGATGATGCGGCCGAGCTTGGTGTTGAAGCAGCAATGGCCGCGGGCCTTCTGCAGGCACACCCCAAGGAAGCTCGAAGTGCAGTAGCTGCCGATCTCGTGGCACATGCCCGACGAGCGCAGCATCGCCGTCTCCATGTCCTGCTGGTCGCAGCCGGAGAACAGGAAATCGATCATGAAGTTGATCGCGAGACTGACGGCGAGCGAGGTCGGGTCGAGGCCGACAATCAGCGCATTGGCCCCCGAACTTGCCGCCTGGCTCGCGGTCGCGCCCGCCTTGAACGCCGTGTAGGCGGCCTTCATTCCGGTGAACACGCCCTTGGCCACCGCGATCTTGGTGCCAATCGACGAGATGGACGAACCCATCCCGTCCTTGACGATCTTTCCCTTGTCCTTGCAGCAGTTCGCGAAGGTGGTCGAAAGCCCGGCGGGCCGGCACCGGACCCCACGCCCCGAGAATATCTCGATCTTTCCCAGGCAATTGCCGTCGCCATCGATGCCGCCATCCGGCTCGGTGCCTGGATCGTCCATCGGCGGCTCTTCCACGATGGGGTTGGTCGCGAGATCCGCGCATTGATTGGGCGAGCACGCCGGGGGGCCGCCAGCAGCTTTCACAAGGCACGCATATTGCGGTCCGACCGGACAGCTATACTGGCCCATGGCGTCAGCGACGCAGTCGACCTCCTGGATCGGGCAGAGCCACGCGCCGCTGGTGGTGGAACGGCAGCTCGCCTGTTCGCCTTCATCGGCCGCATCGCCGTTGTTGTTAAGATCGGCCGCACAGATCTGTTGCGCCCGGGCGGCACTCGGGCAGGCGAGAGCGACACCCGCCCCGACCATCAGCGCGAGGGCCGCACCGCGCGGGTCCAGATACCAGTATCTCGTTGTCGGGAGGCCCATCATTGCACGCTCCCCGTGCAGACCATGTCGGCGCCGGCGAGACGCACCGTCTGCATCATCACCACCGCTTCGGGAAAATCGTCGAGGCATCCGCAGGCGGAGACAACCTCTTCGCCAGGACCTGCCGGGCATTGATTGTCAGCAGTGCAGGCGTGAAAGAAGGTGTCGTAGCCGGTCGGCACATTCTGTTTCGCGCCCACGACGCCATCGGGCGCTGCCTCGCTGTTGGCCTTGGGTGCGCGGGTCTTGCACACGGGCTCGCAGGCCGGCACCGAGCCGCGATCGGGAAGGGTGAAGGCCCGCGTCGATGTCGCGTAGCTTCCGTCGCTCTGGAGCGTCCGGTCGGCCAGCATCGTCTCGGTCGAATGGTCGATGATATAGGCGCCGCGGCTCATGTCGGGCTGCGAGATGTCATCGACCGCGCACCGGTAGGTGCGGTCCTTCAGGAAGAAATCGCGCGTGAGTTGTGTCGGGCAGCTCGGCCCGCCCAAAATGCGAGTCTGGGGGAGGGGGCGCAGCCCGGTCGCGACGCCGTTGATCCAGGTCTGCACACCATCGATCAGCTCGCTGTCGAGCTTGCATTGCGGATCGGAGGCGATCGCTCCGCAACCGTCGACGACCTGCTCCAGCGTCTTGCAGCTATTGTCGACGTCGACATGGACTTGCGCGAAGCCTTCGCCACCCGATGCGACTGCGACGCGCAGCCAGATCTCATGATCACCGGCGGTCAGATAGGGCCGTAGATCGAGGTTCGGGTAGGAATAGAAGGTTTTCTTGAGCTCGCATTTGCTCGGCGGAAGTCCGAGCGTGGTCCAGGCGGACGGACCCGAGCCGATCAGCTGCCCATCGATCCGCACCTGCGCCCAATCGTCGGCAAAGAACTCGGCAAGCCGTGCGTCGACGATGCGGTCGGGGTCGCTCACATGCAACGTCATGCGGAAGTCGATGAGCGTGCAGCTTCCGCCGGAGAGGCTGTTATCCGCCGGTGAGCCCATCAGGAAATCGAAGGACGAGCCGTTCTGTATCGTGGAATAGCCGCCCGAGGTTCGGCTGATGATATCCTGCGCGCCGGGCTTCAACACGGTCACCCGCCGCTCGATCGAGCAATGGCGATATTGGAGCGCGGTGCCCGTACCGGTCGCCGACCCCTTGAGCGCCTGGAACACGGAATTGCCTGTGGACGCGGCATAGGCATCCGACGCGATCGTTGCGGGATTGGCGCGATAGGCGGTCTGGGGAAGGTCGGGATTCGTGGAGCAGGCGGTGGATTGCGCTCCGACATAGCGGATCGACGGACCGTCGATCACGGCTTCGGCGACACCATAGCGCGGGTCGGCCGTCGTAAGCGCACCGATCATCCCTCCCCCAAGATCGCGCAGCACCGACGCCATGTTGCCCCATGCGAGGTTGGTGCCGCAGCTGTTGTTTAGGCAGTAGCAGCCCGCGAGCCTGGGCATGTCGACAGAGGTCAGCTTGAGCGCCGTTGCAGCGTCGACATCCCAGCGGAAGAAGCTGCAATTGTTCCAGGTGCCTGGCTCGCAGGAGACGACGCCATTCGCGCAGATCCCTGATACCGGCACGGGAAGGTTCGCCGTGCTGTCGACAGTCCCGTCGAGATCTGTGTCGCGCGCGATGGTGACCTTGCCGAGATCGCCGCTCGACGCCGGCTGCACCAGCACCTCCAGCATCGTCGCGGTTTTCTGGCACGCGATGTTCGGTGCGAACGTGCGACTGTTGTCGACGGTCGAAATCTGCTGACCGGCCAGTCCCGGCGTCACATAGTTCTGCTGAAGCGCGTCGCTATCGCTGGTCTTTGCGCGCGATGCTTCGGCGGCCGCGCGGGCGCGATCTTCCATCGTCTGCGCCCCGGCGGGCGACGTGTGCGAGATGGCCAGCGCGGTCGCCATGACGGAACAGGCGAAGAGGAAGCGCCGATCCCGTCGGGGGAGCGTTGCGGCCGCGCTGGCCGGGGGTGGAGCGACGCCGCCAGGGGGGCATAGCGGCGCCGCTCCGGTCCCGCGCGGAAGCCATCGGCCGTAGGGGCCTTGGCGAACAGACCTCCGGAATGGACGGCTGTCTCGCGCGGAACAGGGGGAAAGCGACCCGCTCATGGCACCGGTATCCCGGCGCAGCAGATCACCTTTTCGAAGAGCATGAACTGGGCGTTGTCCTTGCCCGGCGCATGCTTGGCCGAGGACCACAGCGCGCCCGGGCGGCCGATGTTGACGCACTTGCCGCCCTTCACCGGCTCCATGATCTGGAGCTTGTAGCGGGACTTGGTCCAGACGGGCTGCGGCACGAAAGAGCAGCCGTCCTCAGAGCTGATCGTGAGCGCGCCGAGGCGTCCCATCATGAAGACACCGCGTGCCGCGAGCCCCGCCCAGGCCTCGACGCTGTCGTCGAAATGGATGTCGCCGGCGATCGGATAGGTCGCACCCCACGAACCCATGCACCAGAACAGAGGGTCGACGACCTTCCCCGCAGCTGCCGCGGCGCTATCGCCCATGCAGGCGAGACCGGCGGCGGGATTCCCGAAAAGAATGCCTTCGGGCTGGATGATCGCGCCGAGCGTCCCCGACTGCCAGGTCGGCAGCACCTCGGTGATCATGGCGACGTCGAAGCCGTCATTCTCGAGGCACGGCAGGTCGGTAAACATGTCGAGCATCGCCCAGACCGGCGAGATGTAATAGTGCATCTGCGCGAACATCTTGCGGGTGTTGGTGCCGTCCGAAATGGATGACTGGCTCCCTTGCAGCTTGCCGCCGGTCGGTAGCAGGTCGGCGCCGAGCGCCATCATGCAGCCGGGTTCGGTCACGACATCGACCATCCGGTTCGGCGACCAGTAGGAGACCTTGACCCCGAACCAGAACTGGAGACCCTTGCGGCAGGCGCACAGAGGCTTGGACGAGGATTGTGCGTCGAGCGCCTTGTCGAGCTTGTCGAAACTTCCCACCCGGATGCCGCCGACCGTGATCGGAAAGATGCACGTCCAGCGCACCTTGGTGATCGGGTTGAAGACGGTGCCCGCCTCGCATTTGGAGGCATGGGCCTGACTCGGCCAGACGAGCGTCATCAGCAGGCCGATGACGAGTCCGGTGGCGAAGAAGGGAAGACGCCCGATCATCGCGTCGCCCCGTTCGCGGCAGTCGCGACAGTCCGGCTCTTCGGTCCATATTCGGTGAGGACGAGACGCGTGCCTGACTGCTCGACGACGACCGGAGCCACGGTGAGCCCCAGACGCTGCTTGACCCGCTCCTCCAGGATGTAGATCGCCCGGCCGGTCTTTTCGCTCAGATCGATCGCGTCGCCGTTCTGCTGTCCAAGCGCGGAGAGCAGGATGAAGTCGCTCGGGCGGGCATTGCGGAGCGCCCAGCCAAGGTCGCGCGGATGCACGACGACAAGGCGTTGGGGCAGCTTCACATAGGTCAGCGGATTGAAGGTGAAGCCCTTCGGGTAGAGCGTCTTGCCGCCCGGGAGCGTGATGCCGAAGTCGAGCGTGTAGAACGGGACGACGCTGCGCACACGATCGGCGCCGGCGACACCGAGCGGGGCCGCCTTGAGCGCGCTCCATTTGTCGCGCGGGCCGAACGCCTTGCTCATGTCGCTGGGCAGAGTCGCGACCTTGGCCTCGATCTCGGCAAGGGCATCGGGCTCCGCGATCGGCCAGGTCCGTCCAATCGTGCTGCGCGATTGGGCGCCGCCCAACGGGGCGGTCGCGGCGAATGCCGCAGCGACGGCCAGCGCATTGCCCGTCAGCAGCACAAGGGGGATCGGCCCGCGACGGACCCGTCGCAACAGATCAGCGGCCATGGCGTTGCCTCCAATGCTCTTCGGGAGGCTCGGGAACGCCGATGAGAGCGGCGACGAATGCGCAAAGCGCGAGTGGGGTCAGCAGCCAGATCAGCGTGCCGGCATCGCCGGTAAGCGACGGCGTCATCAGCAAGAGCGCGCTCTGGACCAGCATGAGCAGGAAGCCGCTGACGGTGAGCCGGATTGCCGATTGCGAGGGCGTGGAAGAGATAAGGCCGTTCATCGCCGTCTCCACCGGTGCAGACGGCTCATCAGCTTCGCGGTGCCCGCTGAGAGGCTCAGCAGCAGAAGGCCGGTCGCGAGGCAGGATGCGGCGACGATGAGCGAAGCGCGCAGTACCATCATGGTCGGCTGCTTGAGGAACAACCCGGCGACGAGCACCAGCAGTCCCATCATTGCCGTCTCGATCATCACGAGCCGGAAGCGCCACTGGAACGACTCCGCTTCGAACCGCTCCGCAAGTCGTTGCTCTACAATGATTTCGATGGCCTCGTTGTCGGACCAGTTGAGCGGAAGCTGATCGGGGTGCGGCCGATAGCGTGTCATGGCGGTCACGCTCCCACGAGGCCGGACGCGGCGGGCGCGCCCAGGATCTGCGAGGGCTCGACGCCGGCGAGGCGGCAGATCGCTTCGAGCGGCGAAAGCCCCTGGCGTAACAGTGCCTCGAAAGCGGCCACCTCGTCTGGCGCGGACGTGTTGATCCAGTAGGAGAAAGGATCGACCACGAGCCGCGCGATGCCGAGGCCCAGCGGCGAGTCGATGAACACCTCGCTATAATTGGGCTTCGAGTTGCGGACCGACTTCAGGAGATCGAGGACGAAGCCCGAATAGTCGAGGATCTTGTTGTCGACCGCGCGGTCATAGGTGGAGCCCTGCAGCAGGAACCGCGTCGCGGCGTTTTCAAGGATCACCTGGCCAGTGCCACCGAACAGCGTGAGGTCGTTCATCGACTGCAGCACGATGCCGAACGAACCGCGATACTTGCGCGCGCGTCGGTAGCCCTGCCCGAAGGCCTCGGCGAGGCGCGACAGGTCCTGCCCATCTGTCCGGGTCATGAACTGCGCGGCTTCGTCGCAGAGCACAAAGCGGGGACGGTCGCGCGCGGAGAGATAGAGTTCCTGCGTGACCGCGTTCACCACCACCATGACGATGACGTTGAAGAGGTCCGGCATCGCCTTGAGGCGCTCGAGTTCGAGCACAACGAATTCGTCGTTGCGGATGTCGAGGGTGGACGGCCCGTTGAAATAATGCCCGTAAGCGCCGCCCGAGCCGAAATCCCGCAGATTGAAAGCGAGCTCCCGTGAGGTCGGCACTAGGTGTTCAACGCGGTCGAGATCGGTCTCGACGAGCGAGGGATAGGTGCCGAGCCATTCGCGCACGGCGTCGATGCCATGATCGGCCCTCCCCGTATCGATCGTCCATTGGACGGCGGACTTGAGGAGGTTCCATTCCGATGTGGTCACGCCCTTGCGGGTCGAAGCGTTCGCCATCTCGGCGACGATCGCGACCGCCATGGTGATCGCCGACTGCTTGTCATCGCCGTCGAGCGCGAGCCCCATATCGAAGGGATTTAGAACCAGATGCTCTTCGCCGATGTCGATATAGCGGCCCGAGCAGAGCGTGCAGAGTTTCCGGTAGCTCCCGCCGATATCGATGATCCGGATCAGCGCACCATTGGCGTAATATTGCTGGCAGAGATTGTTGAGCAGGAAGCTCTTGCCAGCACCACTCTCGGCCGAAACGACGAAGTTGTAGTTGTTGATCCTGGGGTCGAAGAGATCGAGCGTAACGAGCTGGCCCTTGCGGCCCGTATAGAGAAGCGCCGGGCGCCCGCCGCCGCGGAAGTCGGTCTGGATCGGCGCCATCAACACTGCCGCCTTCACCGGCATGCGGAAGTCCCGTTCGAGCAGGCGGAGCGTCGTTCGGTCGGGGTAGAGCCCGAACGGCAGGCTCATCACCAGCAGCGTCGGGTTGAGATAGCTCTCCTCCTGCATCGAGAAGGGCAGGGGTTCGCCCTCCCAAAGGCGCTTGGCGCGTGCTGCAAGGTCGCGGGCATGCGCGCGGTCGCGGCCGAACACCCAGATCGTCGGGATCACGCGGACGAACTTGCTATTGCCCGCCTCGTCCAGGATCCAGCCGATCTCCTCGATCTGCTTGCCGACCTCGACGGCGAACGAGCCCGCGGCCTTCTGCGCCGAGAGTATCTGCGCGCGCTTGTGGATCTCGAACTGCGAATGATCGAACAGGATGTTGAGCGTGTAGAGGAAAGGGCCGCCGATCTGGTCGCTGTCTTCCGAGGCGCCACGCATGCCGCCCATGAGGCGGTTGGCGCGCTCGGCTGTGATGCGCCGGGCCGGTGCCTTGGGCGTCAGACAACGAGCGACCTGGTTGCCCAGGAACACCTCCGCGCCTTCGAACACGAGATCCGGACCCGCATCGATGATCTGCTTGGCGATCGGCGGCGCGCCTGTGGTCGTGCCGTCTGCAAAGACGCCCGGTGCCGGATCGGCGACGCCGTTGAAGACGCGCCGGTAGAAGGCGACCATCTCCTCGGGCGGTAACCGGCGGATGCCGAGCTTCGACAATTGCTCCTCGACCTGGCGGCGCAGATCCTCGCCCAGCGGTCGGCGCGTCTTGATTGAAAGCAGCGTGCGGAAATTGCGAACCGGGATACCGTGCAAGGCCTTGAGCCCATGCCGCCCTTCGCTGAGATAAGCGTGGGTGTGACGTGCGGAGGCCTGAATGAGCGGATCGTCGCGGGTCTTCAAATCGAGAAAAGCGTCGAGCGCGTCGTCGATCAGCGGGTCCGCGAAGGTGTGGAGCTGCAGGACCGTCCCGTCGGGGAAGTGGATATTGAGCAGCCCCTGCAAAGCGCCCTGCACATGGGCGAACATATAGGCGGTGGGCACGAGCTCCCAGGCATGGCCCCAGGTGTCGTCGATGCAGAGGAACGCCTCGGTCTCCTCCTCCCACGCAACGAGCGGAAGATAGTCCGAAAAGCTGTCGCGCCGCACGGCGTTGCGAAGACGCGCATAGCTGAGGCCGCTCATGGCTGATGCTCCGGCACCGGCGGCACGATGGCTGGTGCAGGCGAGGAAGCCGGCGCGGGCTCAGCATCGGGCGCAGCGGCATCGCGAACCTGCCCGAGGATTGGGGCCTGAGACGCGCGATCGGGCGCGGCGACAAGTGCGCCGCCCACGACCCAAACGGGCTTGTCGACCACCGAATAGACGTAGCGTGGCATGTAGAGCCGGTCCGGGCGCTGCCGATCGGCATAAGGCAGGATCAGCGTGCGGACGGTCTGCGCGGGCTTGAGCATCGGCGTGACCGGAGCTTCGATCAGACCTTTCAACTCGCGATAGACGCTGTCGCGATAGCTGCCATAGGCGTTGCCCGCGCTTCCGCCCCGCGATCGGGAACCAACTCGGTCGGCGTCCTGCCGGCGCAGCATGGCGCGGTCATTGGTGACCTTGGGGTCAGACTTCGAGACGACCCCGGCGACTGCGTCTTCATACGCCCGATCGGGATGGATGCATTGGCCGTGGTCGCTATTCTTGCAGTCGAACTTCTCCGAATAGGGCGACATCATCGAACCGACGGTCGCGCATCCACCCAAACCCACGAGCAGGCCGAGCGAGAGCAGAGACCGAAGCAGAGACTGGTGTGCCAGCGCGGGCATGGCGGAACCTCCTGTAAGATGGCGGGCGCGTCGCATCAGAATTTGCCTCCGACAGACGGCTTGATCTCGAGGGCGAGGCCTTCCTGAATGACGACCACGACATCCTTGGCCGCGCCCACTTCGACCACCGGGCCGGCTTGGCGGGCGAGATCGAGATAGAAATCGGTGAGCTTGTCCGACGACTTGGAGAGCCCGCCGGCAACTCCCGACTTGACGGCGTCGCCCGCGTCGAGACTGCGCACGCTGCCAAGCGCCGAGGTAGAGAGGCTACCGAACGTGCCCTCGACCGACTGCGAAATGCCGGCGATCGTGCCCGCGATGAACGAACGCGCGAGCGTCGCACCGGCGCGCGTCACCACCTTCCCGGAGAGGCCCTTCTTTCCATCGGCGTCGACGAAGAAGCCCTTGATCGCTTGGTCGACCACCGCGTGACTCTCGAAATCGACGCACGAGATCGAGACGAGCTGGATCTCGACCCGCTCCTTGGCGAGGCTTCCGGTCGCGTTACCGATCACGAAGCAGCCGGCGAGATTGGCCTTCACTTCGTTGGGGAGCACAGCGGGCGCCTGGACCCGGGCGATGATCGGCTCGGGATTACTGGTCGCGTCCCGGCTTGCCAGCGCGTCGATACCGGTCAGCAGCCGCGCCTTCATGAAACCAGGTGGCAAATAAATCGTCCGCTTCCCTTTTTTTGACGCGGCCCCGCCGCCCGCGCCTCCCTCCGCCGTTTGCGTTGCGGTCGCCGCGCCGATCGCGCCGACCTGCCGTTCCGTGGGCGGCGCAGGCGGGGCCGCTGGGGCAGCCGGAGCACTAGGCGGCGCCGGGATTTCGTCGGCCGCACCCCTGGCCTCGGGAGGAGCCGGCGGGTAGGCGGGGGCTTCGCCGGGAAGGGCAGGCGGAAGGTCGCCGTCGCCGCCCGCGCTTTGGGCGTGGCCCGTGCCGGCGGCACCCGGGACCACCTTGCCTTCCTCGATCGCGGTCACCCGATCTCCCAGCAGGGTCTGTCCGTCGAGGATCTTCTGGAGATCACCGCGCAGCTTCACCTCGAGGCTATCGCCGCGTAGGCCCGCGCCCATGTCGAGATTGGAAGCCTGGGGCGCCTTGGGCGCCTCCTTCTGGCCGCTGGTGCTCGCCGTATAGAGACCGAGGCCAAGCAGTGCGATCGTCGATACGACACCCAGCTGCTTGGCGCGCAACTTCTGGTCGGAACTTAGCTTCGACCACTGCGCCGGCAGATCGAGCAGGGCCGGACGCTGAGTATTCGTCGTCTCGTTGACGTCGCCACCCTGTCGGGCCGACGGTCCTGCCTCTCCCTGAGGGTTCTCTTCCGGCGCGGTCATGGCTGGACACTCCGGCGGACGACGATCAGCCTGGCGGTCTCGTTGGGACCCAGCGTCAGCCGGTCGATCGTGATGGCAAAGATGTCGTCCCCAAGCGCCGTATCGAGGAAATCGCGTTCATCGAGCGTGATCGCGACGCTCGAACGGACCAGATATTCACTGACCGAAAGCCCCGCGCCCTCGACCTCGAGACGCCGCCGCTCGCTCAGCGACGCTGTGGGAAGGTCGACAAGGGCGAGCCTGTCGCGCGAAGGCGCGACCTCGGAAAATGACGCGGGCACCCGGTCCTGCAGGATCGCAAGCGCAATCCCGACTGCCCGCTCTTCCTCCACCAGCGGTCCCAGAAGCGCCTCATTGGCACGCGCACGCTGCGCGCCGCCTGGGACCAGTGTCACGGTCTGGGCCGGAATGTCGGCGGGCTCGGCGTAGAGCGGATAGATAGCGCCGTTACACGAGACGAAGAATTCGGACGGAGTCGTCACATAGGTACGCGTCTTCGTGCTACCTGGCGCCGCACTCGGATCTTCGGTTTCGAGGACGAGGAACTTGATCCAGGCGTCCGATCCACCGCGCTCTACCGCGAGGCCCTTCTCGGCCGAGAATTTGACGTCGTCGATATCGCCGCCGACGCACACGACATGATTGACGTCGCGATTGGAGAGCCGGACGCGGCTCGTCTGGTCGGGAAGCGCCGCGATCGACTGGGCGAAGGCGGGGACGGAAGCGGGCAGGGACGCGACGAACGCCCCCGCGAGGCAAGCGAGCCTCAAGCGGTTACCGGACATCGGCACTGAAGTTCTCCTCCTGGAGGGCGGTCAGCCAGAAGCGGCCGTTCTCGAGCGCGTAGCGAATGCGCAGATTTCCGCGGAATTTGCGGATCACGCCGCCGATCACGCGGACCTTTTCGACAGGGACGAGGATTTCGCTGCCCGTCCAGGTGACGGGCTGGTCGCCGCGGATATAGGTCGCGATCGAGAGCGTCGGATTGTTGCCGAGCTCGTCGAGCAGTCGGTTCAGGCTGTCGCGCAGGCCGTTGTACGCGCTGGGATGCGCGATCCGCAGCAGCTCCTGGAACTGCCGGTCCGCCGAATAAGCGGAATAGGTGCCGGCGAGACCGACGATGTTGAAGGTAATCGAGCGGAGATAACTCTCCGACGGCTTGTTCCCCGTCACATAGAGGTCGCCGTCCGCGCCGAAGGGCACGACCACGGTGCGCGTGTTCTGGTTCGAGGTATAGATGAGAGTGCCGAGCACCGCAGTGATACCGAACAAGCCGGCGATCGCCACCTTGAGCAGCCGATTCTCTTCGAACAGGTTGGCCGATCCCTGCAAATAGCGATGCAGGTGCCAGCTCGGGCGAGTGTCGCCGATCATGTCGGCCGCTGCCTTGCGTCGGAACGGATGTGCCATCTCGCCTACTCGAAGAAGCGGGTCTGGGTGGGACCCGGATAGTTGCGGAAGCGGGCAAGGCCCCAGCGCCAGGCCAGGTGCGGGATGAACCCGCGCGGCTTGGTCCGCTTCCAGGGAATGAAGAGGAGAAGAGCGCCGAGGAGCGACCAGCCGATGATCCCGCCGACGATGACCGCGACGAAGATCACGCTCATCACGACGATGAACTCCTGACTGTCGAACCAGAGGATCTGGACCGGCCGGTGCAGGAACTGCGGAAGTCGTTCGTCCACGCCCTTCTCCCTTGCTTCACCACGCTGCTGAGCGTGGTCATCGGAAGGCGACCATCACCTTCCGTTCCGGCGGACGGGCGCCGGCGGACCGGCCACCCGTCCTGTCTTCAGATCAGCATGCCGAAGGTCTGGAGGATCGAATCCGCCTTGATGAGGCAGACCGCCGCCACGATCGTCGGGATGCCGATCATGATGTTCGAGAAGAGCCGCGAGACGCCGAACAGGAAGGCGGCGACGCCGCCCACGAAGCCGAGCGGTCCTTTCACGCCCTGGTTCACGACGATGTCGTAGATGTCGTAACCAAGGTCGCCAGCAGCCGGCGCCTGGAAGGCGTAGGCGACGCTCGTGCCAGCGATCGCGGCCAGAAGGAAAAGGACGGCCGCGTCGATCGTGCGGAACGTCCTTCCCCGAAGCAAAGTGAACATATTCAGTCTCCTTATGGTCACCAGAGCCGTCCAGATCATGCTTGCCGGTACCGATTGGTGGTCGTGTCCGGCCGGCGGCTTCGCTGGACGGCCCCTGGAGGCGCGCTGCCGCCGGCATCCCGGTCCTCGCCGGCACGGCGACCGCCGCGCTCGTGCGAGATCCGCCAAAGTCGTAGGGGCCGACCCTTCAGGGGCTGGGCTTGGGTTTCCGGCTTTCGGTCTCGAGAAACGCTTCGAGTTCGGCTTGCTGGAAGCCCGAAACGAGTTTGCCGTCGACGAAGAGCGTCGGCGTGCCCGAGATGCCCATCTTGCGGACGGTCTCGGCGTCGCGAGCGACCTTCTCGGCGCCGGGACGGCATTTGTGCAGCGCGGCAGGCTGAGCACCGGAGTAGACGGATTTGAAGGCCGCCTGCTGATCCGGGGAGCAGAGGATATGCTCGGCCTTTGCCGCCGCCTGTGGGTGAATACCGCTCACGAAGTAGACGAGACGCTGGACCGGTCTCCCCTCGGCTTCCTTGGTCAGCCAGAAGCGTTCGAGCGCCTGGCAATAGGGACAGTCGGGATCGGTGAACTCGATGACCTTGGGCGCGCCCGCAGGCCCTATCACAAGGGCCTCTGCGGGATTGATCGCGCCCAGTCGCTTCCTTGCGCCCGCATCCTGCGCCAGAGCCGTCAGGTTGACACCGTTTTTGTCGTAGATCGCCGCGAAGAGGAGATGCTGGCTCTCCGGCGCGAAATAGATGACTCGTCCACCCGCAATAGCCTGATATATTGGACCGCTGACGGGCGCCGGACCGAAGTCCTCGAAGGTCAGATTGGTGAAGGTCTGGCGCAATTGACGCTGAGCCTCCGCGGCCGCCGCCGTGAGCGGCTCGGCGCTGGTTTCTTGCGCATGGGCGGGGGCCGATGCGCAAAGTAGCGCAGCCAGGATCAGTTTACCGCTGCGCGACATCGGATGACTCCGGACGAACGAGGGAGGTGCGCGCGAAAATTCGCCAGTCGAGAGTGAGCGAGTTTCCGAGTTTGATCGCCGCCGAGAGGGGCAACGGTGCCGCTGCAGGCGGAGGCGGGACAGAGTTGGTCTTCTCGCGGATCGAGAAGCCCGCCTCGTTCTGGACGATCGCGAGCCCAGCGGTACGGGCGCAAGGGTAGCCTTCCGCGTCGGGACGATAGGTTTGGGCGCTGGCGGGGTTGGCGCCGATGACCAGCAGAAGGGCTCCTGCAAGCATGGGCGGGGAGCATGGAAAGTCCATGGCACGCGTCTCCTCGTGGCGCCGCAAGGCGCTCGGGTTTGGGGTTTGGCTAGTCCGGGCGGCGAAGCTGGAGCTTAGGCTCGTGGTCTCCGTCGATCCGGTACGTCCTAAGCAATGACCATCACGAAAGCCTGCCGCAATAGGCAGGGCACTGAAGTGCCGAAGCGGCGAAACAAAGCATAAGAGGAGCAGAATCGGTCAGTGGAGATGACAAGCGCGCCGAAGAACAGTTTTAGGCACAAGCGGCATTATAATGCCGCTTGTGCCTCGCTTCGTCGTGGAAATGCACCTGTTCGGGAACGCGAACGGGTGTTCGAGCGCTAGTTTTGGCATGGGAAGAGAGCGATGGGTCGAGCACGACGCAGCTTTAAGCTCCGGCTTTCACCGGCCGGATTGGACGTTCTGATAGATTCCCATTGCCATCTGATTCGCGTCACGCGGTCGCTTATCGCCTGGGGAACCACGCTCCACGTCGCGATCGAGTATCTGAACAGCATGCCCACCGATGAGATCATCGATCAACTGAGCGGGCAGGAGGTGAGTTGGCTCGGGGGAGGAGAGGAACATCACGTCGGCGCCTCGTGCCAGCTGTGGGACATCGCAACCAGCATCACCGAGCGTATCCAGCAGGACTCGCCTAAAGCGAGGCAACCCACTTTGGGCACAATCTACATCGTGGCGCTCCTGCAGGTCACAAAAGCGGACCAGCGTGCATTGCTGCGAGCTTTTGATCGCGCACTGCAATCGGGGGCAAGAACACCGGCCTCACGCGATGCCAATGATCTTGTTGGGTAAATCCCGACAAGTTGGCCGAGGTTCCGTTTGACAGTGGTGGTAAGTACACCTTAGCCTCAAAACCAATGGAATTGCCTTGGCGGGCGGTATCTCCCGTAAGGAGACACGGATATGTCGCATCAATTGGCGACTTCCGTTGCTGAAAGTCCGATCCTGTATGTCAAGGTACTGTCAGGGCGGCAAATAGAAGAGGCACGGAAGAAACGGCGCCTGACGCAACGCGATCTGGCGCGCGAGCTTGGCATGGGTGTGCGCTGGCTTCGCGAGATCGAAGCCGGTAACCCACGCTCTCGGCTGGATGACCATCTGGCTTGCGCCTATCGGCTAGAGCTGTCGACGGGCCATATCCTCATCCCGCTTCTCTTCGCGGGGCAGAAGATGTGCTTTCCGCGGCAGCTCGCGATGGGCGACCTCAGCGATCTCGAGCGCCTGTGCATCGAGATGATTGCGCAGCGAAATCTGGATCACCTGACCCAGGCTCTTACCCCCGCGTGGACGACCCCCCTGGTCCCGGCAGGAGCTGGGCTGTGATGTCGGCAATGGACCGTCCATTGCAGGAGCGCGTCTATCACGGCCTGAAAGCCGACTACTTGGCCGGCCATTTCGTCCCGGGCAAACGGATCGACATCCAAGACCTTGCCAACCGGCATCACTCAAGCAAGACCCCTGTTCGCGAGGCGGCTTTCATTTTCGTCGGTGAAGGACTTTTCATGCACCATGAAGATGGGGGATTCCTGGTTCCGATCCCTGAGCCTCTTGAACTCATAGAGCTTCTTGGGTGGCACATGCAGCTGATAATGGCGTGTATGTCCGGCCTGAGAGAACCTGCGCTCCGACGCGCGCTTCAGCAATATTCGAATATGGCTCAGGATGCCTCCGCGGTGGATTTGGCATTGCGGGCAATGGAGATCTTCACATCGTTGGCGGATGCAAGTGGGAATAGACAAGCATCAATCCACGTCCGTCGTTTGAACGAACGACTCCACTACACGAGAATTGCGGATGCCATTGAACCCAAGATTGCCGAAAAGGAACTTTCGGCTCTGACCAGCCCTCGGGTAGCCGATTTCCGAAGAGCTGTGCGAAGGAGAATAGAAGCATACCATTTGAGGAAAATTTGCCATCAACGACATATTGTCCAGACCGGAGAGGCGTCGCGATAACTCAATAAGCTCAATCAGTTAATATGAGAACCGCAGAGGCAGCCTTTCGCGGACAGCGGCTCCGCCGTCTTCCTCAGAATATCGCGCCAACCTGTCTCGATATATTTCCCCCATCATGAAGCGCAACGCGGCTACTTTCAACTGCCGCGAGTTCTCGCGGTTGTTGAAGAGGAGAAGTGTCATGGAACGGAATGGCGAACTTAACGTCGACGAGCTGATCGACCTCGGCTCGGTGGTCGCCGAGACAAAGGGCGGCGCGATGAGCGGCGACGACAGCATCCTTCAGAAGCAGCAGACCGGCATCGGGCTCGAGGACGACTGAAGGCGGTGGCGCGCGCCGTCAATGGCGCGCGCCATACTTCCGGGAAGGGCGTTTTACATGCGCTATCAATTGAGGGAAGGCCTCTTCCACTGCATCGCGGGACAAAGTGTCATCTTCCTTGATCTGCCCAAAAACCGATATTTCGCGCTGCCCGCGCCATCCACGCAAGCCTTCAGACACCTCGTAGCCCGAAACGGCGAGAAATTCGTTGGGGCTGAGGAGGCTCTTTCATCGCTTATTGAGGCCGGGTATCTCATAGAAGATCCGGTGTCAGGCGGCAACTTCAATAATCCGGCGATCGAAATTGCAAGCGATGCTATACTAGAAAGCAATCAAAGGAAATTTGCGGTCTGGGAGTTTCTCGTCGCGTTGTATTGGGAACTGCTGACCTCCCTGAAGTTGAGGTTGTTTCCCTTATCCTCCATACTCGAACGTATTGGCATATCGCGAGGTGCTCAAGGTTCCGGCGAGGAGATGGGCGAGGTGCAAATAGCCCGCTGGGTGTCCGCCTTTGACCAGACCGCACTCATTCTTGGTCGGACGGATCGATGTCTTGTTCGGTCGCTGGCCATGTTCTCCATCTTACGCGGACACGGTGTTTCAGCGGCTCTAGTTATAGGAGTGCGATCAGACCCATTTTCGGCCCACGCATGGGTGCAACATGACGACATCGTGCTGAATGACTCTGTAGATCAAATTAATAACTACGCGCCGATCTTGGTGCTCCGATGACAGTACGCTATTTCTCCATATTGGGCCGGAGGGCGCAACCTGTTCGGCACATCGTTGGGGCTCTCCCGCCGCATCTGCAATGGCACCCTATCGCAGCTCATTCCTTGTTGGCAGTCAGTAATCCCAAAGAGCTAATTACACTTCCAGGCACTACGGGTTTTCTGATCGGCACGCTGTTCCGTCGCCACGGCTCCGCAGAACCTGTATATCGGTTTGATGCCGACGACGTCGAAGCAATCGAAGCGACGCAAGGCCAACACATTATAGACCGCTTCTGGGGGCGCTATGTCGCTGTCATTCGCACGCCGGGTCACTTACTCGTACTCCGAGACCCATCTGGTGCTTTGCCCTGCTACTATACGGTTTCCCGAGATGAATTGGTACTGACGTCCGACCCTTCGACACTCGCCACGGCAACTGGATTTGTACCGGAGCTAGATCGTCCGCAATTGGCCAGGGCGCTCGCACTTGGAGGATTTCCAGAAGAACGCACCGCACTTGAGGACGTGCGCCAGATTCTACCCGGCATGAGCTTACAAGTTCAGCGGGCCGACGTCTCGACGAAGATATGTTGGGACCCTTGGAGATTTGCATGCGAACAGTCAGACCGGAGCATCGAGGATCACGCTGAAGGACTTCGTCGAGTGACACAACTCTGCGTAAGCGGATCGGCGAAAGCTGGAGCGCGCTCTCTTTTGGGCGTCTCCGGGGGACTTGACTCCTCGATCGTGGCTGCTTGCCTCCACTCCTCTGAGAACGATTTTGCGTGCGTCACTCTTAAAACTGATGATCCTCTGGGAGATGAACGCTCATACGCTCGCGCCCTCGCTTCTCATCTGGGCCGGCAGCTTTTCGAGGAGAGCTATGCTCTGGAAGATGTCGACTTAGACAAGTCATCGGTCTGTCACTTGCCGAAGCCATGCGGTCGCTTGGATACGCAAGCGTACGATGCAGCGGTGGTGCGCGTCGCGAGGCAGATTGATGCCAAGGCAATTTTCACAGGTAACGGCGGTGACAACGTATTTTATATGAGCCACTCGGCCCGGCCGGTGGCGGACCAATTCCTAGCAAATGGCTTTTCCCCCGCTCTTCTGACAACCGTTCGCGATATCTCGAGGTTGACTGGGGCAACTGGGGCGCGAGTGATCTTGCAAGCGGTTCGTGCGTGGCGAAATTCGTCTGACGGCTACGTGTGGAGAACCGACCCGGCATTTCTGTCGGACACGGTGATCGACGATGTTGTTTCTCATCCAGTTCATCATCCTTGGCTGGAGCAACCAAGGGGTTGCCGGCTGCCGGCAAAGGCTGCGCACGTCGCGATGCTCATTCGTATGCACCACTCCCTCGACGCCTATCGCGAACGGGGCGGCATATCGGTTCTCCATCCGCTGGCGTCCCAACCCCTACTGGAGTTCTGCTTACAGATCCCCGCCTGGCAGCAGTGTTACCAAGGCGTTGACAGGTCCGTTGCGCGGAAAGCTTTCCGCCACGCGCTTCCCGAAGTCGTTGTCGATCGCACGACGAAGGGTGGTCCACAAGGCTTCAGCTTCCAGATATTTCACCACTATCGAAACGAGATTAAGGAAAGGCTGCTTGACGGTTATCTCGCGAATGAGAGGATTGTCGAACGATCCGCACTAGAAACGGTGTTTCGCCCAGGGCATCCGACGAGCGCTGCGGAGATCACGCGGCTACTGATGTTGGTCGATACCGAGGCATGGGTGCGGCATTGGCGTTCGTTTGGCGAAAAATCGACTTTTCCGCATACCGATGTGGCGTGACTTAACGGCATCACAGCAAGCAAGCAGTAGGTGTGATAGAGCGTCGAAGAAACAACTTCTGCGTGTACCAATCAATTGGCTAGTTATGGACTAATCTTCTGACTGCCACTCCCGTCCGTCTCCGATGCCCCGGAGCCAGAAGTCGAACCACCGTAGATTGCGCTCGTACGCCGCCAAGCGGTGCGCGGGCTGCCATTTTATGTGATGCTCCATCGGAAAAACGAAGAGAGCTGCCGCGCGATTTGCCTGCTTCAAGGCGGCATAACTTGCGATTGCTGCTCGAAATTCGTCATCTGATTGCTGGATGAGTAACGGGGCCGAAACTCGCTGAGCATTCGCTATGAGCGAAATATGGGACCAGAATTCTGCGTTATAGTCGACCAGCGGTGGCCAGCCGCTTTGATGATAGGCTTTGGCTGCGGCTGGTCCCACCGTGGCATCCTGGAAGGGCTCCCAGCAGCATCCGCTTACGGACGCCGCGCTGAATAAATCGCTGTTGATAAGTGCAAACTGAACGGTCGAGGATCCATCGCTCAAACCGGTGATCCCGACTTGCCGCGGGTTTACGATGCCGCGATTAATCAAGCGCCGAACAGCAATTTCGATTGCCGAGAGTACGCTGCGTCGGTCTCTAAAGTCTCTCACAAGACTAGCCGGGTCCACGCCGTTCCTGTCAAATTCCAACCGAAGAAGGCTTGAGTCGGGACGTTGAACGCTCAAGACAGCGTAACCGCGGCTGGCAAAAGCCTGAACCGGAAATTCGTCCCCGACGCCTCCTCGCAAGAAACCTCGAGATAGATATTGGACAACGATCAAGGGGTAGGTGCGGCCTCTCACATATCCTAGCGGATAAATTAGATCTCCAAACGTTTCGATTCCAAATCCATTGCGCCAATGAAGTCGCTCAATCTTTCCCAGTGAGAACCGATGAAACTCCGGGTTTGGATCATAAACAACCCTAATCCGGCCGGTATCTGGATTCAGAAGGACAATGTGCCTCGGGTCCGCCGACCGCTCGCGGGCACACACCAGACCCAGATCCATCGGCTGACAGTCGAGTAACAAGTCCGGTGTGGCGTACAGACGTTTCGGCTGCGAAGTTCCAAGTTTCCATTCATAAATGGCCGTCTCACTATTGGCCCAGCCATCACGGCGCATGAACCGCAGACCGTTGGCATCCTTCGTCCACCAAATCGCTAAAACTCCGGTGCAATCTGGCGAAGTGCAAACTTGTTCTTCTCCGGTCTCGTTCCGAACCGCAAGCTTGCTGCCGATCGAGTCTTGTTGGCCGTCACCAACGGAAACGAAGGCTGTTCGACCCTCCTTCGAAATTGCAAAGGGGCCGGCGGTCGCGGTCTGCACAGACTTTTCAAATTCTGCTGCTTCGGCAGAGGATGCCTCCCAAGCACGGCCGGTGGAGAGGTCAACGGTCTTCGTCACACGAGTCGTGGTGGTAACCTGGGGCCCATCGGCGAAGAGCGGTATAAAGCGAGAATCGTAACGAAATCCCCGAAGGGCCTCCGCTTTCACAGCTCCTTCGAGCGCGGGATCTCGTTGAGAACACGAATAGACTAGGCGATGATCGTCGTCCAGGAGGAGGAAATCATCCACTCCTCCGGCCTCGCTTGTCACAGCTTCGCTGCCGGCTCCGCTCGCCGCTGCACGCCAAACCTGCGCCGTTCCGGCTAATCTCTTGAGAAAATATATCCACTTTCCATCATGCGACCAAATGAGCGGCGTACCGGCTGCGTTTCCGGTGCTAACCGCTACGCCTCCGACGCCGCTGACAAACTGAAGTATGATATCGCCGCCTGTATCAACGGTTCTCGGCGCGGACCCCGATGTGATTTCGATTACATCGATGCGGATCAGATATCGATTTGACGATGGGTCCGCCGTCCTCACCTGCACGGCAGCCAATTTCCTGTCAGGAGAAAGACTAAAGATATGCTGCCCGGGCGTAGGCGATGCAGGACCGAGGTCTGAAAGGCGTGCGAGATCGCCAGCCGTCAATCGAGTCTCCTCTGCGTTCGGAGCAACCGCCATACTCGCGCCGGCCTCGCTTCCAACGAACGCGCCCCATATCACGAGACAAGGAACCGCCAGCGATCCTGCGCCCATGAGATAGGAGCGTCGCATTAGAAGCTCTTGCTGATAGTGGCGCTAAGAAACCGACCGGTGATCGGATAATTGGCAGAATCGTAGTGGTAACCAACTGAGCTGGTCGTCCGAATATAGGCCGGCTTTTCGTTAAGAATGTTCAGTGCTGATAGAGAGAACTTGATGCTCGAAAATGCCCCGATATCGGCGGGAGTCTCGAGCTGTAGGACTAAGTCGATCGACTTATAGGCGCCTACACCTACATATGGACTGAGACGATTGTCGAGTGATCCGCCGATGTAGGAGAACACTCCCGATATAGATAGATTGGCGTGCTGCCACTCAGCAGACGACGACGCGCGCCAATGTGGCGGCCTGTACAGAATGCCAGCGAGCTGAACCGTCGGTTGATTAGCGCTCAGTTGCTGCTCGCTTTCGAGATAGCTCGCCGCCCCGTGTAAGTTGATGCGATCACTCGATCCGGTAGAGAAGCTATAGTCGATAGCGAGGTCGACGCCGTCGATTTTCTGGATCGCCGCGTTTTGGAGGTAATTGGTGACGATCGCGACGACGTTCGCGGTGACAGGATCGCCGCCACCCTGGTCGTAGAGAGTTGTGATGCCGGAAAGTGCAGCAAGAACTTGGTCGCGGCTGGGGATCAAATTCACATACGCCCCGTAGATTGGAGCGAACGCGAGCGAGTTCTGCGGTATCGGCGATACCGCCCGCTCCCGGTAGTTGATTCGAAAGTAGCTGGCGTCGATGCGCAACCCTTCGGCGAAAGACGGTGTCAGTGACGCCGTGACCGTCCAGTTCGTGGCACGTTCCGGTCTGAGGTCGGGATTACCGCCCGAGAGGTAAAGCACCGTTCCGGGTATTGGGCTCGTAGGAAAAAAGGCTGTCGAACCGATCTGAGAGTAACCATTTCTGGGGCGGCCTGCCTGGTATTGCGTTGGTGCTTTAAAGGACTTGCCCCAACTGAACTTGAAGGCAATATCTCGCAACGGTGCATATATGACCCCCAACTTCGGTGTAGCCACATCGCCGACATGGCTGACATTTTCGTACCGTACGGCTCCTGTAAAGCTCAGGCGGTTTATGAGGAGTACGTTATTACTCGGTGATACAAAGGGGAGGGAGATTTCGCCGTAGCCATAGGAGGTCGTTCGATCTTGCGTTAAATATTGGGAGGGTACGACGTTTCCACTCTCGATGGCTGCAATGTCGAGGATGAATTTTGTCCTGCGCACACCTGCACCAACAGCGAGCCGCGCATTGCCTCCGGGCAGCCTAAAGAGAGGCCCTTCTCCGCTCGCCTCAAAGGATTGCACGCGATTGGTGTAGATGCCCCTTTGTGTCAGGTAGGGCGATCCATCTAAAGCAACATCCGCCAGCTGCTCCGCTCTACTCTCACCGAAGATCGAGCCAAGCCTCAGATCCCACTTGTTCGTGAGAGCGAATTTCAGGCTCGGAGCGATGGTCCAAGAGCGCGCGCCAATTCGTATGTCAGCTCCGTTCCCGCGGCATCCGTCGGTCGCGGTGTAATTGACGCATAGGCGACTGATCCGATCATTATATTGTCCGTCGAACTCGAACGAGAGCCGGTCGGTTATTTCTTGATGGCCCGCTAAGACAACGCTGTGTTGCCGCTCGCCACTCTGCAGGGTGTCCGAAGGATCATTGCTCTGAGTGTAGGATCGCTGGCGAGCGGTGACCGGGGTAATGTGACGAAAGTCGTAGGCGACCATGAAGCCGCCATTCTGCCATCGCTTGCCTGTGACGATATTATATTGTTGCTCGAAGTCGCCCCCGTCCGTCGAACCGCCGATCCTCGCAGATAACGTCGCGCCATCATAGTCTCTGCGGAAGATGACGTTCGCCACGCCGCCCACCGCATCCGAGCCATAGAGGGCTGACGAGCCGTCAGTCACAATCTCCACACGATCCAATGCAGCAAGGGGAATGGCGGAAATGTCCACGCCTTGGCTCATCGCATCATAAGCAACCCGATGTCCGTTGAAGAGCGTCAGCGTTGCGTCTGGACCGAGTCCTCGAAAGTTCAGCGTTGAAGAAGAACTGACATTTTCGGAGGTTCCCTGTCCCCCTCCCGGGATGCTAGGATTTTGGCCGCCCGAGTAGTTTTGGACCAGGCTGCGCGCGAACGTGCCAAGGTTGCTGATACCCTGCTTCTCGATGTCACTTCGAGTTGCGACCACAACCGGGGAAACCGGCTCGGCGCCACGAATTCGTGAGCCAGTCACGACGATCTCGCTTTGAACCGCCGAACGATCGGCTAGATCGCCCGACGGCTCCGATCGCCCCCGGATGATGATGACGTCCTTTCGGTACTGGGCAACAAGGTCAGACCCTTCCAGCAGCACATGGACAGCGTCATCCGCGCTGAATGACCCGTGCAGCCGCGGCGCGGTCTTTCCAAGGACCGCTTCGGAGTTGAAGATGATCTCCTTCCCGGACAGGCGGCTCACGGTCTTGAGGGCTTCGCCCAGGTCGCCGGCCTCGATGTTGTACTCGATGCGCCGCTCTTCCGCAGCGAGCGCGGGGGCGACCGGCACCAGCGTGCCGATTGCCGCCGCTGCAAGAAGCGCGCACCGAAACCGAGACTCCATTCGAACCATCTTTGCCCCCTTTTGAAATTCCCGACAATCTGGCGGGATTTTCAGGGGGCATCGCAACAAAACTGCAACCTACGGGGTAGGGGTAAAAAGTTTTTGGATTATCTTTTCCGGAGCGTGATTTCGTCCGGCTTCGTCCTTTCGACGTCAAGATCGAACAGTGTCGCGAGACGGTCGGCGACCTGATCGGCGTCATTTACCCGGAATCGCCCGCTGACCCGCAACGTCCCGATAGTCGGGTCGCCCAGACGGATTGCGGTTGCAGAATCCCTGTTGGCTTCGGCCACGACTGCCGCCAGGGGCGTGCGCTCGTACTCACGCACAGGCGAGATCTCCGGCACGCGAGCGAGAGGCTGAAGTTCGGCTTTTCCCAAGGCTGATCGAAGCCCGGTCGACGTGATGGCCGCGAAACTGAGGGTCTCGCCCGGTTCAAGACGCGCGACAGCCGCCGGGCCGGTCGTTCCCTTGATAGTGCTGGGACGTTCGACATCGACTGCTCCACGGAGAAGCCTCACCGTCACGCGCTCGTCCCGCCCAAGGCTAACCTCGAAAATTGTCCCACGGGCAGTGACGCTTCCTCCACCCGCCAGGACGACGAAGGGGCGGGTCTCATGCGCAACGGCAAAGCGGGCACGACCGCGCTCGAGTTTCAGCTCACGCCGACCGGAGCTGAAGCTCGTGAAGAGTTCGCTGTTGGGATCGAGTTCGACCGACGAGCCATCCACGAGCCGCACCGTCTTTCGGGAGCCATCCAGGGTCGCATACCGCTGACGTTCGGCCGCCTGGTCGACCTTCGGCTGTGCCACCTGGACAGGAGCGCTACCCGTACCAGGTAGCTGTACCTTTGCGATCCATCCTCCGACGCCGATGGTCAGGAGGAGGCTTGCGGCTATTCCTGCCCATCGCCAATGGCGGCCGCTCTCCTCATTATCGTTCGCTTCGGTCTGGTCTTCGTCCTGGGCCGCCATGAAGCGGCCCAAAGCGAATATCTCGCCAGCACGATTGTACGCTCCCCGATGCGATGCCCCGAGGGCGAGCCAATCTTCGAACTGCGGGCGCCACTCCTCGGCATCGGGGCCCCGCATCCTGGCGAACCACAGGGATGCCTCGCGCATCTGCTGGTCCATCCTCGGCATAGGCTCCGGCATATCGTCCTCAGCCATGGGCATTTCCGATGCTCTTGCCGATGCGCACAATGGCCTCGGCCACATGCCACTCCACGGTTCGGATACTGATATCGAGTTGCTCAGCTATCTGCTTATATCCCAGTTCTTCAGCCCGATGTAACAAATATACCTCTTTCGTCCTCGGCGGGAGGCTCTCGACAGCCAGTCGATAGCGCTGCCGCATGTCGTTTATCTCCGCGACTGTGTCCGGGCCGGCAACGTCTTTGCCGGCCGAATAGACGACGGGATCGAATGATTGCATCTTGGCCCAGGCGCGCACGCGATCAGCGAGGAGATGCCGGACAATTCCCTGCAAATAGGCGCCAGGATTGCTCGCCGCGGCGGTGGATCGCGAAGCGACCAGCCTCGTGAACGCCTCCTGCACCAGATCGTGCCTATCCTCCTCGAGCCAGATGCGCCGCTTGAGAAAGGAAAGCAGCTTCGGCGCCTCCTTCCGGTAGACGGCCTCGAACTGGCGATGGTCGTAACCTGCGGACGCGCGCGCGCACGGGCCTTCATTCTCATTGGCGCGAAACATAGGCTTAGGCGCACGTTTGGAGATCGAAGCGCGCCAATGCGCGACGGCAGACAAGTAGCGAAGACAGCATGACAGAACCACCCAAGGGTGGCGGGCAATAACGTCCAATGCGTGCGCCCAACCGTCATGGATGAGCACGTTGCCATGCCTGGAAGGTTTATCCTGCAGACGGTCCCCAGCCGTTTCCCGCGCTGCACAAAAACTCTGCAACGATTTCCAGTTTCTTGCAAGGCGCTACAAGCGCGCGGATACGTATTTGTCTCTCTGCACCGCATCCTTAATGCTCGTTCGGCTGGCACGCCGACGGAACCGCGACGAGTTCGACCATCCGGTCGAAGAAGCGGTCGAGCAATTCTCTCGTCGCGGGCTCCAGTTCGACAAGGATCCTTCGGCCATCGCTCGGATCGCGTCGCAGCTTGACCAGTTCGCGCTGAGCCAGCCGGTGGACGATCCGTTGCGAATTCCGTTCCGATGCACTCGATGCTGCGGTCAGGGCGGTCAGCGAGCGCGGCCGGCGACTCTTGCAGGTGTAGAGATCGAGCAGCATCTCGAATGCGGGGATCGTAAATAAATCCCGGCCGAACTCATCTGCGCGCAGACGTTGAACCTGCTCCGTAAAACCGACCATGCTGCACCGGTCGACGGTGTTCGTGATGCGTGAGCCCTCGATCATTTCGGCTGCTCCCTATCCGGCTTGGCGGGCGTGCGGAAACCGGTGGGACTCCTCTCAGGTGGGATGGGCATGACACTCTCCTTTCTCATGGGAGAAGGAATCCCATGTCTTCGCGTGCCATATTGTAAGTTCTTGTCTGTAAATGGCGTCCGGTCCGCATTGATCCATTCTGGATGATTACGTCGCGATCGCTAAATCAGGATCACACTTCCAGCCGGCCAATCACCGATCAATGCGACCATCAGAAAGAAGGGCGTGATGACCGCTGCCTTGGCGGATCGGGCATGCGCCTCACTTTGTCTTTTCTGCGTCAGATAATGCACTGATCTGGAAAGCGGTGCGACCCTCGCCCGGAGGGGAGGGAGTGCAGAGTTGCCGGATGATTTCAGGCTTCCTCAGCCCTGCATTCGCCAGCACTTGCCTGCTCCGCCCGTCCTCGCATCCCTGCGCCGAGCGCTCGCTCAAGGGACCAGAACGGGCCGGGCCAACCGCTCGGATATCCCCATGGCGCGCAACAGCAACCGAAACCCTGAATTGGAGGCGATCGGCTCCGAAATCGTCAAGCGCCTCGGCGGCACATGGAAGCCCGGCGGCGCCATGTGCCTGTGCCCGGCCCACGCGGACCGCAGTCCCAGCCTGTCCGTGCGGGTCGGAGACAACGCACTTCTCTTCAAATGCTTCGCCGGCTGCGACACACGCGACGTCATCCATGAGATCCTGCGCCTGGAGGAGAACGCCCTCCACAATGTCGAGAGGGCCGCAAACGCGCCCTCGGACATGGCAACGGACCTGTGGCGACGCCAGATAGCGCAACGCATCTGGGATGAAGCCCGGCCGCTCAGCGGAACGCCTGCCGAGCTCTATTTGCGCCGCCGGAGGATCGCCATCCTGCCGCGCTCGCTGCGCTTCCATCCCCGCACGCCGCTTGGGCAGGGCGATGCAGTGGATTTCCGGCCCGCCATGATCGCGGCGCTGCACGATGGAGGCCTCCACCGGGACGGGCGCTTCGTCGCGATCCAACGCACCTTTTTCGATCGCGAAGAGGCACGCCGCGCCCGCGACCTCGCCGATCCGAGAATGACGCTCGGGCGCCCAGACCGCGCAGCCGTGATGCTCGCGCCCGCGACATCGGTTCTCGGCCTTGCCGAGGGCGTGGAAACGGCGCTCTCTGCGATGATGCTGTTCGGCATGCCTGTATGGGCGACACTCGGCAGCGAGCGTCTGCACCAGATCGCGATTCCCGAATATGTGACGCGGCTCGTCCTCTTCCCCGACAATGACATCGCGGGTGAGATCGGTGCGGCGAACGCCATCGACGCCTACGAAGTGCCCGGGCGTACCATCGAAACCGAATACCCCCCGTTCGGCTTCAAGGACTGGAATGATGTGCTCAGGATGGGCGGCAAGGCAAAGGCGGCTTGAGAGGGGGCCGCAACCGCCCTTCCGCCGCTAGCCGGCCGCAGGCGCCTCGGCGGGCGCGACCTCCGGCGCTGCTGCCGCGCCGACGCTGTCCTTCGATGCCCGGCTCCGCCTTGGCTTCGACGCCGCCTTGACCGCAACGGGCTTGGCCGTCCCGCTCGCCGCCTTGGGTTTCGGTTTCTTCGGCGCGGTCGCCGCCCCTGCGGAAGGCGCGGCTTTCGCCCGCGTGCGCCGAACCGGCGCGGCTTCGGCCTGAGCGTCTTCGGCACCCGCCGGAGCATCCGATATTCCCGGTGCGCTCGCCGCCGCCGCTTCGGCGGCTGGTGTAGTCGGCGCTGCCACGCCCTTGCGCTTTCCACCCAATCCAAGGCGTATCGCGACCTCGCGCCGCGAGGCCGAATAGCCCGGCGCGACCATCGGATAGTCGGCGGGCAGATCGAACCGCGCGCGATAGTCGGCCGTCGTCAGCCCGTGCGCCGACAAGTGCCGCTTGAGAGCCTTGTACGGCTTCCCGTCGATCAGGCTCAGAATATGGTCGGGTGAGGCGAGGCTCTCCTGGATAGTCACGGCCGGCTTGAACTGCGCCTCCGGAGCGGCGGCTCCGACCGCGTCTGCCTTGGCCTCCACTGCGGGTGCCGTGGCGGCGACGGCAGCGCCGCCCAGCAGAGCCCGCCTTGTGCCCTCGACAAGCGCAGGCAGTTCGCTGCTCGGGACCGTGTTGTTGGCGAAATAGGCGCTGAGCAACGTCACCGTCAAAGACATGACGCCCGCTTCTTCGGTCTCGGCCATGCAATATCCCTCTTCTCGCTGGAATTGGCGGCCTTGGACCAGGCCCACTTGCGCAAACGTAAACGAACAAGTGCCGATATTCGCCCGGCAAGTCAAAAGGAGGGGAGGAGGGTGGTTATGGGTGGTGTGGCGATTGGGCTACGCCGTATCTACCTGGAGAAGTCCGTTTCCGGATCGTTTCCGCGCCGAAGGCCCTTCGCGCGTAGTTCCGCGCGACTGAACATCTGAACGCTCCCACATGACCGCACCCGACTCGGTGCGGATCAGGCGCCGCCTTCCCCAGCTCCACACTCATGTCCGCTCGGCGGCTTCGACCTTGGTCGGAGCCGCCCTTTTCGTTTCGAAAGGAAATCGTCATGCAGGCTTCCTCGCACATCGACCTTCAGGTCTTCACTATCGAGATCGAGTTCGCCAGCGGCGGCGAACCCTATGCGACCGAGAGCTACACGGTCGAGGCCACCGACTGGTATCGCGCCCAGCGCGACGCGCTCGAGATGTCGGTGAGCAGCCCCTACGACAATGTCCGCATCCCCGACCTGACTCGCCGCGTGGTCACGCGATAATCCACAACGGCGCTGCCGGCCTCCGCGCGCGATATTCAGGAACTGCCTGCGCTCCGCGCGGCCTGCCCAATTCTTTCGATCGCAATGCCGTCGCCTCCGGACCTTCCCGCGCCCTTGGGGAGGGAAGGGGGGAGGAGTTTGGGTGTTCGGCTCGGGTTTGCCGTCATGCCCGCCCCCCCCGGTGACCCGGCCGACATCGCTCTGCGTGACATCCTCGACAGCATCAACCGCCGAGGCGCGCGCACCACGCCCGGACGAGCCAGCCACATCCCATCAGGAGATCAGCCGTGAACACGCTGGAACCCGCTTACCCCAACAAATTGAAACTCTCCAAGATCGTAAGGGGCCAAAATCCCCGCCGTTTCTTCGATCCGAAAAAGCACGAAGAAATGGTGGTTTCGATCCGCCTGCGCGGACTGATTCAGCCGCCCTTGCTCCGCCCCACGCCGGGCGGCGCCGACGTCTTCGAACTCGTTGTCGGTGAGCGACGATACAACGCCTCGCTCGAGGCCTTTGGTCTCGAGGGCGAAATTCCCGTCATCATCCGCGACATGACCGACCAGGAAGCCCTGGAAGCCGCGATCGCCGAGAATGACGACCGTGACGACCCTTCCGAAACCGAGCAGGCCGATGCAGCGGTTCGCTACCTCGCGGTATGCCACGGCGATCGCGCTGAAGCCGCGCGGCGCCTCGGTTGGTCCCGCACAAAGCTGGATCGCCGCCTGGCGCTCGCCGAGCTTGCAGAGCCAGTCAAGAACGCGCTCGACGAACGCCGGATCAAGATCGGTCATGCCGAGCTCCTCGCCGCGGTCCCCGCCGACAAGCAGGTCAAGGCGCTCGAAACGATCCTGGATGCCGGCCTCGACGTCGCAAAGACCCGCGAGCTGCTCATGCGGGTCACCCAGGCCCTTGCCAAGGCCTGCTTTGACAAGACCGAATGCACCACCTGCCCGTTCAATTCCGGAACGCAGCGGGCGCTGTTCGAGACCCATGTCGACGAGGGGCACTGCACCAATCCGACATGCTTCCAGCTCAAGACCGAAGCGGCCGAGGCGATCCGCTTCGAGGAAGAGGAGCGCGCCGCGAAGGCAGCAAGGGCCGCAGTACCCACCGCTGTCGATGCGTCCGGCGATGACGAGCAGGATGGCCCCACCGACGAGACCGATGTCGATCAGGCAGATGATGCGGTCGATATCGTATCGTCGGACGACGAAGGGACCGGTTCGCCTGATACCGTGCCGTCCGTGGCTGGAACCGCGGCGCACAGCAATGCATCGGCGCACAAGCCGGCCGTCACCGCGGAATCGATCGCGCGACGCACCGCCGACCTTCGCGAGGCGACCTGGCGCACCGCGCTCGCCCGCGCGCTCGCGGGCAATGCCGCTCATGCCCACACCACAATCCTCGTCGGGGCCATGTCGGGCACGCTGTCACAGATCAAGGCCGACACACTCACGTCGCGTGCCGGCCTGCTGGTCGGCGCGACCTTCCCCGCTCTCGACTACGGCGCCCAGATTGCGGCAATCCGCGGCTTGCCCGACCGGCAGGCGCAAATCGTGCTTGCCGTCATCGGCGCCGCCTACGCCAAGGACGTGGTCACGTTCGCCCACGTCGCTGACCTCGCACGGGCCTTCGAGGTCGACCTGCGCGACAGCTGGAAAGTCGATCAGGCCTTCCTCGACCGGTACACCAAGGAAGAGCTGAAATTCATCGCCCGCGAGTGCGGCCTGGTCAGCCATATGGGTGAGAAGGCGTTCGCGAAGCGCCTCGCCGGCAAGAAGTCCGACCTCGTCACCAGCATGCTCAATGCGATCGGCTTCGATTGGTCGGGCCGGCTGCCGAGCGCCATGACGCTCGATTGCACCTACGGGCAGCCACCCGCGCCGGCCGCCGCTCAAGACAAGCTCCCTGTCGCGGACCTCGCCGCCTGACAGGATTCCACCCGCTCCAACAAGGACTGACCGCCATGCTGATTGCAAGCCTGCTTCCGCTGCTCACCCGCTATTCGCTCCGCCTCGACCTCGTTGCCGGCCCCGACGACACGGTCATCCTGACCGTCATTCCCCGCAAGGCCGAAGGCGCGGACGCCAAACTCGAAACTGGCGAGACCCGGCCGATCTCGATCACGGGCACCGCCGCGGAGATCGACGCGGAACTCGCCAAGGGGCCGCACGGCGCGCTCGGGGAACTCATCGCCACGCGCAAGACGCTCGCCGACCAGCT
Source organism: Sphingobium sp. (assembly GCA_051305835.1). Lineage (GTDB taxonomy): Bacteria > Pseudomonadota > Alphaproteobacteria > Sphingomonadales > Sphingomonadaceae > Sphingobium. Next base: position 63,484 of record JBPPMC010000181.1, read on the forward strand.
CGCCGAGCAACGGCAGGCTGCCGAGGCCGCCAAGACCGCCGCCACCGAAGCGGCCAAGGCGAAAGCTGCGGCGGCGTCCAAGGCGACCGCGCCCACCGGCGCCGCGAAAGTACCGGTGCGGACCAGCCCACCAGCCGACGCCAAGCCGGACGAGCCCGCCACGCTCTTCTGACGGGCTTCACTCGACCATTCTCACATCAGCCGGGAGGCACCCATGCAGATCAATCGTCTCACCCGCACCTACAGATATGACGGCATCGACCTTCCGGCCCCGCCGCACCTCGCCGACGATCCGGCTGCGCTGCGCGCCTACCATGCCACGCTCTTTCCGGCGATCCTCAACGCCGAGGTCGTGGACGCCGGCGTGTCGGGCACGGCCCATGTCACTGAATACCGTCGCGCCGTCGGCACCAAGGGCTGACCTGTGTCACGCAACAGACGGGCGGCGATCCCGGCCGCACCGCGCAAGACGCTCCTCCAATGGATCGAGTTCGACGATGGCGACACGACCGACTTCAGCCCGCCCGCCTGCGACGCGCGCATCCAGGCCCTCCACGCACGGATCCTCATCGACCCGGAAAGCCGAACGGACCAGGGACCCGAGCCGCTCGAGCCGCCGCCGTCCCTTCGCCTCCCGCCCATCGGCTGATCTTGCGGGACGATCCGTCGCGATCTGCGACGATGTTCCCACCCTGTTCGACGGCCCGCTGGGCGCGCATCACAAGCTGATCGGCGCCTGGGTGGCCGCCCGCGAAACGGCGCCCAGGCAATATACCCGCGCCCAAGCCCGCATGCGCATCGAACAGGTCTTTCGCGCGACAGTGCTTGAAATTCTCGCGCCGCTCGATCTCGCCGACCTACGGATGACCGTCCTGAACGGCGAGGACGGCGACCCGCCGGCGATCGCCATCGTCTGTGACAGCTTAGGGCAGATCGACCTTGGCTGGATCGAGACCAGCGATGCTCCGATCTCCTGGCGTGCCGCCGCATATCGCGAACTGGAGCAAAACCTGCCCTGCGTCCTTCCGATCTTCGGCTACGAGCGCCTCTTCGACACAATGTCGATATATTACTGGGACTGCGAGACAGACGACGAAGCTGCCCGTCGATGCATGATCGAATATCATGGCATGGACGAGGCCGAAGTCGACGAGCAGACGCTGCCATCCATGATGAACGCCCGCCGCCCCGATTGGATGATCGCGGCGAAGGCTGCAGGGTCCGCGCAGCTTCCAAGCGGCCTGCGGCAGAAGCTGCGCAACTTCCGCGATGCGCGCCGCGCCTTGAAGAGCCTTCAACCGGAGCACAACGCCTGGCACTTCGATGTCGACCTCATCAATCAGTACGTCCCCGGCTTCGAGGAAGCCTCGCCATTACCACCGCTGACACTCGTGCCCTTCGAGCAGTTCGCGCCCCAACTCGATGACGTCTGCCGCCACGGCATGGAAATGGGCTTCATGGACATCGCGGGACTTTGCCCGCTGCCGGATTCGGGCCGGATCGACGACTGGCTCACATCATTGCGGCTCGGCGCGCAATTCCTACTCGCCGCCCAGGCTCTCATCGAACTCGATCCCACCAAATTGTGAGGCCGACATGCCCGATCATAGCACCCATTTTGAAGCGAGCGGTGGCGGCATGGCGCTGACCAACGCCATCCTGCTCTATCGGCGAGAGGGCCCACGCAACGCCAGTTCCTACGGAGCGATCAAACGGAATGCACCGGCCTTTGCCAGCATCCACGCGGTCGAGCATGACGCCGAGGGCCAGCCGACGATCGCCGCGGGAGCGCCGCTGACGCGTGCACACTTGCGGCAATGGACCGAGGCGCTGGGCCGGACTGTCATGCCCGAGTTGCTGCCGGCCAACGTCCTCGTAGCCCATCCCGACCTGCTCGCATGGTGGATTCCCGCGCAGGTGCGTTCCGCCTACTTCGCCCTGTCGAACCCTCCCGCCGGCCTCCGCGTGCTGTGGGAGCGAACAGTCCTCCCGGTTCCCTACCCGCCGCACCTGTTCGTCGCCACCCGGTCCAATCTCGGGGTCTATGCCCTTCCGGCAAACGAACGCCCCACGGCCGATACCGCGCTGCTGCACTCGCCGGTCCTCAACGTCTACCTCGATGGGCGGCTTTGCTGGGGGAACATCCCGAAGCCCAAATCACTGGCGATCGCGTCCATTCCGGACTTCGAACAAGCGGTGTTCGCTTCCTGGTCGACACACCCAAATGCCGGCCAGGAGATGACCGTCTCGGGCAAGGGCGGGCTGGTCAGGCTCTGGGACGATCTCGCCGCCCGCCGGCCCGCCCGCTTTCCCGTCAAGCGTCTCAAGCCTTTCCGCGTCCGGCAGGGAGCAAGGGGCGCGACCGCCGTCCCGCTGACGCTCGGCAAGCTCATAGCGGCGAGCACACGGCGATGACCCTGCTCGCCGACGATCCGACCGCGGCCGCGGTGCTCGCCGCCATACCCTGCCACCCGGTCCCGCCCCATGGGAGATCGCCCGCCGTCGATACGCTTCGCGCAGCCCGCGCCGGACACGGCTTCGCGATCGGGAACGACGGCGTGATGCTCATCCTGCGCCGGCCTTGGCTCGCGCTCGATATTCCGGTCACGCCGCCGATTTCTGCCTATGTCCCCTATGGAAGCGTGGGCGATCCGAGGGCCGACCTCCTGTGCGGACTGATCCCGCACGAGCTTCTCGACCAGATTCTCGATCACTTCCTTGCGGCCCTCCCGAACGAGGCGGCCGCCTTTGTGCTCTGGAACGAGGCGACCGGGGCGTTCGCGTCTCATCTCCCCGGCATCGAGGAAGCGACACCCTCACGCCTCGTCTATCGACCGCCGGTCCTGCAGCCCGGTTGGCACTTGATCTGCGACATCCACAGCCACGGAGCCGGACCGGCCTATTTCAGCGCCACAGACAATGCCGACGACGCCTACGCGACGAAGATCGCACTTGTCGTCGGCCAGCTCGGCCACCCGGACGGTCCGCAGATCGCATCGCGCCTCTGCGCCAACGGCATGTTCGTGCCCCTGCCACGCAGTCCCTTCTCAGGAGAGCCCCATGCAGCCTGACATCGGTGAACGCCACTATCTTCCCGCCGCCTTCGATGATCGATCGATCCGGATCCTACTGGTCGGGTGCGGCGGGAACGGCGCCCAGATCCTGATGGGACTCGCCTCGCTCGACACGGCGCTACGGGCCATCTCGTCCCGATCGCTGAACGTCACCGTGGTCGACAACGACATCGTGAGCGAGGCCAATCTTGCGCGGCAGCCCTTCTATCGATGCGACCTCGGACATTCGAAGGCGCGTACGCTGACCGAGCGCATCAATCTCGCGCATGGTCTGTCCTGGGAAGCCGTTCACGGCCGCGCCCCGGCGGCGATCGGCGTTGGGGAGGCGGATATCCTCATCACCTGCGTCGACACAGCTTCCGCCCGGCGCGCTCTTGGCGCCGCGATCGCGAAGAGCAGGACAACTCCATCCTACTGGATGGATCTCGGCAATCGCGCCACCGACGGACAATATCTCATCGGATGCCCCGGGCGTGGCGACGGCAAGTGCGGCACGCGCCTTCCGACGGTGCTCGAATATTTTCCGGAACTTGCTGACGAAAGCGCGGCCGACGACGACGCACCGTCCTGCTCGGTCGCCGAGGCACTCGAGCGCCAGTCCCTGTTCGTCAACCGCGTCTTGGCGAGTCACGCTCTCTCGCTGCTGTTCGACCTCCTCGGACGTGGCTCGATCGCCCGCGCTGGCGCCGTCATCAACCTCGCGAGCGGGCAGGCCGTCCCAATCCCGTTGCCGTCGTGCGGGTGAGGCACAGCGCTTGATCAACCACCATCGACAAGCAGGATTTCGCTGTCCCCGGTGCCGCTTGCCGCGCCGGACAGCTCCGGGACCGCAGACCTCGACAAGCTTTTGAAAGGAGACGGTGCATGGCGCACATCACCGAGAACGGCTGGACGCTTAGCGATACCATAGGTCGCGAACTCGCCTCGGCTGTCGACGCCGGCGACATGGTTCATTTGCCCGGCGATCGTCGCGATCTGATCGTGGTTGGCGGCCGAGCGCCAAGGCGGGTCAATGATCCCGGCTGCGTGATCGTCCGCACTTCCGTTGAGCAGGCCGGCGGAGAGACCGAGGCGCGGCCCGGCGCCCTGGGCATGGTCTGGATCAGCGCCGCCGGCGGTTAGTCGGAGACACCGGCAAGAGAAAGTTCGCCGCCCTACAATGCCGGGGCCGTGCAACAGCAAATCGAGCGCGATCGCCGGCGTCATCCGATCAGCAAGCGGGAAGCAAGGATGATTCACGCGCTGCTGAAAGGCCGGGGCAGGTGAGCGACTCTCTCGCTCCTGCCGGCGCGTCCAACCGCCGGGAGGGGAGAGGGTGTGGAATGGTGATCCAAGGGAGATTGCCAACATGCTTACCACCCGCAGCCAGCGCTGGCGCGACCGGCGTGCGCGTTTTGTCGACGACCTGACAGTCATCGACCCCCGCGACTTCGCCGTCGATCAGCTCGACCCCCAGCCGGCGCGCCGCTTCGTCGCCGCCCACCACTATCTCCCCAACTATCCCGCCGCGCAGATCGCGGTCGGCCTGTTCGGCAAGCAGGCAGCCTTGGTCGGGGTCGCCGTATTCGCCATGCCGTCGACCGCGAGCGTCATCACACGGCATACCGGCTTCAGCGAACCCTCCCGGGGCACGACGCTCGCGCGCTTCTTCCTGTTGCCGGACGTCGCCGGCAACGGCGAGACTTGGTTCCTCGCGCGGGCCTTGCGCGAACTGCGCCGGGAGCGGCCGCAGATCGAAGCCGTGGTCTCCTGTTCGGACCCTCAGGCCGGCCATATCGGCCAGTGCTATGCGGCATCGAGCGGCGCTTTCCGGGGCATGACCAAACCCAGGACGGCGTACCGCATCGCCGGAATTCCCATTGCCGGTCGCACCCTCTCGAAGATCCGGCTCGGCGAACGTGGCGCGGCGGGCGCAATCGATCAACTCGTCAGCCTCAGCGCGCCGCGCCCGGACATGACCGAGGAACCCGACATCTGGCTCGCGCGGTTGCGACGAAATCGCATCCTTGTCGCGGACCGAACGCTCGGCCTTTTCACCTATTGCTTCGAGCTCACCCGCGCAGCCCGCCGGCAGGGCAGGACGCTCCCGCGCAAGCCCTATCCCAAGCAGCTACCGGCCGCCCATCCGCGCTTCCCGTTCATGGCGGCGGCGTGACGCCGGTCCCGGCCGGGCAAAGGACTCTCCCATGACCGACAATTTCGATCCCGGCGATCCGGCCTGCTGGACGGCGCGCGGACGCCCGGCCCACCACGCCCAAGCGATTGCCGAGGCCTGGCGATGCTTCCCCGATCTGCCGAACGACGCGCCGCTGGAGGCCCGGATTGCGCGGACACGCGAACGCGTGCGGATGCTTCGACCGCTCCATGAGGCAATCAGCCTGGAAACCGAACTGCAGCGCAGGGCCGCGAATTTCGCCTTTGTCGAGCGCCAGATCGCGCAAGGCAGCGATGACACCCGCCATGCCGCGATCCTCCATGCCCGCGACGTTCTCAGCTATGACTGGGATGCCGCCAATGCCTATGCCGACGGTCACTATGCAGCCCGTGCCGGATGGGTGTCACGGCCGCCGTCGTCGTCCCGACCGGGTCAGCCGAAAGAACGCCGTCCCGCCTACGAGCAGGGGTTTCTCGATGGCGGGGGCCAGCCCGACGATATCTTCGACGTCGCCCGGCGATCCTTTGCGGCTGCGCCGTCCGAGCCCATTCAGAAGTACAGTCCGCAAGTTGCACGGCCGCTTCCCAGCCAATGGCCAAGCCCGACCGACATCCCGCCGCCGGCCTCATGGCATCGGCGCCTGCTTCTGCTCGGAGCGTCCGAGCTCGCCGCAGGAACGATCGGCATCCTCGCGATGCTGCGCGGTCGGCCCGGACATGAAGGCGCGACGCTACTGGCGATCGACACGAAGGCCGGACTCCTCTCGCTGTCGCTTTCGACTGGCCCGGCTGTCATCGATGGCGTCGCGCTCCGCGACCAGCTGCACCAGAGCGACTATGCCGACATTCTGGTCATTGCCGACGACGCGGAACTCGCTCGCATCGACGCCGGCGCCGACATCCTTCCACTCGCCCGCACCATGGAGCGCACACGCAACTCGGTGCTCCAGCAGCGCGCGCAGTTTCGCCATTGGCTTTCACGCGGCCGCGCTGCCGGCGATCAGTTCGCCGCCGGACATATCCGTTGGAGCAAGATGGCCGCCGGGCTGTCGGGGCGGCTCGGCGACTTCACCGCGCGCTATGCGGGGCCGGCGAAGCCGCGTGGGCACCGGATCGTGGTCGAAGATGCGAGCGGCAAACCGGCACTCGGCTACCGCACGGCGCTGGGCCAGGAACTTCAGCCTGAGATCCTGATCGGGAACAAGAGCCACGCCCGAAGCGCGATGGCCGACGTACTGCGTGAGTATGCCGCATCGCTTCGCCTCGGCTGACCTTCGGCTGGGCGCAAGATCGCCAGCCACGGACCGACCCCGACATCACGACCATCACTTCTCTCCGCAGACAGGAGCTTTCCATGCCGAGTCCGCGATCCGTCCGCTCGCCCCGCGATCGACGCTACACCGTTGCGCCTGAACATTGCGGCCTGGCCGGGCGATGCTTCGTCGCCCGCTTCTGCGGCGACTGGCTCGGCCGCTCCGCAACCCGCGCTGGTGCTGTCGCGATCGCGCGCACACACGCGACTTTCGAGCGCGCGCGCCGGTCGCTCGCCCAGGCGCAAGCGGACCTCGACCTTGCCGTCGCGCTCGGTCGCGAGAGCTGACGGGCCGCACTTCTCCCAACGCATCCACACCAGTTTGTCCCACTCCGCCGCTTGCCGAGCGGCGGCCAACCAATGGAGGCCTTCATGGCTAATCGTGTTTCCGCGTCCATCCGACTGGGAGGGTCGCTCCACCCAGCCACCTTTGAGGAATTGGCAGAGATCATCCTCGCCGAGCGCCTGTCGATCGAATGGGGCGGCGAACCTTTCGACCCCTCCCACCGCACGCTCGGCCAGCCGCTCGACCTTTACGCCCACGAAGTCATCGGCGGACGGTTCGAGGAACTCGAAGACAGGTGCATCGAGCTCAAGCTGCCCTTCGTCCGCTCCTGTGACGGCTATCCAGGCGAGTGGGATCCCGAGCGTGTCGTCTTCACCGGCGAAGGTGAACCTGCATCCTATCCGGCCGACGAAGCCGGCCATGTCGTGATGAACCGAGGCACCGCCGAGCGGCTCGGCTCGCTCGAAGCGATCGTCGCCTGGTTCGACGCCGGCGATTTCCGCGTGCCGCCCCTGATCGTCGAGGGCGATCCCGTCGACGGCCCATTCCCGGAAAGGAAACTGTGATGACAATCCAACGCAAGGTGCTGGTCGTCATGCGCTCTAGCCATCTCCACACCGAACTGGTCGAGGTCACGGCCAAGGTGAACGTCATCGGCGAGGCCGTCAGTCCGAAGGTCGAGGCCGATCTCGCCGCGATCGAACGCCAGGCCCGCAAGGCTCTGCGCAACCAGGAACCGCTGCCCGGCCAGACCCAGCCCGGATTTGGCCCTTGGTACGAACCCGAGGACGCTTTCGACGTCGATTTCGTGCTTTGCGCGCCCGTCGACGCGGCGATGAACCGCGGCCGCATCGTGCCCGTCGAACAGGTGGTGACCGCGACGGTCCAGCGCTGGGGCAAGGGAAGGGAGACGAGCGATGCCTAAATTTCGCGTTGACGTGAAGGCGTTCATCTCCGTCGTCGTCGAAGCTGAGGACGCCGCCGAGGCTCAAGGCCGCGCCGACCACTTCGTCGAATGGCTCTCCCCGACGATCGAGCAGATCGACGACTATAGCGACTATCATGAGCCGATCGACACCGACACCGGACCGTTCGATGTCGATGGGGAAAGCTGCGTCGAGGGGATCGATGAATGAGCAAGCTTCACCATGTCCACGTCTATGCGACGATCAGGGTCAAGGTCGCGGTCACGGCGGAGGATCATGCCGGCGCAATGCGGCAGGCCGAAGGAATCGTCGGGACAGGGATCTTCCCCGTTCGCTTGCTTCCCAACGCTGCGGCAGTCCTCGAGGCAGAATCTGCCGAGGAGATCACCGCCTTTCTGGTCGATGAAGCGGACGATCCGGAGTTCGAAAACAGCTGTTCCTACGACGCAGAATACCGGGCCCTCGGTGCGCAGGACGTTCCGCCCTGACCGCATGGAGGGGAGGAGGATGGCGAAGGGCGCTCCGTTTGCTGGAGCGGTCTGGAGTTTCCTCATGAAAATCGAGCTAAAAAACGTCCATTATAGCGCTGCGCTCTCCCAAGAGACCGCCGCCTATGCCGCCGAAATCTGGATCGACGGCGAACTGGCCTTCCACGCCCGCAACGAGGGAACGGGCGGCGCGGACTTCTATCATCGGATCGGCCGGTGGACCGAAGCCGAGGTCGATGCCTGGCTCAAGGCCAACCGCCCGCCACGTGCCCTCGATGACTTCACCTGCGATCATGATCTCGAACTCGAGGTAAACGATCTTCTCGCCCGCGTGGTCGAGGGCCGCCGGCTGAAGCGCCTGCTCCGCACCAACCTGATCACGATCGAGAAGAGTCAGATCCTCCACTATCCCCTGCGCAAGCGGCCGCTGGCGATTGTCGCGCGCGCCGTGCGCGCCACCAATCCCGAAGCCGTGATCGTCAACGACGCCGGCGAGGATGTCCTCTCGCGCGCCCTCGACCTGCTCCTCACGGGGCGCTGACGCGACCAAGGCCCTTCGCGCGGGCGAAATCTCCCAGCCACGGCGCCAACGAGGCGCGCATTTCCGTCTCCCCAGCTCTCTCGGCCCCGCCGCGATCCGGTCTCCTTCGGGATCCGGGCTGCCCCAGCGCGTCCGCGAGACCTCCAGAAAAGGAAGCATCCGATGCGAAACAGTGCATCCGCGCTGGCTCTCCAGCTCAGCCTCGACTTCGACCAGATCGTTGCCTTCGCCAGCGAAGCCATAGCCCGCGACAGCGGGCAGCCAACTTTCCTTGCCCCGGCCGCGACCGGTCACGCCCCCGCCACGCCGCCTGCAGCGTCGTTCGACTTCTCGTTCGCCGGGGCGCGGACCCTCTCACCTTCCTGGAAGGGCCGCGCGCAGGACAATATCGAGGCGATCAGGCTCCTGAACCTTCTGGACCGTGAGCATAGGCCGGCCATGCCGGACGAGCAGGCGGCGATTGCGCGGTTCGTCGGCTTCGGTGCATCCGAGCTTGCGAACAATATCTTCGCCGACCGTACGGGCGGATTCCGCGAGGGCTGGGAAGATCTCGGCCAGAGCCTGATCGCCGAAACGACCGAGCGCGAGCTCCAGTCGCTCAAGCGCGCAACGCAATATGCCCATTACACGCCCGAATATATCGTCCGGGCAATGTGGGACGCCGCCCGCATCCTTGGCTTTACCGGCGGCCAGATCCTCGAGCCGGGATGCGGCAGCGGCCTCTTCATGGGGTTCCGGCCGGACGATCTCTCCGACGACACGGTCTTCGCCGGTATCGAGAACGACCCCGTCACCGCCCGCGTCGCAAACGCGCTCTATCCAAACCAGGTCATCCGCTGCATCGACTTCGACAAGGCCACCCTGCCGGCCGACTTCGATCTCGCGATCGGCAATCCGCCTTTCTCGAACCTCACCATCCACAACAAGAGCCCGCTCGGTCGCCTGGGCCTGTCGCTCCACGACTTCTTCATCGCGAAGGCGCTCGAGCAGCTCCGCCCGGGCGGCATCGCGTTGTTCGTGACGTCCCGATATTCGCTGGACAAGAGCGATCCAAAAGCCCGCCTCCACATGGAGTCCATCGCCGACTTCCTGGGAGCGGTGCGCCTCCCGAGCAAGGCCATGAAGGAAGAGGCCGGCACCGACGTCGTCGTCGATATCCTGCTCTTCCGCAAGCGGGCGCCCGATGCGCCGTTCGCCGTCCGAAACTGGATCGAACTGGCCGAGATTCCCGACAGCGACGAAGGCTTCGGGCCGCTCCGGATCAACAGCTACTTCCTCGACCATCCCGATCATGTGCTCGGGGTCCATCAATGGCGCAGCGGCCAGTTCGGCATGGAATACACCTGCGCGGCCGAATCCAGTGTCGAGCTGGAAACCGCGCTCGCGTCCACCCTGTCGGCGATCGCATCGAGACATGAAGGCGCCTACCGCGCGATCGATCGCGCGACATCGCTGCGCGACAGGCTGGATGTCGCCACGGACGTGGAAGTCGGCACAGCGGCCGACGAAGCTGACTTCAAGGAAGGCAGCTATCTCGTTCTGCGCGGCATCCTCTACCAGATCGTCGACGGAGTTCCCGCCGAAGTCAGCGTGAAGACCGGGCGCGGCGACACCGGCCTGTTCCAGAAGCACGCCAATATCATCAGGGGCCTGATCCCCATCCGGGATACCGTTCGCGCGATCCTGCGCGCCCAGCTCAATGATCAGCCCTACGCCGGTCTGCAGGAATCGCTGCTCAACCACTACCGGCACTTCATCAAGAAGCACGGGCCGATCAACCGGACGATCACCAGCATCCGCACCGATCCGGAGACCGGCGCCGAAAAGGAATATCAGCGCCGTCCGAATCTTCAGCCCTTTCTTGATGACCCCGACGTATGGCTGGTCGCCTCGATCGAGAGTTATGACGAAGCCAGCGATGCGGGCGTCCCAGGCCCGATCTTCACCGAACGCGTCGTCAAGCCGCCGGTGGTCCAGGAAATCCACTCGGCCCAGGACGCCCTTGCTCTGTCGCTTCACGATCGAGGACGGGTCGATATTCCGCTGATCGCCGGCCTGCTCGGCGTCACCGAAGCGGAAGCGCTCGCGGATCTCGCGGACGACGTCTTTCTCGATCCGCTCCGCAGCACGCCGCATTTCGACCATTGGGTGCCGGCGGACGAGGCCTTGTCAGGTCCGGTCCGCACCAAGCTCGCCCTGGCGCGCGAAAAGGCCGAAAGCGATCCACGGTTCGCTGCCACCGCAACAGCGCTCGAGGCGGTCCAGCCGGTCGATCTCAAGCCAAGCGAGATCACCGCACGCCTCGGGGCTCCCTGGATTCCGGTCGACGTCATCGAGACATTCATCGCCGAGACCATGGAGGTCACCACCCGCATCCATCATACCGTCGCGCTCGCAAGCTGGACGGTCGACAAAGCGCCGTTCATCGGACATGTCAGCTCGACCTCGATCTGGGGCACCGCGCGCCGCGGCGCTGCCGACCTGCTCGAAGACGCCCTCAACTCCCACATCCCCAAGATCTACGATATCCACCGGGATGCGGACGGTTCAGAGCGGCGCGAGCTCAACACGACCGATACCGAGGCCGCCAAAGAGAAGCTCGCGGCAATCAAGTCGACCTTCGAAAAGTGGGTCTGGCAAGAGAGCGAACGCGCCGACCGGCTGGTCCGGATCTACAACGACGCCTTCAACAACCTCGTGCCCCGCACCTTCAACGGCAAGCATCTCAAGCTGCCGGGCGCCTCGACCACGATCCGGATGCGCGACCACCAGAAGCGCGTCGTCTGGCGCATCGTCGCCGCGGGCTCGACCTACGTTGCCCACAGCGTCGGGGCAGGCAAGACCTTCAGCCTCTGCGCCGCCGTGATGGAGCAGCGCCGTCTCGGCCTTGCCAACAAGCCGATGATCGCGGTGCCCAATCACTGCCTGGCACAGATCGCGCGCGAATTCCTGATGCTCTATCCCACGGCACGGATACTCGTTGCCGACGATACGAACTTCGTGAAGGAAAAGCGCCGGCGGTTCCTGGCGCGCGCCGCGACCGGCAACTGGGACGCGATCATCATCACGCATGATGCGTTCAAGTTCATCCCGACGCCTGCCGCCTTCGAGAAGCGCCTCATCGAGGATCAGCTCGCCAGCTACGAGGTGCTGATCACGGGCATCGAGCAGGAAGATCGTGTCTCACGCAAACGCGTGGAGCGCCTCAAGGAAGGCCTCAAGCAGCGGCTCGAAAATTTGCAGGCCCGCAAGGACGATCTCGTGCATATCGGCGAAATCGGCATCGACCAGATCCTTGTCGACGAGGCCCAGCAATTCCGCAAGCTCACCTTCGCCACGAATCTTGGCGACCTCAAGGGGGTCGATCCGGCCGGCTCGCAGCGCGCCTGGGACCTCTATGTGAAGACCCGCTATCTGGCCGGCATCAATCCCGGACGCGAGCTGATCCTCTCGTCAGGCACGCCCATCACCAACACCCTGGGCGAAATGTACACGCTCCAGCGGTTCATGCAGCCCGACGAACTCCACGCGAAAGGCATGCACGAGTTCGACGCCTGGGCAGCGAACTTCGGCGACACGCGCACCGAACTCGAGCTTCAGCCGAGCGGCAGCTACAAGCCCGTCACCCGCTTCTGCGAATTCGTGAACGTCGCCGACCTCATGGCGATGTACCGCAGCGTCGCGGATGTCGTGCTGAAGGACGATCTGCGCCAATATGTCCGCCTCCCGACCATCATGGGCGGGAAGCGAAAGATCATCGTCGCAAAGTCCGGCGCGCCCTTCAAAGCCTATCAGCGTGTGCTGGCCGGCCGCATAAAGGCCATCGAAAATCGCAGCGGCCGACCGCAGAAGGGCGACGATATCCTCTTGTCGGTAATCACCGACGGCAGGCACTCCGCGATCGATCTCCGCTTCGTCGACGCGAGCGTGGGCAACGAGGAAGGCAACAAGCTCAATCTCCTGATTGAAAACGCTTACCGCATCTGGCGCGAGACGAGCGACAAGCGCTACACCGATCCCGAAACCGGCAAGCCCTATCCGCTTCCCGGCGCCGTGCAGATGATCTTCTCCGATCTCGGCACCGAGGTCGCGCTCGAAACCCGCGGCTTCTCGGCCTATGTCTGGATCCGCGATCGACTGGTCGAGATGGGGGTTCCCGCAGACCAGATCGCGTTCATGCAGCACTACAAGAAGAACAGCGCGAAGCAGCGCCTGTTCAACGACCTCAATCAGGGACGAAAGCGCTTCGTCCTCGGCTCGACTGCGACCATGGGAACAGGCGTCAACGCCCAGCAACGGCTGATAGCCCTGCATCACCTCGACGTCCCCTGGCTGCCCTCCGATATCGAGCAGCGCGAAGGCCGGATCGAGCGTCAAGGCAATCAGAACGACGAGATCGAGGTTTACGGATACGCCACGAGCGGCTCCATGGATGCGACCAACTGGCAGATGCTCGAACGCAAGGCGCGTTTCATCAACATGGCCATGTCGGGAGATCGCTCTATCCGCCGGATCGAGGACGTCGGCTCCAACGTCAATCAGTTCGCGCTGGCGAAGGCGCTCGCCTCCGGCGACGACCGCCTGATGAAGAAGGCAGGGCTCGACGCCGAAGTGGCACGGCTTCTGCGGCTGCGCGACGCCCACATCGACGACCAGTTCAACATCCGCAGGACGATCCGGCGAACGACCGATGAAATCGAGAGCGGCCGCCGGCAGATCGCGTTGCTGGAATCCGACATCGCGCAACGCGTCGCGACGGATGACGACAAAGTCAATTTCGAGACCGACGGCAGGACGCTCACGGATCGCAAGACGGTCGGGGAGCATATCCTCCGCCTGGCCGACCGGATGCGCACGCGCGACACGCCCGCTCGCTGGCTGTCGGGAATGTTCAACGGCTTCGAGCTGGAGATCTCGGGCAGCGAGGCGAGAGATGACGAAGGCCAGCGGTGTATCGCAAGCGCTGCCGTTATCCAGCACCACGGCGAGCATCGGGGATTCGAAATCACCGAAAAGACCCGACCGGGCACGGTGGTAGGCCGGCTCGAGGCGTCCATTCGCGGCCTCGACACCGAACTCGCCAATCTCAGGGCGAGCCTCGAAGCCGCCCAACGGCGCCTCCCGGCGTTCGAGGCGCGCCTGGGCCAGGACTTCTCCGACACCGCGCTGCTGGAAGAAAAGCTCCAGGCACTGGCTGACATCGAGGCCGAGCTGGCGAGCACCAAGGGCGAGTTCGAACCCGGGAACGACAATGCTCCCTTGACCGAATGTGCCGGAAATCAAGGCGAGCTGCTGCCCCCCCCCGGCCGTCTCTGCGGCCTGTTAGAGCGCAACGGCAGACCCATCCCGGTCGCTCGCGGCAATCGGCGGAGGCATCCTTGGCGCCGCCATCGTCCCCTGTCGGCGCACGGCGACGAAGTGCCTCCCGGCTCCATCGCAACCCCGATCATGAAGGACAGACCCATGGCCGACCACACACGATCCGCGCATTTGGCCTTGCTGACGCGTGCCAAAGCCGCCCTCGCGCCCCACGCCGACGCATCCGCCGGCGTATCCGATCTCATTGCCGATCTCGAGGCCGCCGTTGGACGGATTAACCAGACGGCCGTTCCCTGGCCGGTTCCTCTCCATCTCGCCATAATCAGTCATGGGCACGGGACGAGCGTTGCTGCCGCGCTCAGCCACAAAGGGCTGTTGGACCAAGTCGCGACATTCTGCCGGTCGCAATGGGGTGAGATCAACGACAGTCGCGATCCTGCCGGCCTCGACGACTCCCTCCTTGTGCGCGACTATTTCAATCTTCAACCCGAAGACCAGCTCCTCAGCCGCATGGAGTGGATCGAACCGGAAGCCGGTTATGACCGCGAGCGCCTGGAGACCGGAAACTATCTCGCATTGTCCTCGTGCCATGTTTCATGGCCGACGACCGTGATCATCGACGAGTGGATGACACGCGAACCATCCGACCGTCCCGTGAGCATCGCCGATACGCATTATGGCTGGCTTATATGCGCACTCGCGTCCTCGTTCGGCGACCCGTCCGCCATTCCGGCCGACCTCACCGACACGCTGGCCTTCGCGCAAGAAAAGGGTTGCGACTACCTGATCCTGGACCGCGATGCCGCCGCGACCGACCGGCTGCCACATTTCGAATGGTGACCGCCTACTGGAGGGAAGGGGGA
>JBPPMC010000205.1:0-21852 GCA_051305835.1 Sphingobium sp.
GAACGACGAGAAGAAAGGTAAAGATCATGCGGCTATATTGTCCGGGAATGAATGTGTTGCCGCGCACATAGCGAGGTTGGCTCCATGGTTCAACCTCGCTTGGGCGCTAAGCATTAGCCAGCGGCGGCCGCAATGATCGGCCCGAAACTCTCGACCTTCAAACTTGCCCCGCCGACAAGGCCGCCGTCGACATGATCGACCGCGAACATTTCGGCGGCGTTGGCGGCATTGACTGACCCACCATAGAGTATGCGCATTCCGTTGCCGTCCGCACCGACCTGCTTCACCAGAGTATCCCGGATTGCGCTGTGCATTTCGGCGACCTGCTCCATAGTGGGGATACGCCCCGTGCCGATGCACCACACCGGTTCATAGGCGATCGATAGCCAATCGGATGCTGCGCCTTCCGGCAATGATGCCTCCAGTTGCGCGAGGACGAAGGGTAACGCCTCGCCACTATCGCGTACCTCAAGGCTTTCGCCAACGCACAGGATGACCTTCAATCCCTGTTCATGCGCGGCCACTGCCTTACCCGCAACTTCGGCATCCGTTTCGCCCTGATCGGCGCGGCGTTCACTATGCCCGACGATGACCCAGGTAGCGCCTACGTCCTTCAACATCTCAGCCGACAGGCACCCGGTATGCGCGCCCGTTGATTTGGAATGGCAATCCTGACCGCCAATAAATGCTCCGCCGCGCGCTTCGGTTGCCGTGCTGATGAGTGTCGCGGGCAGGCAAAGCCCTACTTCGACGGACGAATGCGCCGTAGCGACCTCACCGATCTCCGCGATCTGCGGCAAGTGCACGCGCAATCCGTTCATTTTCCAGTTGCCGACTACTAGCTTACGTCTACTCATTACCCCTGATCTCCTGCACGAAATGGGATGTTGCGGCGCAGCGATAGCGGCTCGCGCCATATTGTCCACCCCTCCGTCAGCCCCGCCAGCGCACTCGACAGCCGAGGGATTCGATCCTAAAGCGGCGGACATCTTGCCTCAGGCCAACAGTTCCGGATCCCCATGCTCAGCTTTTTCCGTCGTTTCCTAAGCTCGAAGATCGGCGCATTCATCGCGCTAGGGTTTCTGGCCATCATTGCGTTCGCTTTCGCTGCAGGCGACATCACGAACACCGGTGGTCTCGGATCGATTGGGGGAAGCGGCGGCACGGCGGCAAAAGTGGGTGGCCAGAAGCTGTCGATTACCGAACTGCAATCGCGGGTACAGCGCGTGTTCGAACAGGAACGCCGCAAAAATCCGGGTCTTCAAATCAGTGAATTCCTTGCCGGCGGTGCCGTAGAACAGATTTATGACCAGATGGTCGCCGGTCTTACGATCAGCGCCTATGCCGATGCGCAGGGCATGAGCGTATCCAAGCGCATGGTGGATGGCCAGATCGCCGCCATCCCTGCTTTTGAGGATGCATCGGGAAAGTTCAGCGAAGACCTGTTCCGCCAGTTGCTGGCGCGCGAAGGCGTGAGTGAACAGGATTTGCGGCAGGATATTTCCCGTGACCTGATAAGCAAGCAACTCGTCGGTCCGGCGAGCCTTGGGGTGCGCCTCGGCGATAGCCTGGTGCTGCCATATGCCTCGCTGTTGCTCGAAGCGCGCGCCGGTCAGATCGCCGCCATTCCCGCCGCAGCGTTCGCGCCAAAGGGAGCGCCCACGGCGGCGCAGTTGCAGGACTTCTACAGCAAGAATGCTGGCCGCTATACGATCCCGGAACAACGACGCCTTCGTTATGCGGTGATCGACGCCACGCGTTTTGCTGGGGCCGCCAATCCCACGGATGCGGAAATAACGGCGTTCTATAATCAGAACAAAGCAAACTATGCGCGCACCGAAACCCGTAACGTCGAGCGTTTGATCCTGCCTACGGAGGCCGCAGCCAAGGCGATTGCCGCCGAAGTCAAGGGCGGCAAGTCAATGGCCGCAGCCGCGCAAACGGCCGGCCTTGCCGTTGCAAATCTGACGAAGCAAACACGTGAAATTCTGGCGCGTGATGGAAACGCCGCCGTTGCCGAAGCGGTATTCGCCGCGCCGAAGGACGGTGTGGTCGGTCCGATCCGCACCGCGCTTGGCTGGCAGTTGCTCCGCGTGACCAGCGTGGATGTCGTGCCTGAGCGCACCGTTGCGCAAGTGCGCCCGGAGATCGAGGCGGCGCTCAAGGGTCAGAAAACGACCCAGTTGATCAGCGACTTCACCGGAAAGATCGAAGATCAAGTCGCCGAAGGTGCGACGTTCGACGAAGTCGCCAAGGATAATGGCCTGTCCATCCAGACGTCTCCGCCGGTCATTTCGAACGGCCAGAATGTGCAGGACAATGCGTTCAAGCCGTCGCCCGATCTTCAACCGTTGTTGAAGCCCGGCTTCGACATGACTGCGGATGATGACGCGCAGCTTGTGCCGGTCACCCCGAACCAGCGCTACGCGTTGCTGGACGTCAGTGAAATCATTCCCGCTGCACCGCCGCCGCTCGCCAAAGTGCGTGATGTAGTCGCGACACAATATGCCTTGAGCCAGGGTGCTGCAAAAGCAAAAGCGGTGGCCGAGGAAATCCGCGTGAAAGTCGCCAAGGGCATGCCGCTTGCCGACGCGTTAAAGGCGGCGGGTGTTCCCCTGCCCGCCCCGCAGCGTGTCGCGGGCCGTCGCGCCGACCTGATGCGCGGCCAGGAACAACCGCCTGCCGAGATCGCGCTGTTATTTTCGATGACACCCAAGAGTGTCAAGACACTCGCGATCCCCGACGATCGGGGCACCTTGATAGTCCAGCTCGACCAGATCCAGCGCGCCGATGCCGCCAAGCAACCGGCCCTCGTGGAAAATGTCCGCACGCAGCTTTCGCAGGTAGCGGGCGGCGAATATGCCGATCAGTTCGAGCGGGCGATGGAGAAGGAACTGAGCGTCAAGCGGGATACCGCCGCGATCGCCCAAGTGAAACAGGCACTGCGTGCCGCCAATGGCGTGACCCCCTGAACACTATGAGCTACGGGTCAGAGGGCGACGTTTCGGCACGGCAGGCACTATCGGACGGCCGTTCCGCGCTCGTCTGGCGGCGGCAGATCGCCGACACCGACACGCCCATTTCAGCCGCCCTAAAGCTGTTCGAGCCAGATCGCGGCGACTTTCTCCTCGAATCGGTCGAGGGCGGCGCAGTACGGGGCCGTCACAGCCTTATTGGCCTGGCCCCCGATCTGGTTTTCCAGGCCGTCGGTGACTCCGCCGAAATCAACCGCCAATGGCAGACGGATCGTGACGCCTTTGTCCCCACCGGCACCGGCGCTCTGGCGTCGCTGCGGGCGCTTGTCGAGGAATGCAAGGCGGAGATGGACGCCAGCCTGCCGTCCGCACTGGCCTGCCTGGTTGGCTATTTCGGCTATGAAACGATCGGGCTGGTGGAAAAGCTGCCTAGGCCTACCTCCAACCCAATCGACGTGCCGGACATGCTGTTCGTCCGCCCGACCGTCATCCTTGTCTTTGATCGCCTCGCGGATGCGCTGTATCTTGTCGCGCCCGTCTGGAAAGGCAGCTTCACCGATGCCGATCAGGCCATTGCCGCCGCGCATGACCGGATAGATGCCGCTGCGGCGCGGCTCGCTGGTCCCATTCCGGAGAGTGCGAAACCGGTTGAGCTTCCGGACATTACCGTGACGCCGATATTGCCAAAAGGCCGTTACGGCGAAATGGTGCTGGCTGCGAAGGACTACATTGTCGCCGGGGACATATTCCAGGTCGTGCTTGCCCAGCGCTTCACCAGTCCTTTCACGCTGCCGCCGATCGCATTGTATCGCGCGCTTCGCCGGATCAATCCTTCACCATTTCTCTATTATCTCGACCTCCCCGGCTTCGCCCTCATCGGTTCCAGCCCGGAGATCCTCGTCCGCGCGCGCGATGGCGAAGTCACGATTCGCCCGATCGCCGGCACACGTCCGCGCGGCAAAACCGCGACGGAGGATGCAACGAATCGCGACAGCCTGCTTGCCGATCCCAAGGAACGCGCCGAACATCTGATGCTGCTGGACCTTGGCCGCAACGATGTCGGCCGCGTCGCCCGCGCGGGTACGGTAACTGTAACCGACAGCTACGGCGTAGAATTCTATAGCCACGTCATGCATGTCGTCTCGAACGTCGTCGGCCAGATTGCACCGGGGAAAGACGCGTTAGACGCGCTGTTCGCCGGTTTTCCGGCAGGGACCGTCAGCGGCGCGCCGAAAGTGCGTGCGTGCGAGATCATCGCTGAGCTTGAACCGGAAACGCGTGGCGCCTATGCTGGCGGCGTCGGCTATTTCAGCCCCGATGGCAATATGGACAGTTGCATCGTTCTGCGCACCGCGGTCTTGAAGGATGGCGTCATGCACGTGCAGGCCGGGGCGGGAATCGTTGCCGACAGCGACCCGGAATATGAACAGCGTGAATGCGAGGCCAAGAGCCGGGCCTTGCTGGCCGCAGCACGGGAAGCCGTGGCGATTGCGCGCGAAGCCGGTTTCGGGCAGTGAAGCAGCCATGATCCTCGTCATCGACAATTATGACAGCTTCACCTGGAACCTGGTCCATTACCTGATGGAGCTGGGTGCCGAGGTCGAAGTCGTTCGCAACGATGCGATGTCCGCCGGACAGGCGATATCTTCCGGCGCGGACGCGTTCCTTCTGTCCCCCGGCCCATGCACGCCTAACGAAGCCGGGATCAGCCTCGATATCGTAGGCGCCTGTGCGGACGCTGGAAAACCATTGCTTGGCGTCTGCCTTGGCCATCAGTCGATTGGTCAGTATTTTGGTGGACGTGTCGTGCGTGGCGGCCTGATGCACGGCAAAACGTCTCCGATCAGCCATGATGGCACGGGCCTATTTGTGGGCCTGCCCTCCCCCTTCACGGCCACCCGCTATCACTCGCTGATCGTCGAGGATATTCCGGATGTGCTAGTGGTCAACGCTACCAGCGACGATGGTTCGGTGATGGGCTTCCGCCACCGCAACCTGCCGATCCACAGCGTCCAGTTTCATCCGGAAAGCATCGCCACCGAACACGGCCATGCGATGCTCGCCAACTTCATGACGGCGGCGGGCATGAAGGTAAAAGAGCGCGCCTGACTGCGTTATCGCTCGACAGCATTTCCAGCCACCGTCTAAGGGAGCAGCCATGTCCGCGCTTCCCGATCCTTCCCTGCCGCTTGACCCAGCGACCGCCGCCGATGCCTTCGCGACGCTGCTGGATGGCGCGCCGTCGGACGAGGACATTGCCCATTTCCTGATCGTCATGGGCGACCGTGGCGAAACGGCGGTCGAGATTGCGGCCGCCGCGCAGGCAATGCGGAACCGCATGATCCCGATCAGCGCGCCTGCCAATGCCATAGACGTATGTGGCACCGGTGGAGACGGGTATCACACGCTCAATGTTTCGACGGCCGTCGCTCTGGTCGTGGCCGCCTGTGATGTGCCCGTCGCCAAACACGGTAACCGCGCGGCGTCATCCAGATCGGGCGCAGCCGATACGCTCGAAGCGCTCGGCCTTGACCTCGCTCATGCCGCCGACGTTGCGGAGCGCTCGCTCGAAGATCTCGGCTTGTGCTTCCTGTTCGCGCAGAACCATCACCCGGCGCTCAAGCGCCTTGGCCCTATCCGCAAAGCACTTAATCGCCGCACTATTTTCAACCTGATGGGACCGCTCGCCAATCCTGCGGGTACGCGTCGCCAGTTGATCGGCATCGCGCGTCCTGCCTACGTCCCGATCTATGCAGAAGCACTGGCGATGCTCGGCGCCGAACGGGCCTTCGTAGTATCCGGCGACGAGGGGCTGGACGAGCTTTCCGTGGCGGGCGGCAATGATATTGCGGACGTCACGAAAGACGGCATCGTTGCCATGCGGCGCTGGTCGCCTTCTGATGCAGGCCTGCCCAACCACCCCATAGACGCCATACGGGGCGGTGATGCCGTGTATAACGCTGCAGCCTTGCGTGCTTTGCTCACGGGCACCTCTGGCGCCTATCGCGATGCCGTGTTGTTCAATGCCGCTGCTGCGCTTATCGTGGCGGGCGAGGTCGCCGACTTGCGCGAGGGCGTGGAAGAAGCCGCTGAAGCCATAGACAAAGGGCTGGCCAACGCCCTGCTGAATTGCTGGATTGCCTATAAATGACCAACAAGCTCACCGAGATCTGCGCCACGAAGCGAGAGGAGGTTGCCGCGCGAAAGGCCGCGACAACTATCGCCGCGCTGGAGGTCCGCGCCTCCGGACAGAGCGCCCCACGCGGTTTTCGCGCCGCGTTGGATGCCGCAACACGCACCGGATATGGTCTCATCGCAGAGGTGAAGAAAGCCAGCCCGTCCAAGGGACTTATTCGCGCCGACTTTGACCCAGCATCGCACGCCATCGCCTATCAGGCGGGCGGCGCTGCCTGCCTTTCGGTTCTTACCGACGCGCCATACTTCCAGGGGCATGAGGATTATCTGGTCGCAGCACGTACAGCCTGCACGCTGCCCATTCTCCGCAAGGATTTTATCGTCGATCCCTGGCAAGTGCTGGAGAGCCGCTCGATCGGCGCCGACGCAATCCTCATCATCGCCGCCATGCTCGACGATGCGCAGATGGCGGAGATAGAGGATGCCGCTCTGCGCCTTGGCATGGACGCCCTCGTCGAAGTCCATGACGCAGCCGAACTTGACCGCGCCCTGAAGTTGAAGTCACGCCTCATCGGTGTCAACAATCGCGATCTTCGTGACTTCTCGGTTGATTTTGCCCGCACCTATGAACTCGTCGATCATGCGCCGAAAGACTGTACGTTCGTCGCGGAGAGCGGTTTGACCACCCGCGCAGATCTGGATGCCATGGCGGAGCGCGGCGTGCGCTGCTTCCTGATCGGCGAAGCGCTGATGCGGCAACCGGATGTAGAGGCTGCGACCCGCGCCCTGCTCGCCGCATGACCGGCCTCACGCACCTCGACGAAGATGGCGCGGCTCGGATGGTAGACGTCTCCGCCAAGAACAGCACCGTGCGCGAAGCAGTCGCGGTGGGCCGCATCGATATGAGCGCCGAAGCCGCCCAGGCGATCGCCCGGGGACTCGTGAAAAAAGGCGATGTTCTTGCCGTCGCGCGCGTCGCCGGGATTATGGCCGCCAAGAAAACCGCCGACTTGATCCCCCTATGTCATCCGCTGCCGTTGAGCGCTGCTTCGATAGACTTTGAACTGGATGACACCGGCGTCACTGCCACGGCCACGGCTCGGACCGCCGCACAGACTGGTGTCGAAATGGAAGCACTGACTGCCGTGTCCATAGCGCTGCTCACCATATACGACATGGCGAAAGCGTTAGATAAGGGAATGATAATAAAGGGTATTTCACTTCTCTCGAAAACCGGCGGCAAATCAGGAAATTGGTTCGCCCCTTCGCGGCCGCATCCATGACCCTGCTGCCTGTCGCCGAGGCACAGGCCCGCTTGCTGGCCCTTGCAAAGCCGCTGCCAATGGAAGAAACCCCTTTGCTTGCGTGCACTGGCCGGTGGCTCGCTGCGGATGTGCAAGCGATACGGGACCAGCCTTTCGCTGATCTTTCCGCGATGGATGGCTATGCCGTCGCTGCCGGATCTGGCCCATGGCGGGTTACACAAGAAAGCGCTGCCGGAGGGCCGCTTCCTCCACCGCTGGACTCAGGAGAGGCCGCACGCATCTTCACAGGCGCTCCTGTCCCAAGGGGTGCGACCAGCATATTGATTCAGGAAAATGCTGCCCGGGAAGATGACATCCTGACCCGGAATACCGATGATGCGTTAACGCCCGGCCAGCATGTGCGGCGCAAAGGTTCGGATTTCGCAGATGGCGATGTCATAATCTCTACGGGAGCACGCCTGACACCAGCGCAACTGGGCCTGGCAGCCCTTGGCGGCCATGGCGCCCTGCCCGTCCGCCGATGCCCCCGGATTGCAATCCTCTCAACGGGTAACGAGCTTGTACCACCCGGCGCACCCATCCCAGTCGGGAAACTCCCCTCCTCCAACACTATCCTGCTTTCGGCCCTGCTCGAAAGCCTGCCATGCGATGTAGAGGATATGGGGATCATCGCTGACGACCTCGCCGCTATGACATCGGCGTTCCAAGACGCCCGTCATGCCGACATCATCCTGTCCACCGGCGGCGCGTCCGTCGGAGACCACGACCTCGTTCGTCCTGCCTTTGCGGCGGCGGGCGGCGAACTCGATTTCTGGAAAATCAGAATGCGTCCCGGAAAGCCGCTGATTGCCGGGACATTGGGCGACGCTATCTTCCTCGGCCTCCCCGGCAATCCGGTCTCCGCGTTCGTAACCGCCACCTTATTCCTGCTACCGCTCGTGCGTCATATGTTGGGTAGCCTCACCCCCCTCCCCGTGATCGCCAGCGCGCCGCTTGCGACCGGAATTGGACCGACCGGGGCGCGCGACGATTACATGCGTGCGCGCATTACATCCGAAGGCGCGGTTGCTCTCACTGCTCAAGACAGCGCCGCCACCCGGGCGCTTGCACAGGCCGACTGCCTGATCGTACGTCCTGCGGACTCGCCAGCGGCAGCAGCAGGCACGACGGTCGCTATCCTGCCGCTTTAGCACAGTGCTTTGTTCGGGAACGGCGCTCGATCGTTCTTGACGCGACCCTGTCCGTTTCCTATACGTTCCCCGTCCGTTCCGCAGGATGAGGTCGTCATGCTTACCACCAAGCAACATGAATTGTTAGTTTTCATCCAAACCCGCCTCGAAGAGGGCGGTGTTTCGCCGTCATTTGAAGAGATGAAGGACGCCCTTGATCTGCGTTCGAAATCCGGCATCCATCGCCTCATCAACGCCTTGGAGGAACGCGGCTTTATTCGCCGTCTGCCCAATCGCGCCCGTGCATTGGAAGTCATGAAGCTGCCCGAGGGAATGGAGCGCACTCGCAAGGCGGCGGCTACTCTGGCTGCCGCTCCAGCGGCTGCACCGAAGACGCCTACGCCGCAGGTGCCGATTGCCGCGAACGATGTGATCGAGATTCCCCTGCATGGCCGTATCGCTGCCGGTGTGCCGATCGAGGCAATGGAGGGTCAGAACATGCTTTCCGTACCCGCCGCCCTGTTGGGAGCGGGCGAACATTATGCGCTGGAAGTTTCGGGCGACTCCATGATGGAAGCCGGAATTCTTGATGGCGACTTCGCTCTTATCCAACGTACCGAAGTCGCCCGCGATGGCCAGATCGTCGTCGCGCTGATCGACGAGAACGAAGCGACGCTGAAATACTTCCACAAGGATGGACCATGCGTACGTCTCGACCCCGCCAATAGGGCGTACGAACCGCAGATCTACGATCCACGGCAAGTCCGTATTCAGGGCAAGCTGGCGGGTCTGTTGAGACGGTATAATTGAGCCTGCAGCGCTAGTCACCTGAATCTGAAGTACGGCTCATAACCACCGTCATGCTGAACCCTTCGACAGGCTCAGGACGGACTCGTTTCAGCATCCGGCGAGCCGCTCAGACCGGCGCTCTGAAACGACAAATGGACCCTGAAACAAGCCCGTCCTGAGCATGTCGAAGGGTTCAGGGTGACGGTCCCTAATGTGATGGACTTCGATAATGTGATGGACTTCGATTTCGCCATACTAGGCCTAGGGTTGGACACCGGTGCCTCGCGGCGGGCGCACTTTGAAGTGGTAGCGGAGGAGGGACTTGAACCCCCGACACGCGGATTATGATTCCGCTGCTCTAACCAGCTGAGCTACTCCGCCCCGAACCGTCTAGGACACTTGTCCTGCCTTGGCCAACAGGCTTCCCCGAGGCTGTTAACCGCAGGGTGAGGCGGCGCTATACGCAGCCTTGGGATAGTGGTCAACCGCTCCCATGCACCTTTTGTACGATCGCCGGACTTGCCTTGCCGAATGAACCGCGCCAAGGACTGAGGCAACTGTAAAATTATACGGATCAGGTGGCGGATGACCTTTTATGATGTGCTGATCGTCGGAGCGGGACACGCGGGCGCACAGGCCGCAATCCAGCTACGGCAAATGGGGTTTGAAGGATCTGTCGCGCTGCTGGGCGACGAACTTGAACCGCCATACGAACGCCCGCCGCTCTCGAAAGAATATCTAGCCGGCGACAAGCCCTTCGAGCGGATCCTCATCCGCCCCCATAGCTTTTGGGGTGAGCGCAATGTCGATCTACTGCTGGGAAAGCGCGTCAAGAAAGTCGATGCCAAGACGAAAGCAGTCACTTTGGCCGACGAGAGTGAAATCGCCTATGACAAGCTGATATGGGCGACCGGGGGAACACCCCGCCTTCTGACATGCGCCGGTAGCGACGCGAGCGGCATCCATTCGGTCCGCCGTCGCGATGATGTAGATGCGATCATGGCTCAGTTGCACCAGGTCAATCATGTTGTGGTCATCGGCGGAGGCTACATCGGACTTGAGGCGGCGGCGGTCCTTACCAAGCTCGGCAAATCAGTTACGCTGCTGGAGGCACTGGACCGTGTGCTCGCGCGTGTTGCAGGCGAAGAATTGTCGCGTTTCTACGAAGAGGAACATCGCGCTCACGGAGTGGACCTACGGACGAAAACCTTGGTTGACTGTATCGAGTCGACCAATGGACGCGCCACGGCTGTATTGCTGGCGGACGGTACGCGGATCGCCGCCGATATGGTGATCGTAGGTATCGGTATCATTCCCGAAACCGGCCCGCTCATCGCGGCCGGCGCCAGCGGCGGCAATGGGGTGGATGTCGACGCATATTGCCGCACGAGCCTGCCTGATATCTATGCAGTGGGCGACTGCGCGTCGCACGCCAATGGCTTTGCTGCAGGTGCCCAGA
Organism: Sphingobium sp.; assembly: GCA_051305835.1. GTDB lineage: Bacteria > Pseudomonadota > Alphaproteobacteria > Sphingomonadales > Sphingomonadaceae > Sphingobium. The sequence continues at coordinate 10,793 of JBPPMC010000205.1, forward strand.
TACGGCTCGAATCCGTTCAGAACGCGAACGATCAGGCAAAGGTCGCCGTTCAGCACATCATGGGCCAGGAGAATGAATATGATGCCGTGCCATGGTTCTGGTCCAACCAATATGACCTGAAGCTACAGACAGTCGGCCTCTCCACGGGTTATGACAAGACTATTCTGCGCGGTGATCCGGCCACCCGCAGTTTCTCTGTATTGTACATCAAGGGCGGCAAACTCATCGCGCTGGATTGCGTCAATATGGTCAAGGATTATGTGCAGGGCCGCGCGCATGTGGTGTCCGGCGCATTGCTGGACCAGGCACAGCTTGCCGACGCCAGTGTTCCGCTGAAGGAAGTCGGTCTCGCCTGACCGTCAACCGCGAAAGCTGTAGCGTCTGATCAGTTCCCAAGGCCCGCCTCGATACCACCACATTGCAAGCCCGCTAATGACCAACGGGCGTGGTTTGAACTCGGACCGAAGCTGTTGAAGCAACGCTCGTGCTTCTTCCGGCCGCACCTTGTTCTGAACCGTGATGTGCAGGCGTGGCGGGGCGGCATCCTGCGGCGTCAACAACCCCTGGAAGGCGTCGGCAATATCGTTCCGCATAATCAGCAGCGCGGGACTTTCCACGCGAAATGCCACGCCCCGGCCAAGGTTCATGACGTCCGCCAGCCGCGCTTCCGGCGGTGAAGACACGCTCATCCTGGCAAGCAATGCCGCCAGTTCTTCGTTCGCTGAAGGCGGCAGATGATGGAAGAGCGTTATATGCGCGGGCAGCTTGTTCCGCTCTGCCGGAAAATGTGCCTGTCGCAATCCATCTGCCCACCCAAAATCGGCGGCACCCATCAATGCAGTTACAATGATGGGCGCGCCTTGCCCTTCCGTCTGATCCATCAGGCCGAAGGTTGCGCCTTCAGCCATTCCAGCACCGGTTCAGGACGCGTCTCACCATAGGGATCTTCGTCGGTGCCTTCATCATTGATGCCGGGTTCCTCAAACCAGGCGACGATCTTGCCGTCATCAACTACCATCGCGTAGCGCCAGCTACGGTCACCAAAGCCCAGATGATCTTTCTTGATCAGCATGCCCATGCGGCGTGTGAAATCGCCCGAACCATCCGGCAGAAGTTTCACGTTTTTGACGCCCAGATGCTTTCCCCATTGATACATCACAAAGGCGTCGTTCACGGCAATGCAGTACACATCATCCACGCCCAATGCCTTGAAATCGTCGTAAAAGCGTTCGAAGGCGGGGCACTGTTCGGTGGAACAGGTGGGCGTAAATGCGCCGGGCAGGGAAAATACCACGACGCGCTTGCCCTTGAACAATTCGCCGGTCTGGACATCTTGCCAGCGGAAGGGATTTGGCCCCTCTATGCTGTCGTCGCGTACGCGCGTTTTAAGGGTTACGTCCGGCACGGATCGATTGAGCATCATCATATTCCTCGGTTGTGAGTGTTCGCCACACAATCTGATGGCGGCTGAAAGTCAAGCAGGTCAGTAGCTCACACGTCAGACATCAGGCACCAGCGATGCCCTCCATCACCTTCCCGTGCCCGTCGCAATATTCGCATTTCGTGCCGTCAATTGCCCCGGCACCATTGCATCGCGGACATATGTTTTCACCGATACCGGCAGGGCCGGGCTGAGTTGCGTCGCCCGGTGCGGGATTATTAGGGTCAGGTGACTGCATAAAAAGCTCTTCCATCGGACGGCAATCATTCAGCGATTAAAGCCGCGAAGGCGAGAGAAGTTTCCGCACATATGATTAGCTGGCGCGCCTTAGTCGTCGCCCGTCGCATCTCTATCGCTTGCTATACGCGCGACCGCAAGGTCGGCAGTGACATTACCCAACGTCCGGAACAGATCCGGCACGGTCTCGACGGCTAATAGCAGAGGCAGCATCTGAATCGGTACGCCCATGGCGATGCACACCGGGCTGATGGTTGCGAAGAAGGAGACTTGCGCCGGCAGGCCCACCGCAGCGAGGCTGACTGGCACCGCGATCAACGTTCCCCCCACAAGCAAGGGCAACGATATCGCAACGCCATGGAGATGCCCGAGATACACGGCCACGGCCACGTTCGCGGCGGCGCTGGCCGCCCTGAACAGGGACACAGCCAAAGGCAGCACTACGCCGGCAGAAGTCCTGCTGACCCCCAATGCGCCAGTCGCCTCGATCATTACGGGCAGGGATGCAAGCGAAGACTGCGTGCCAATGGCGACCGCCTGCGCGGGAGCCGCCGCTCGCGCAAAACGGTATAGTGACATCCGACCCGCAATGATTGCTGCGGCATAGGCAAGGAGCGTCGCGGAGAGGCAGGCCATGACGACCACCACGATATATTGGGCGAGCGTACCGACCGCCCCTACGCCCATCCGCGCACCGGCAGTAAACGCCAGCGCTGCAATGCCGAGTGGGGCGATCCACAAAACCCATTGCACAATCACCAGCATGGTTTGCACCACGGCCCGGAAGAATGTGACGATCGAGTTGGCCAGATCGACTTCGATTCGCGACACAGCGAAGCCGAACAGCAGCGCAAAGACGACGATGGGCACCATTGCCGTCTCCGCGGCAGCCTTGATGGGATTTGTCGGGATGATGCCGCTGAACCAGTCCGAGGCTTGAGCCACCCCGGGAACTGCCGGGCCATTCGCAAGCACGCTCGAACCCTGTGGCACAGGCCAGAAGGCGAGCAGCCCCGTGGACACGAGGGCAGCCCCTACGCAGGCGGCCGTCAACAAGATGGCGAACCAGACGAACGCCCGCAACGCGACACCGTTGCCTGTTCCGGTGCTGGCGGCAGTGGCAACACCCGTCACCAGCAAGCCAAACACGAGCGGCACCACCGTCATGGTCAATGCGTCCAACCACATCTGACCGATTGGCCTGGCGACCCCCAGCACGATATCCTGCCCCGGTACATGCCCTATCGATGTCAAAATGCCTGCCCCAAGCCCTATCACCAGAGCAATGAACATCCTCACGGGCGCGCCGAAAAAAGCCGGACGCTTCACTGGTTCGGCAGGGGTATTCAGCGTTCGGCCCAGAGTTTACCGCGATACCGCTCAAAACAACGCAGGCCACATTTAAGGCGCATCAGGGCACCCTCTGCAATCGCAGTCGCCCGCCGCGGATCTTCCGACACGAGCGGACGCAGCGCTTCCTTGTTCCATTCCTCGCTATGCTTCACATCGAGGACGGCATGCAGGTCGAAATAACGGCGCTGCTTTTCACTCAGGCCGATTCGTCGCAAGCCTTTAGCCACCATAGCGGAACGGCCGGGAGCGGTGAGTTCGATCACGCCCAGAGCGCCAACCGAGTGCCAAGCATAGCGTCGATTGGTCGCCATGGCCGTCATCGCATTGGCCAAAGCAAGGCTCTCCCATACCGTATTTTCGATCACAGGCTCGACTTCGAGCGTTTGCGCCAGTGCGTCAAGCATCGGCCCATGCATCCCTAAAGGATTGCCGCGCCCCATCTCGTCCCAGTAATTACGCGCAAGTTCCAGCTTGGCCTGCGCCGGGAGCTTGACCTGGGTGTAAGCGACGAGATCATCAAAGCCAGCCTCACCGGCGGCCTCTTGTTCAAAGAACCACTTCAGTTCCTCGGGCGTAGCTTCTTCCGCTAACCAGGGGAACAGCGCGTCGCCCTGCCCCGGACCGACATCCTTCAGATTCTCGAACCACGCTACAAACCCGTCTACGTCCGTGGGCACTGACGCGGCTTCCACCGCAATCGACCGCCGCAGTTCTTCGAGGAAACCCGTTTCGAGCCGAAGCATGCGCGTGTCTCGATCGAGTGTCGCCGACCAATCCCCGTCAGGAAACTGCGGCGCCAACCGCTCCCTGTTCCAACGGGCAAGGCCGCGCTGGAAGCTGTCCGTCAAAAATTGGGACGCCTCTCCGGATTGTTCGAAATGTAAATTGGTCGCCATTTTTCAGCCTTATTCCTTGATATCAGCACAACGTGCGTTCAGCGACCGGGGTTCCCTCCGCTCGTGCCGAGTTTCGATTTCCATCAGCTTCTTGACAGCAGCGATGACGTTCGGTTTATGCGTCCCACGGGGATCGCGATCTCCCCGCAGGCATCGGCCCAAGTATCGCGTCCGCTTTGCAAAAGGACGCGTTATGTCTGCTCGATCTGCCTATATTTTCCTCGGCCTTCTCATGCCCGCATGCGCCAGTGCGCAGGAGCCTGCCGATGGCTTTGCCTTGAGTGGCAGCGTGCGTCTCCGCTATGAGACCATCAATGGGCAGGCCCGTGTCGGCTTCAACAGCAACGACGCGTTGACGAATATCCGAACACAAGTGCTGGCGGAATATAAAGTAGGCGCTGTCCGCGTGGGCGCCGAGATATTCGACAGCCGCGCCTATGGCGCGGACGCCGGAACGCCGCTCGCTACCAACGAAGTCAATGCGCTTGAAATGGTGCAGGCGTATGTCGCAGCGGACCTCAAGGATGCGCTCGGCAAGGGTAGCAAGCTATCGGTGATGGCGGGCCGTTTCACGTTGAATCTGGGGTCGAGGCGGCTGGTGGCGGCGGACGACTATCGCAATACAACCAATGGCTATACCGGCGTGCGGGGAGATGTGTCGGCGCATGGGCTTAAGACGACGCTGGTTTATACACTCCCGCAGACCCGGAGACCCGACGATTACCGGTCGCTTCGCAATCACGCAGTCAAAGTGGACCGGGAGACGTTCGATCTACAGCTTTGGGGCGGCTTGATGAGCAGGGCCAAAACGATCGGCCCAGCAATGGTGGAGGCGTCCTTCTTTCACCTTGGCGAGCGAGATGCGCCGGGACGCCCAACGCGCGATCGAAGCCTGAACACATTTGGCGCACGCATCATCGCGGAACCCGCCAGCGGTAAAGTGGACTATGAAGTGGAGGCATTCTGGCAAACGGGGACTGTCAGCCGAAGCGTTGTCGCCGGTGCGGCACAGCAGAAAGTGCGGGCGAGCTTCGTACATGCCGACATCGGATACAGCTTCGCGGGTCCATGGCAGCCTCGTCTCTCCGTGGAGTTCGACCGCGCCAGCGGCGACAAATCCGGCGGGCATTACGGCCGGTTCGACACATTGTTCGGGATGAGGCGCGCAGACCTTGCCCCAGCCGGTCTCTACAACGCTCTGGGTCGCACCAACATCGCGACGCCCGGCGTTCGACTGGAAGCCACGCCGAGCAAACGACTCGACTGGTTCGCCACATATCGGGCGATGTGGCTGGCGGCAGATGAGGACAGCTTTTCGACTACTGGGGTTCGTGACGCTACTGGCCGGTCGGGCAATTTTGCGGGGCATCAAGTGGAGGCCCGGCTTCGTTATTGGCTCTTGCCCAAGAAATTACGGTTCGAGTTCGACGGCCTGCTGCTGGCGAAAGGCCGCTTCCTGCGGGACGCACCCAATGCTCCACCAAAGCGCTGGACCCGCTACACCTCATTCAATTTGACGGCGAGTTTCTGACCGAGCTTTGCAGTGATACACCCTAATATGCCGCAATATGCCGCGAACTCGCGAAACTTCGAAGCGGAGTGAGTGTTGACGCATCGAACGTTCAGGATATCGCAAAGTGACCATCAGCATCCCCTTCGACAACAGCTATGCCCGGCTGCCGGAACGGTTTTTCGTTCGAGTGGCGCCAGCCGTGCCGCCCGCCCCGTCCATGATCCGCGTCAATCATGGGTTGGCTACGCAGTTGGGGCTGAACCCGAATGTTCTGGAAAGTCCGGAGGGGCTGGACCTGCTGTCCGGCAGGATTGTCGGTGAAGGGTCGGACCCGATCGCCATGGCCTATGCGGGGCATCAGTTCGGCAATTTCGTGCCGCAACTTGGCGATGGTCGTGCCGTGCTTCTTGGCGAAATCGTGGATGCGGCGGGGCAGCGCCGTGACATCCAACTGAAAGGCGGCGGTCACACGCCCTTCTCTCGCGGCGGCGATGGCCGTGCGGCGCTTGGGCCGGTGCTGCGCGAATATGTGGTCAGCGAAGCCATGGCGGCTCTCGGCATCCCCACCACACGCGCGCTGGCTGCCGTCACGACGGGTGAGCGAGTAATGCGCGACGCCGTCTTGCCAGGCGCGGTCCTCACTCGCGTCGCCGCAAGCCATATTCGCGTCGGCACGTTCCAATATTTCGCAGCACGGCAGGATCACGAAGCCCTGAAGATCCTCGCCGACTATGTGATCGCCCGGCATTATCCCGAAGCAGCCCGGCATAAGCATCCGTACCGTGCCTTGCTGGATGCCGTTATAACGGCACAAGCCGAGCTAGTCGCTCGTTGGCTGCTCGTGGGCTTCATCCATGGCGTCATGAACACGGACAATTGCGCAGTGTCTGGCGAAACAATCGATTACGGTCCGTGCGCCTTCATGGATGCCTACGACCCTGCCACGGTCTTTAGCTCGATTGACCGGCAGGGACGATATGCGTACGGCAATCAACCACAGATCGCGCAATGGAACCTCACACGCTTCGCCGAAACGCTATTGCCGCTGCTGGACGAGAATGAGGAGGCGGCAATCGCGGATGCCGAAGCGGCGCTCGCCAACTTCGGTCCGCGCTTTGAGGAGGCCTATCGCTCTGGCCTGCTAGGGAAAATTGGCCTGTCATTCCCAACCGACGCAAATCTGGAACTGGCCAACGGCCTGCTCGGCGCCATGACGATCAACAAAGTCGATTTCACGTTGTTCTTCAGACGTCTCGCCGATTTCGAAGATCCTTCGACTGATGCAGAGCCGCTACGCGGGCTTTGGATCGATCCAACGGCGTGCGACCAATGGCTGGAGCAATGGCGCGAGCAGCTTGAGATGGAACCGGAGAATGGCGACAGGCGCGCGCAGATGCGGGCGATCAACCCTGCCTATATTCCCCGCAATCACCGCGTCGAGGCCATGATCAGATCGGCGGTCGACGAAGGCGACTTCGCTCCGTTCGAGGAACTGAACCAGCTACTCTCCCGTCCTTACGACGATCAGCCGGAATTTGCTCATTACGCCGATCCGCCGCAGCCTCACGAACGCGTGCTGGCAACATATTGTGGAACGTGATGACGACGGGCATGGCTATAACAGACATCGCGACCCGCACCTATAATCACAACTTCCGGCTCGACCCGATTGTTCGCAGCCTGCTCGACACCGACTTTTACAAGCTGCTGATGCTCCAAATGATCCGGCACCTCCATCCGGATGTCTCCGCAACTTTCTCGGTCATCAACCGCAGCCGGAATGTGCGACTGGCCGACATCATCGACGAGGAAGAGTTGCGCGCGCAACTGGATCATGCCCGCACCGTGCGTTTCACGAAGAAGGAATTGATCTGGCTCGCGGGCAACAGCTTCTACGGCAAGACGCAGATGTTCTCGTCCGACTTCCTTTCGTGGCTCGCAGAGTTTCGCCTTCCAGAATATGATCTGCAGGTGCGCGATGGCCAGTTCGAACTGCACTTCGAAGGACCGTGGGCGCAGACGACCATGTGGGAAATTCCGGCGCTCGCCATCATCAACGAATTGAAATCGCGGGCAGCGATGCGCAACAAGGGTCGCTTCGCGCTCGACGTGCTATATGCCCGCGCCAAGGCGAAGCTATGGGAGAAAGTCGAGCGGCTTCAGCAATTGCCCGATCTTGCCATATCGGATTTCGGCAGTCGACGGCGGCATAGCTTCCTCTGGCAGCGCTGGTGCGTCGAGGCCTTGAAGGAAGGGCTGGGCGATCGCTTCATCGGCACGTCCAATGTCTTGCTGGCCATGGACGCGGATCTGGAAGCGATCGGCACGAACGCGCACGAACTGCCGATGGTCGCGGCCGCGCTTGCCAAGGATGACGTCGCGCTGGCACGCGCGCCTTATGCGGTTCTGGAAGATTGGGCACAGCATTATAATGGCAACTTGCTGATCGCGCTGCCTGATGCATTCGGCACGGCCTCGTTTCTTGAAAACGCGCCCGACTGGCTGGCGGACTGGACCGGATTCCGCCCCGACAGCGCGCCACCCATCGCCGGGGGTGAACAAATCATCCAGTGGTGGCGTGAGCATGGGCAAGACCCCGCAACAAAGCTGCTGATCTTTTCCGATGGTATGGACATCGACACGATCGAGCAAACGTACCGCCACTTCCATGGGCGCGTGCGGATGAGCTTTGGCTGGGGTACGAACCTTACGAACGACTTTCGCGGCTGCGATCCCGATGGCGCGGGGGAAATGGACCCGATTTCGCTGGTCTGCAAAGTAACGTCCGCCAATGGCCTCCCCGCCGTGAAGCTCTCCGACAACCCTGCAAAGGCGACAGGCGACCCGCAGGAAATCGCGCGCTATCTTCGTGTGTTCGGGCAAGCCGGACGCACCGAGGCTCCGCTATACGTCTGATGGGAGAGAGAAAACCGCAGATATGACTGCAATGCGGTCAACATCTTCGTATCCGGGCCGCTCCAACTCCTCGCCAAAAACATCGGGATCGATCTCTCGATAAGATAGCTCGCAGCCATATTGCCGCGCCGTTGCCTTGAGGGCCACTTGCAGATTGTCCATCCCCTGCACGATTGCACTCCCGGTATATAGTATCAGCCTTCCGCGGGGATTGAGACGCGGCAGCGCCGCGCGAGCCATGTCGAGCGCCACTTCGCCCCCATGCATCCCGCCGCCATCGCGATAGGCACGTTTACCCGCGTCGATGATGTAGGGCGGATTGGCCAGCACCAGATCGAACTGCCCATCCAGGCCAGCAAAGTCCCGGCCTTCCTGGAACCCGATTGGTAAACCCGCTGCGCGAGCGTTGACGTCCGCGATCTTCAACGCCTCCGGGTTGATGTCCGTACCCCATAATTCGGCATCTCGGCACAGCTCGCCTGCGACGATAGCCCCTACCCCCGTGCCAGTCCCGAGGTCTACGATTCGCGCAGCTGATCGGGAAGGTTGCGCGATCAGTTCACGCTCGATGAGGTCAGCGAAGCGATAGCTGTCGGGGCCGAGGAAAACGGCGTCGTCATCTTCAGTAGGGAAGGCAGAATGAAGGAATAAATGTCCGTGCAGAGCGGACACTCTTAGCGTGGATCGAAGGCCTTGCCCTGTCTGCTCAAGCATGTCTGCTGCCTGCAATAAGCGCTCTACCTCCGGGTCTATTGTTCCGGCGAGGAACGGCATGCTCCAGCCAAGCACGTCCCGTATCGTAACGGCACATGCTGCTCGTGCCCTTTTAACCACACGGCCATGAGTGGCCGGCGTGGGCGTGACAAAATCATAGCCAGTCGCTGCAAGGTATTTCACAAGTTGCAGGAGCGCGCTGTTACGCGTGCCTGCGGTGTCTTCCGGACCACACTGAGGAAATAACAGACTATCGAAATCAAATTGGTTCATTGCCGGGCCGCGTCGCTCCGCGCGACTTTAAAAGATGGCCCCGCCAGCATGCCTGCACGCTGACGGGACCGTTGAACTGGCACCCACGAGCGGGGGGGGGGATTGCAGATGCACAGCAAAGACGTAACAGCGCGCGACAAGGTTGGTTCCGAACAAAACTTCGCCGGAAGTCATTTCGCAACACCCTCGACATAGTCGATGCGGATGCGGACCCAAGCGCCAACTTGAGGTCGACCGCCTATGCGTGGTGGGCGAACCAGGAATTGCCAGGACGCCTGCCGAACGGCCCGCGCGAAACCCGATCCCAAAGGCGATTCCCCAAGCTGCTGGCAATTTTCGACATGGTAGTCTTCGACCGTCTTGCAGGCGACGAGACCCCATCCATTGCGGGGCGCATTCGACGGCATGTACGTCGCAAGTTCGGCATTGGTAGGACGCCTGTACCAGTCCGCGTCGTACAACTGTTCGCCACCCGGTCCTTCTCCCGGTCCCGACACGGCTCCCCTATCCTTACCGGCGCCGGTGTTTCCCGCCCCGCTCCCGCTCTGCTCGCTGGTGCGCGTCGGAAGTTTCCCGATGTCGGCAGCCGCAAGCTGATCCCTGGTCAGCGTGATGAACGGAAAGTCCGGCGTCGGCGGCGTTTCGCTGGGCTTTACCTTTGGCGGAGTCACCGCTCGCGCCGCCGCTCCCTCGGGTGCCTTGCGCGCCTTCTCGGCGGTCTTCTCCTGCTGCTTCGTCGGCGCAGGTGGCCCGGGCACCAAGTCGAACGTGACCGGCAAGCTGTCCTGCACCTTCTTGATGAAAGGCGCTGGCGCAAGTTGCAGCAGCAGAAACAGGATGAGCAGATGGACGAGGATCGTCAGCAGCAACGGCACCGAACGCCGAAGGCGCCCGCTATCCTGATAGTGTCCGTAACGAGAAGATGATGGGGGCATTGGCAGGCTGCCTAGACGCAGGCGAAGGGGACCGCAATCGTGAGACGCGTTCGAACAGGCATCTCGCTCCCCCCTGAAGCGCGAAATTCAGTACATATTACTCGTGCTTCATATCCATAGGCGCAGCGGCACCGGCCTTTTGCACGATGGCGTCGACGATGATCCGGTCACCATTGGAGAACAGGAACGTCAGCGGCACCTTACCCTGTTGTACCGCATCGGGATTGACGCCGAACAGCATCAGATGCTTGCCGCCCGGTGCGAAGGCTACTTCGGCCTTGGTGGGAATGGCCACCGTCTTGATCGGCTGCATGGTCATCTTGCCGCCTTCATTCATGCTCTCGTGCATCTCGACCCGCAAAGCCCGATCCGTCATTACATCCCGCAATTCAACCGGCGCTTCGCCGCCATGCACCACGAAATACCCAGCAGACGGCATATCCTTGTTGGGACTGATCCTAACCCACGCCTGATCCACATAGAGTGGCGCAGGATCCGCACAGCCTGCAATAAACATCGGCGCGACGAACAATCCGACCGTAGCAAGGATCCTCGAAATCGGCAGCATTATGGCTATTTCCTTCCTGTGCCGTTTCCGGTCGGTGTCATAATCACGCACTCTCTAATGCGCGTAGCTTCTTGTGCCAAGCAAAAGCCCCCCTATATCGCTTTTCGAGACGGTGCTTGTGCTGGCATGATGTGCAGGGCAAGGCCGCTAACCGCTGAACGTCTTGGGGTTAAAGAGGACATACATGGCTAAAGTTATCGGAATCGATCTGGGC
>JBPPMC010000272.1:0-17599 GCA_051305835.1 Sphingobium sp.
CCGTCCAGCAGTTCCTCGGGCGCGGGCATGCGGGCGCGGTGGACGCGGACCAGGGCGGCGGCGATATCCTCGGCGCTGCGCTCGGCCAGGATGCGCTGGGCCAGTTCGCGATCTTCCTCGTCCACTTCGACGGGTTCGAGCAGCGCGAGGATCAGGCGTTCGCGGTCATTGCGGCGAATATCCTCCGGTGTGGGAGCGGAGATCCACTCCGCATTGATCTTCGCGCCACGCAGCATCGATTCGACGCGCTTGCGGCGGGGATAGGGGACAAGGAGGACGGCAGTGCCCTTCTTGCCCGCGCGGCCGGTGCGGCCCGAGCGATGCTGAAGCGTTTCAGCGTCGCGCGGCAGTTCGACGTGGACGACGAGGCTCAATGTCGGAAGATCGATGCCGCGCGCGGCGACATCGGTAGCGACGCAGACACGGGCGCGGCGATCGCGCAAGGCTTGCAGCGCTGCGTTACGCTCGTTCTGGCTATGCTCACCGGACAAGGCGACGACTGCGAAGCCCCGTTCGGTGAGGCCCGCGTGAAGGTGGCGGACATTGTCGCGGGTGGCGCAGAACAGCATCGCGGTTTCGGCTTCGTGGAAGCGGAGCAGGTTGACGCAGGCATTCTCGATATCGGCGGGCGCGATTGTAACGGCCTGATAGCTGATGTCGCCATGGCCGCGATCTTCGCCCACAGTCGAGATCCGCAGCGCGTCCTTCTGATACCGCTTGGCGAGCGCGACGATCGGCTTTGGCATGGTGGCCGAGAAGAGCAGCGTGCGGCGGCCTTCGGGCGTGGCGTCGAGGATCTGTTCGAGGTCTTCGCGGAAGCCCATGTCGAGCATTTCGTCGGCTTCGTCGAGCACGGCGGCGCGGAGTTCAGCAAGGTCCAGCGCGCCACGCTCAAGGTGATCGCGCAGACGGCCCGGCGTGCCGACGACGATCTGCGCGCCCTGCGCCAGATTGCGGCGCTCCTTCGAGGCATCCATGCCGCCGACACAGGTCGCTATGCGCGCGCCAGTGGGGCCATAGAGCCAGATGAGTTCGCGGCTGACCTGCAGGGCCAGTTCGCGAGTCGGGGCGATGATGAGCGCGAGCGGCTTTTGCGTCGGCATCGCAAAGCCTTCGGCATTCAGCAGATCGTCGGCCATGGCGAGACCAAAGGCGACGGTCTTGCCCGAGCCGGTCTGGGCGGAGACGACGAGGTCGCGGCCAAGGGCTTCGGGTTCGAGCACGGCGGCCTGAACGGGAGTGGGTGCGGCATAGCCACGGGCGGATAGCGCCTCGGAAAGAAGCTTGGGCAGAGTCGTGAATGGCATTTTAGTAACTCGAATCAGTTTGGCACGCCGCAACGGCTGAAATTATGATGTGACGTCTGGAACGGCCGGTTCCCCATTTTTCTTATGTTTTTCAGCAGTTTCAAGACGCCGGATGCTTATCCACCCAACGAAAACTGCTCTTCCGGCCTGAAATCACTCCGGGGCAGCGTGCGCTAAAGAGCCTGCCCGGCTGCCCACCCACTAGCCCATGCCCACTGAAAATTATAGCCCCCCAGCCAACCTGTTACGTCGATTGCCTCTCCGATGGCGAAAAGGCCCGGTGTTTTGCGGGATTCCATGGTCTGGGAAGACAGGTCGGCGGTGCTGATTCCGCCCAAGGTGACTTCGGCCTTGGCGAAACCTTCGGAGCCGTTCGGGTGGAACTGCCACGCGGAGAGGCGTTGGGTGGCGGCGAGCAGCGCCTTGTCGGTCTGGCTGGCAAGATCGCCGTGGATGGCGAGGCGGTCGCTCAATGTTTCGGCGAGGCGATCGGGCAATGCGCTGGCTAAGGCGGAGCGGAGGGTTGCGCGGGGCTTGAGGCGCTTGGCTTCGACCAGCCAGTCCGCGCTGTTGGAAGGCAGGAAGTCGATGGCGATCGGTTCACCGTTGCGCCAGTAGGAGGAGATTTGCAGGATGGCGGGGCCGGACAGCCCGCGATGCGTGAAGAGCGCGGCTTCGCGGAAAGCCGTCTTGCCGCAGCGGGCGATCACGTCGGCAGAGACGCCGGACAGGTCGCGGAACAGCGTTTCGTCGCCGCCCAGTGTGAGCGGCACGAGCGCCGGGCGTGGTTCGACGACTTTCATGCCGAATTTGCGCGCGAGATCATAGGCGAAGCCGGTTGCGCCCATTTTCGGGATCGAAGGGCCACCGGTCGCGATGACGAGCGCGGGGGCGGAGACGGTGCGCGGGCCGAAGGTGACGCTGTAGCGGGCGTCAGCATGGGCAATGTCAGTGATCGAGTTGCCGAGCGCGATTTCCACGCCGCCCTTTGCACATTCCTCCAGCAGCATCGCAACGATTTGACGCGCGGAGCCGTCGCAGAACAACTGGCCGAGCGCTTTTTCGTGATAGGCGATGCCGTAACCCTCGACGAGGGCAATGAAATCGGCGGGCTGGTAGCGGCCCAGTGCGGACTTCATGAAGTGCTTGTTGGCGGAGAGATAGCGGTCGGGCGTGGTGTGTATGTTGGTGAAGTTGCAGCGGCCACCGCCAGAGATCAGGATCTTTTTGCCCGCTGCTTCGGCATGGTCGATCACCAGCACGCGCTTGCCGCGTTGCCCGGCAATGGCCGCGCACATCAGCCCGGCGCCGCCCGCGCCGAGGATTATCGCGTCATACTGGTCGCTCATTCGCCGCGACGCGTGAACCGGAACACCGTCGCAGGGGGGAAGTTGCGGACCGTCTGGCCGACGCGCGACACTTCGAGGTCCAGCGTGTCGAGGATGGATTTGGAAACCGGAGGCCGCAGCGAATAGGTGAATTGCACGAAGCTGCCGCCGGGACGCAGCATCGCGAAGGCTTCGGACAGAATGGCGATGTGCAGGCTCTTGTCCATCGCAAGCAGCGGCAGGCCGCTCACGACCATCTGATAGCTGCCCCGCTCGCCCGCCGCGTGGCCCGAGACGCTTTGCGCGGGCACTTCAAGGATCGACGCGCCGGGAAAATGGCGACGCAGGCTGCGCGCGAAGCCGGGGTTGATCTCCACCACTTCCAGTTTTTCGGCGGGCAGGCCGGTGGCGAGAATGGCGCGCGTGAACACGCCAGTGCCGCCGCCCAGTTCCAGAACGCGGCCATCCGCCGGGTCGAGATCACGCACCATCAGCTGCGCAAGATAGCGGCTGCTGGGGACGACGGAGGCGGTCTGGCGGGGCTTCTTCACCCAAGCCGCGAGAAAATCGAGATAATCCGCCACTGCGGCCCGGCGGCTTTCGATAGCGACCGCGCGGCTTTGTTTGAACTTGGGATGGACTGGCAAGATGCAAACGCTCCGTGGCGACCCTGTTATACGGCCCTGCTATTTGGCCCTGTTACCGTGACGCAGGCGGAACGCCAAGCGTCGTGACACGCTGTTGAAGCCATTGCGCCACTGCCGCGATCCGCGCAAGGCTTCTCAAGTCTTCATGGGTAACCAGCCAGAAACTGCGGACTATTTCTATCTGCTCGGTCATCAGCGGCACAAGGCGCGGGTCGCGGCTACCGATGAAATCCGGCAATACACCGATCCCGGCACCTTCCGCAACGATCCGGTGTTGGACGTTGATGCTGGTGGAGCGCAGGCTGGCCTCCAGTCCCGGCTCGACTTCGCCCAGATAATCGAGTTCAGGGGAGAAGATGAATTCAGGAACATAGCCGACCAGCGTATGCGCCCGCAGCGCCGCGCGGTCCGCCGGTGCGCCGGTGCGGGCCAGATAATCGCGAGCGGCATAGAGATGGAGGCGATAGTCGCCGAGCCGCTTGACCGCGAGTTGCCCGCGCTGCGGCCGGGCGAGCATGACCGCCATATCCGCCTCACGCTTGGACGGGTTGAGGAAGCCCGAGGCCGTGATGAAATCGAGCCTGATGCCGGGATGCCGGCCATGAAACTCGCCTATACCGGGAGCCAGTATCCAAGTGCCGAACCCCTCGGCAACCGACAGGCGGACTTGCCCTGAAAGACTGCGCTGCTGACCGGTCACATCCTCCATGGCGGCGAGAGCTGCGCTTTCCACGGACTCGGCATGGCGCAACAGCGCCTGCCCGCGTTCGGTGAGAGTGCGCTCCCCTGCGGCGACTTCAAACAGGTCGGCCTGGAGCGCGCTGGCGAGACGTGCAAGACGCCTGCCGATCGTCGTGGCGTCAATGCCGAGCGTGCGAGCCGCAGGCGCGATACGGCGTGCTCGCGCTACCGCCAGGAAGATGCGCAGGTCGTCCCAATCGAACATTCCAAGGCTCATGATCGCCCCCACGATAATGCTGCATTATCGCAGCTTAACTCTGCACATCTGCGCCATTGCATGCAATTCCGCAATGGCGCAGAAAGCGCGGCATAAGTTTCCGAATCGAGAGGATGACGAAAATGCGCGAGATCACGCACAAGCTGGCGACATCGGTCGTGCTGCCCACCCCCACCAGCGAAGCGCGCTATAGCGACGTGTTCGATCCCAATAATGGCGGCGTGCAGGCGCGCGTCGTGTTGGGCGATCGGGCGGTGCTGGATGCCGCCGTTGCCGTGGCGAAGCAGGCTCAGTCCGGCTGGGCCGCCACCAACCCGCAGCGCCGGGCGCGCGTCATGTTCAACTTCAAGGCGCTGGTCGAGAAGAACATGGACGAACTGGCGCACATGCTCTCCTCCGAACATGGCAAGGTGATCGCCGACGCCAAGGGCGACATTCAGCGCGGTCTGGAAGTCATCGAATTCTGCTGCGGCATTCCCCACGTGCTGAAGGGCGAATTTACGCAGGGTGCCGGTCCGGGCATCGACGTCTACTCCTTTCGCCAGCCGCTGGGCATCGGCGCGGGCATCACGCCCTTCAACTTCCCCGGCATGATCCCGCTGTGGATGTCGGGCGTCGCCATTGCGACTGGCAATGCCTTCATCCTCAAGCCTTCCGAACGTGATCCTTCGGTGCCCGTGCGCCTTGCCGAATTGTTCAGCGAAGCGGGCCTGCCCGATGGCATTCTGCAGGTGCTGCAGGGCGACAAGGAAATGGTCGACGCGATACTCGACCATCCCGACATCAAGGCCGTCAGCTTCGTCGGTTCGTCCGATATCGCGCACTATGTCTACAAGCGCGGCGTCGATGCGGGCAAGCGCGTGCAGGCGATGGGCGGTGCCAAGAACCACGGCATCGTCCTGCCCGACGCGGATCTCGATCAGGTAGTGAACGATCTGTCCGGTGCAGCCTTTGGTTCGGCGGGCGAGCGCTGCATGGCGCTGCCGGTCGTGACGCCGGTGGGCGAAAAGACCGCCATTGCGCTGCGCGAAAAGCTGATCCCGGCGATCAACGCGTTGCGCGTCGGCATTTCGACCGACACCGAGGCGCATTACGGGCCGGTCGTCACTGCCGCGCACAAGGCGAAAGTGGAAGCATGGATCAGCAAGGGCGTCGAGGAAGGCGCGGAGCTGGTCATCGACGGCCGCGGCTTTACATTGCAGGGGCATGAGGAAGGTTTCTTCGTCGGCCCGACGCTGTTCGATCACGTCAAGCCGACGATGGAAGCGTATAAGGAGGAAATCTTCGGCCCCGTGCTGCAGATCGTCCGCGCCGACAGCTTCGAGGAAGCGCTCGCGCTGCCCAGCCAGCATCAATATGGCAATGGCGTCGCGATCTTCACGCGCAACGGCCATGCCGCCCGTGAGTTCGCCAGCCGCGTCGATGTCGGCATGGTCGGCATCAACGTGCCGATCCCTGTGCCGGTCGCCTATCACACCTTCGGCGGCTGGAAGCGCTCCGCATTTGGCGACACCAACCAGCACGGCATGGAAGGCGTCAAGTTCTGGACCAAGGTCAAGACCATCACCCAGCGCTGGCCCGATGGCAGCGCCGATGGTAGCAATGCGTTCGTCATTCCCACCATGGGGTGAGAGGTGCGCCGGGCCGTCATGGCCCGGCAATACCATCTGGAGAACGCCGCAATGCCGATACGCCCTATTGCCAGTGCCAGCCTTGCCCTGATGACTGCTGCGACGCTGGCGCTTTCCGCGTGCCAGAAGGAAGCCGACAAGCCCGAGATCGATAATGTCGCGATCAGCAATGTCGTCGAAGAGGCCGTGACGGATGACGACGCCAATGGAGTGGAACCCGTGAACGCGTCGAACGCGAGCGCTGCACCCGCTGCCGCGAACAATCTTTCGGGCATACCGGTGGCGTTTCGTGGTCGCTGGGGCATGAACGAAGCGGATTGCGACGTCAGCCGGGCCGATACCAAGGGGCTGGTCACGATCGACGCAAACAGCCTGAAATTCTATGAATCCATGGGCCGACTCAAATCCATCATTTCAGCCTCTGCGACCGAAGTGAAGGGCAACTTCGCGTTCAGCGGCGAGGGTCAGAGCTGGACCAAGGTGATGACGTTGAAGCTGGACAAGGGCGGCACCACGCTCGTCCGCATCGAACAAGACCCAACTGGCACCTATCGCCACATCAAATGCGCCTGAGCGCCTCCCTCTTCTCCGCAGGATAAGCGAACACCCATGACGCAATTCGACCTGAACGACGACCAGCGGGAAATCCAGGAACTCGCGCGGCGCTTCACTGCCGACGCGATCACGCCGCACGCCGCCGAGTGGGACGAGCAACACATCTTCCCGCGCGACACGATCAAGGCGGCGGCGGAACTGGGCTTCGGTGCGATTTATGTGTCGGAAGAGTCAGGTGGTATCGGGCTTGGGCGACTGGAAGCGGCGCTGATCATGGAAGCGATGGCCTATGGCTGTCCGTCCACCAGCGCATTCATCTCCATTCACAACATGGCCGCGTGGATGATCGACCGATTTGGCGCGCAGGCGGTAAAGGACAAGTATCTCCCTTCCCTGGTGACAATGGACAAATTGGGCAGCTATTGCCTGACCGAAGCGGGATCGGGGTCCGACGCAGCGGCGCTGAAGACCAAGGCGGTGCTGGATGGCGACCATTATGTCGTGACCGGATCCAAGCAGTTCATTTCCGGCGGCGGCGAGAATGAAATCTATGTCGTGATGGTGCGGACGGGTGAAGATGGTCACAAGGGAATCTCCTGCCTCGTCATCGAAAAGGACATGCCCGGCGTCAGCTTCGGTGCGGCGGAGCGTAAGCTCGGCTGGCATTCGCAACCCACGGCGCAAGTCAATTTCGATGGCGTTCGCGTGCCTGTGGAAAACCGTGTCGGCGGCGAAGGGGAAGGCTTCCGCATCGCAATGATGGGCCTGGATGGCGGACGCCTCAACATCGGCGCCTGTTCGCTGGGTGGCGCGCAACGCTGTCTGGACGAGGCAATCGGCTATACCAGGGATCGCAAGCAATTCGGCCAAGCCATTGCCGATTTTCAAAATACGCAGTTCACGCTGGCGGATATGGAGACCGAGTTACAGGCGGCGCGGACGCTACTCTATGCCGCCGCCGTGAAGGTGACGGAGAATGCGCCCGACAAGACGCGCTTTGCCGCCATGGCGAAGCGCTTTGCGACGGATACGGGATCGTCGGTGGTGGATCGAGCGCTGCAACTCTTTGGCGGCTACGGTTATCTGATGGACTATCCGATCGAGCGCTTCTGGCGCGATCTGCGCGTCCATTCGATCCTGGAGGGCACCAATCAAGTGATGCGCATGATCATCGGGCGGGAGCTTGTGCGCCAATGAGCGATGCAGTGACCAATGTGGTGCTTCCCGATGTTCTGACGTCGGTTGAGGGCGGGGTGGGCCGCATCCGGCTGAACCGGCCCAAGGCGATCCATGCGCTAACGCCCGGAATGGTGGACATCATCACGCAGGCGCTGCTGGCATGGCGCAAGGACGATGCCGTCCTCGCGGTGATGATCGACCATGCGCCAGCACCGGACGGCAATCCTAAATTGGCGCGCGGCTTCTGCGCGGGCGGCGATATCGCGCTTATCGCCCGTAGCGCCAAGGCTGACTGCGTCGAGGCCGGTCAATTCTTCTTTGACGAATATCGCATGAACCATCTGCTATTCGTCTACGAAAAGCCCGTGGTGACGTTCATGGACGGGATCACCATGGGCGGGGGTGTGGGCATTGCGGCACCGGCGCGATATCGGGTCGCGACCGAGCGGACGACCTTCGCCATGCCGGAAACGGGCATCGGCCTGTTCCCCGATGTGGGGGGCGGCTGGTTCCTGTCGCGGCTGCCAGGGCGCGTCGGCGCTTGGCTCGCCACCACTGGCGCACGGATCGATGGCGCCGATGCTTTGTCGATCGGCATGGCGTCGCATTATGTTGCGAGCGATCGTCTGGACGAAGTGAAGGCGCAGATCACTGTGAATCCGGCCAGGCTGGCATCTATTCTGGATGCGGCACAGATGCCGCCACCCCCGGCAAAGCTGGACGCACAGCGCGCGGATATCGAAAAGCTGTTTGCGGCGGATCGCTACGAGGACATTCTCGACGCACTGACAAACGATGGATCGGATTGGGCGCAAAAGCAGCTGACCGTGCTGGCAACCAAGTCGCCGCAAACCGTAAAGGTCGCTCTCCGGCAATTGGCCGAAGGCGCGCGGTTCACCGATTTCGCGGACAATATGCGCAATGAATATCGCATCGGCTATCATGTCATTCGCCGTCCTGACTTTGTCGAGGGCGTACGAGCCGTGATCTTCGACAAGGACAATGCGCCCAAGTGGAACCCCGCAACGCCGCAGGACGCCACCGACGAACTGATAGATTCCCTTTTCGCGCCCTTGCCGCCAGAGAAGGAATGGACACCATTGCCTGAGTTGGGAGCAATTACCGCATGAGCTACGAAACCATCCTCGTCGAGCAGCGTGACTCTGTGACGCTCATCACCTTGAACCGCCCACAGGCGCTCAATGCGCTGAACGGACAGGTGCTGAAAGATCTGATCGCCGCATTTGCCGCCTATGATGCCGATCCGACGCAGCGTTGCGCGGTGCTGACCGGCAGCGAAAAGGCGTTCGCGGCGGGCGCGGATATCAAGGAGATGGCCGACAAGCCGGGTGCCGACTTCTTCCTGGAGGATTTCTTCGCCGAGTGGACGTCGAAGGTGACGGCAACCCGCAAGCCCTGGATCGCGGCGGTGAGCGGCTTTGCGCTGGGCGGCGGGTGTGAATTGGCGATGATGGCGGACTTCATCATCGCCGCCGACACCGCCAAATTCGGCCAGCCGGAGATCAAGCTGGGCGTCGCGCCCGGCATGGGCGGATCGCAGCGGCTGACGCGCGCAGTCGGCAAGGCTAAGGCGATGGAGATGTGCCTGACGGGCCGGATGATGGACGCGGCGGAAGCGGAGCGCGCCAGCTTGGTCTCGCGCGTGGTCCCCGCCGCCGATCTTCTGGACGAAGCGCTCAAGGCCGCTGCGGCGATTGCGGCGATGCCCATGATGGCGGCAATGGTGAACAAGGAAATGGTGAATACGGCGTTCGAAACGGGCCTGAACCAAGGCCTGCTGACCGAGCGCCGCCTGTTCCAAATCCTGACTGCGACCGAGGACAAGGCCGAGGGTATGGCCGCGTTCGTGGAGAAGCGGCCGGGCGTCTGGAAAGGTCGCTGACCGCACCTGCCGCCAAACAGAATAGTTTCAGGAGAGTATCGTTATGAGCCAGACAATCGCCATCATCGGTTTGGGCAATATGGGCGGTGGCATGGCCGCCAACCTCGTCAAGAACGGCTATGTCGTGCGCGCTTTCGATTTGTCGGAAGATGCGCTGGCCAAGGCGGAAGCGGCGGGCTGCGCGCGTGCGACAGGGGCGGCGGATGCCGTCGCCGGAGCGGATGCTGTCGTTACAATGTTGCCCGCAGGCAAGCATGTCGATGCGGTCTATAATGGCGAGGTGTTCGGGGCGGCCAAGCCAGGCGCGCTGTTCCTCGATTGCTCCACCATCGACGTGGCGACCGCGCGGCGTGTGGTCGAAGCCGCCGTTGCCAAGGGCTTCGAGATGGTCGATGCGCCCGTGTCCGGCGGCATCGCGGCGGCGGCGGCGGGTACGCTGACCTTCATGGTGGGCGGCTCTGGCGATGCTTTTGCACGCGCCAAGCCGATCCTGTCGGCGATGGGCAAGGCGGTGATCCACGCAGGCGGCGCGGGCACCGGCCAAGGCGCGAAGATCTGCAACAACATGCTACTGGGCGCGACGATGGTCGCGACCTGCGAAGCCTTCGCCATGGCGCAGAAACTCGGCCTCGATCCGCAGACCTTTTACGACATTTCGAGCGTGTCGTCGGGGCAAAGCTGGTCGATGACGAGCTATTGCCCGCTGCCGGGAGTCGGCCCCACTACGCCTGCCGACAATGATTATCAGGGCGGCTTTGCCGTGGCGCTGATGTTGAAGGATCTGAAGCTTGCCACGCAGGCCGCACAACAAGTCGATGCCAGCGTGCCTATGGGTAATGCCGCCGAAGCATTGTATCAGGCACTCGCCAATTCGGGGCAAGGCGGGCGGGATTTTTCATCCATCATCAAAATGCTGGGATGACGAAGCGGCATCTTAATCTACCCCGTTAAACTATGCGAAGAACGAATCCATCAGAACCGGCGCGTGTCATTGAAAGAACGATCGTCGGGATGCGGATTGCTGAAAGAAAATGAGCACTACTTGATAGACAGCCTTCCGAATTCATGATTGAAGTGTGCCCATAAGAAAACGCGGAGAGGCTCCAAAAGAATAAAAGCAACACACAGGGGGCTAGTGTGGATCGGGTTCGCGCAAAACTGGATTGGTTCAAATCGACGTTGCTGCCGCACGAAGCTGCGCTGCGTGGACGACTGCGGCGTATCCTGCCGCCGACCCAGGAATTGGAAGATACGGTGGCCGAGGTTCTGGCTCGCGCCTATGCCACGGAGAATTGGGAACCGGTTACTGCCGGTCGCGCCTATCTTTTCACGATCGCGCGCAACCTCGTCATCGACAATGCGCGCCGGAACAAGATCGTCAGCTTCGAAAGCATCGCCGATCTGGAATTGCTCCAATCCGACACCGGACTTGAGGGACAACTGCATGCGCGCGATGCGCTGCGGCAAGTTGAAACCATCGTCGAGTCGCTGCCTGTTCAATGCCGTCGCGTCTTCATCCTCCGGAGAGTCCACGAGAAATCGATGGGAGAGATAGCGGAGGAAATGGGCTTATCCGTTTCTACTGTTGAGAAACATCTGGCCAAAGGTATCGCACTCGTTATGAGCGCGTGGTCACAACGCGAAGAAACGGATCTGGAACGTGCAGGGGTCGGAAAGGGGCAAGCGGCAGGAGAACGAGGCGGAAGCCGCCCGGCTCCTTGTTTGTCTTCAGTCTGAACCAAGCGCATTTGAACGCTCACAGATAGATGCGTGGATCGAAGCGAACCCAGCCCATGCGGTGGCCTTCGCAAAGGCCGAAGCGGCATGGGAGCAGGCGGAACGGCTCAAAGCCTCCGGCCACACGATTGATTGCACCGAACAAGAACCCGTTATTCAAAGCCCGTCTTCTGGGCGCTATCGTGGTTTCATGATCGGCGGGATGGTCGCAGCTTCACTGCTCGTGGCGGGCGCGGGGATCACCACCAAAATGTCCGGCAGTCCGTTCGGACTGTTCGCAGATCCCGCCTCTGGCAATCGGTGCAACGCTTCCCCCATCAGGGAATAACGCAACGCGGGCTGATCAGGGCACGCCCGCCGATTGCTGCATCCGCCGTTCAGCGAACCACTGACGCAGCGCCGCTGCGGTACAACCCGTAAACCCGTAGCTGCCGTTAACCGAACAACTGCCTGGCAGAGACTGCCGCCCGATTGCTTCCATGTTCGCAACCTGACTTCCCCAGCCGGGTCCACCTGCGACCGCTGGCTTGTCTCGCAGGGTCTTGGGGATGCGGTAGCGCTCCGATTCAGGCTTCCGCGCGCACACCACGATTTCGTCGCCCGTTGCCGTGGGACATGCATCCTCACCATAAACAACAAGCGCAAAGATGCGGTCCGGCGGATCGGCGGCCATCGCGCTGGGTGCCATCAGCGATGAACCCGCGCTCAAGAAAGCGAAGAGAGTGGCGGCGACCGTTTTTTTCATGGGCTTATGGTCTGCCTATCTGCCTGAACAGTAGCTGTATGAAACGTATTTACTGTTCCGCTGCGTCAATTTGGCGTGGTCGTGACCGGAGGAGTTGCCTGCTGCGCCTTGGTTGCCTTTTCCTCAGCTTTCACGCGCGCTTCGATGGCATCCGAATCGGCATCAATGGTGGAAAGGCGCTTGGCGCGTTCTGCCGCCACGAGATCGCCCCAACTGGCATTCTTCGCCTGCTGCTTCTCCGCCTTCGCATTCCGCGCCAGTTGATTGAAGCAGCCGGTAAAGCCACCGATGCCGGAGGGCGAGCAACTGTCGATACCGGACTTGCCGACATATTCGAGCGCCTTATACTGCTGTCCCCACGCCTGATTGGCGGGCGCATTGGGATCGCCGCGCAATGTCTCGGGGATGCGATAGCGTTCCTTTTCCTCCTTGCGGCCGCAGACGATGAGTTCATCACCCGTCGCCTGTGGGCATGCGTCGTCGCCATAGACGATGACGAGATTGACCTTCTCATTCGCCGATTCCGCTGCGGGCGGAGCATTCTGCGCCATGACTGGCAGAGCGAACGCTGAAAGGGCAAGCGCGGCAAGAGTGAGCGTCTTCATCGTCAATCCTTCAAATACGCGCCGAGATTTTGATAGCGGCGCGGCACCCCAGCCGGATCACGCCCGACAATAGCGCATAGCCAAGCGCCTTTTCGGCACCATGCGCCAGCGCAGCATCACGATGCTCGACTTCTTCTGCCTGAAAATCCTCGATCACTGCAGATAGTTCCGTGTCCTGGTCGCCAAGCTCCTCGCGTTGCTCGGCATAATGGCGGTCTATCTCGGTCTCTATCGCGGCAGTGCAGGCCATGGCAGCCTCCGGCCCCATCGCGGCAGTCACGGCGCCTAGCGCATAGCCTGCGACGTTCCAGATCGGCTGCAATATCGTGGGACGCACCTTGCGCTCAACGAGCATGCGGTCGAAAAGCTGCCGGTGGCGTTCTTCCTGCCCGGCCATACCGGCAATGACGCGGCTCATGGGATGGCGGTCGCCCATCACGGCAAGCTGGCCCGCGTAAATCCGCGTCGCGCCATATTCCCCGGCCTGATCGACGCGCAGCATCGACGCCGTGTCGGGCTTATGCCCCGGCTTCGGGTAGTCGCGAACGAGCGTCATGCGGTCCTCTGGGCCTTTGCCAATAGTGCGAAAATGGCGATTGCGGCCGCCAGTGACAAGATCGCGTTGAAGCCAGCGAGCGATATCCCGAACAGCGACCATGGTGCGACATCGCAGCGCGTCAGCGGCGTCGCCATGATGCTGTTGAGGATATCGGCGGGGCTGCCGCCCACCGGCGTCGTGGAACAGGCGGTCAGCCCCTTCCACCAGCCATATTCGACCCCGGCATGAAATGCACCGATGCCACCGCTGATCGCAATGGCGAGCGCGGCCAAGATCGTGAGGCTCATGCTGGTCGAGGCGCGCGCGCGCGTCACTATCGCCAACAGTGCGAGGATGATTGCGGCGAGATGCGGCCAGCGCTGCCACATGCACATTTCGCAAGGGTGCAGGCCGAACCAATATTGCGACACCAGCGCCCCGCCGAGCAACGCCGTCGGCGCAAGGATCGCGATGAGCCGCGCGCGTGACAGCGGCGTCATTGCGGTTGCGCCGAAGCTATGGACGGTTGACGCGGAATGACCATCCTCAGCGTGAGGCAGTCTTGCGCGCTGCCGGGGTGACGCGCGCCAGTGCCGGGGTTTTCGCACCACCCACGCGGCCTATCGTCTGGAGGGCATAGTAGAGCTGGAAGTCGTCGATGCCCTTCTTCTTCAGCTCTTCGGCGCTGGTGGCAAAGCGCGGATCGTCCTTTGCATCTTCCTCCAGCGTCTTGTTGTCGATCTTCATCTCGTTGATGAGATGGCGGCGCAAATCGCTTTCGCGAAATTTGGGACGTGATTTATAGTCTGGGTCTGAAATCTGCGGCACGCGGATATCAGGCTCGATGCCGCCTTCCTGCACGGACCGGCCGGATGGCGTGAAGTAGCGCGCCGTAGTGAGGCGGAGCGCCGTGGTGCTGCTCAATGGGAGCAGCGTCTGCACGCTGCCCTTGCCGAAGCTGCGCTCTCCCATCACCAACGCGCGGTGCTGATCCTGCAACGCGCCTGCGACGATTTCGGAAGCGGAGGCCGAACCGCTATCGACCAGCACGATGACCGGCAGGCCGTTCGCGTCGTCACCAGGCTTTGCGTAGTAGCGCTCCACGTCGCCCTTGGCCCGGCCGCGCTGCGACACGATTTCGCCGCGTTGCAGGAAGACGTCGCTCACCGAGACGGCCTCGTCCAGCAGGCCGCCGGGATTGGAGCGCATGTCAAGCACATAGCCGGTCGGCTTGTGGCCCAACGACTTGTCGATACTGCGGATCGCCGAGCGCACGTCTGCACCGGTATTGGCCGAGAAGCTGATGATGTTGATGACGCCGATATTGTTCTTCACTTCCCACTTCACCGGCTTCAGCTCGATGACTTCGCGCGTGAGGGACAAGTCGATCGGCTTGTCACGGCCTGCGCGCACGATGGTGAGCTTGATCGTAGTGCCGGGTGCGCCGCGCATCTTGTCGACGGCTTCATCGAGCGTGCCGCCATAGATCAACTGGCCATCGAGGTGCGTGATATAGTCGCCTGCCTTGATCCCCGCGCGATAGGCGGGCGTATCCTCGGTCGGGGCGATCACCTTGACTGCGCCGTCCTCCATCGTGACGGAGAGACCGAGGCCGCCATAATTGCCTTCGGTCTGGGTACGCAGATTGGCGAAGTCGCGGGCGTCAAGGAAGCTGCTGTGCGGGTCGAGGCTGGCGAGCATGCCTTCGATCGCGCCCTTGATCAGCTTCTCGTCGTCCACCTTTTCCACATAGTCGCTGCGAACCTTCTGGAACACGTCCATAAATTCGTCGAGCGCCTTGTAGCTATTGCCTTCCGCCTCGGCGAGTGCGGCTGTAGTCGCGGGAATGAGAGCAAGCGCACTAAGAGCGACGGCACTTTTCAGAAAGGCGGATTTCATCGGGTCGTTGAGTCCTGACTGGAGGTTCCGGTGCAATATAGGCGCAATCGCAAGCTGGCGCAAAGACATGCTCGACGGGCGTTGCATGGCGGCGATGAGCGTCGGGTGAATGCCCTCATCCGCGCGCCAGCAGCGGGACAATATCTACCGGATGGCCATTGCGGCGCAGTTCCACGGTGACGGTGGTGGGCGATGGCGCGGCGCTGCCCACCGGCGTTCCCTGTCGCACCGAATCGCCGACGCCCACGGACAAATGGTGCAAGTTGGTGATGAGGCTGGTCCAGCCCTGGCCATGGTCGATGATGAGAATCTGGCCGAAGCCGCGATAATAATCGGCGAATACGATCCGTCCGGCGTTCGGCGCGATGACCTGCGCATTGGGCTGCGTCGCCAGTGTCAGGCCGCGGGCGCGCACGCCGCTTTCGGACATTTCGCCAAAGCCGGTCACCAATTGCCCCACTACCGGCAGGCGATAAGCGGGCAGGCGACTTGCCTGCGCAATGGTGTCGGCGCGGGGGGCGGGCGCCTGTCCGGGCTGAGCGGGGCGCGGGACCGGGCCGGGCAGGCCCGCGAGCCGATCGCGAACGGTGCTTGCGTCCTCGAGTCTGTCCATCAAATCAACGATGTCGCGCGCGTGCTCTCCCAAGGCGATGGCACGGTCGGATTCGAGGCTCGCGCTGGAGCGGTAATCGCGGGACACAAGGCGTTTGGCGGTCTCCAGTCGGCGCAATTCGCCCTGCCGTGCGGCAAGCTGCGTGCGGCTGTCCTCCAGCGCATGAGCGGCCTGTTCCGCTACGGCGCGCAAGTCGCGACTGCGCGCCAGTTCGGTGCGCAGTCCCGCCGTGCGCGCGCGGATCACGGGCAGCACGGCGTCCAGGACAAGGCGCATGTGGACAGCGTCGGAGATCGAGCCGGGCTGCACGATGGCGAGCGCGGGCGGGCGGCGGGCCAGCATCTGCAGCGCGGCGGTGAGCCTGACGATAGGCTGCTGCCGCTCGGCAAGCCGCTGCGCCTGTGCGCGTTGCAGCCGTGCGACGATGGCGATGCGGGCCTGTGCCGCCTGAATATCGGCCTCCGATTCCTGGATGCGCGCGGCAAGCGCGGCGGCGCGGCGGCTGGCGATGTCGGCATCCTGTGTCGCCTGACTCGCCTGCGCCTCAAGCTGGCGGGAACGGCGGGCGGCAGCGTCCGCTTGCTGGCGCGCCGTGGCAAGGGCGCGCCGTTCCTGCGGCAAGCTGGTCCCGCCCATTCCGGGAAGGACGACATCCTGCGCCAGCGCGGCATAGCCAATCGCCGCGCAAACCGACGCCGCTGCCAAGCCCGCAATAATCCGCCCCCTGCCCATCGGGCTATCCTTCGCGATGATAGGGGTGATTGGCAAGGATACTGGTAGCGCGCCACAATTGTTCGGCCAGCATTGCGCGGGCCATCATGTGCGGCCATGTCATGGCGCCGAACGCAATCAGCAGGTCGGCATTGGCGCGGCCGGCATCGTCAAAGCCATCTGCCGCGCCGATCAGGAAGCGGCATTCGCGCGTGCCGTTGTCCCGCCAGCGCTCGATATGCTGGGCGAACGCCATGGAGGAAAGCTGTGCGCCCTTCTCGTCCAGCATCACGGTGACGGTGCCGGGCGTAACGGGGGGCAGTTTGCCCCCGCGATCGGGCATTTCGGTGATTTTGGTGGGGAGCGTCACGCGCTTCAGATAGCGCTCCACGAGGTCCGATTCAGGTGACCGCCCTATCTTGCCGCGCGCGATGATGTGCAGGAGCATGTGATATTCTCCCGATGCAACGCTTCACCACCCACCCCGCTCGGTTCGAGCTTGTCGAGAACGGCGCGCTGTGTTCTCGACAGGCTCGACCCGAACGAGGTGGGTTGGAGGTCTCCGTGGAGGAGTCAGGCCGTGCCCACCACGGGCGCGTCGGTGAAGCCCCACATGCGTTCCAGATTGTAGAAGCTGCGCACTTCGGGTCGGAACAAGTGAATGATGATGTCGCCTGCATCGACCAGCACCCAGTCCGCGACCGGCAGCCCTTCGATGCGCGCGCTGCGTCCGGTGGAATGCTTCACGCGCTCGGCAAGCTTCTGCGCCATCGTCGCGACCTGACGCGATGAACGGCCGCTCGCGATCACCATGTAATCGGCGATGCTGCTTTTGCCTTCCAGCGGAATCGAAATGATATCCTGCGCCTGATCGTCGTCGAGCGACTCCATGACCAGTGTGTGCAGGGCGGCCACGGATTCGGTGTCGGCATAGGGGCGATCTTCGATCACTTCATGCGGCACCGTATCGTTGGCGGGGGTCGGTCTGGGCAATTCTACTCCTTCATATAACCAGCTTGCGCGTGAGCGGATCGCGCACGTGCGTGTATTCAAACTCGCGATGCCAGAGGGGGTCCGCCTGCCGCAGCAGGGTCGCCGATCGTGGATCAGGGCGAAAGCGCATAAGCACGAGCGCCGGCGGTCTCCAGTCCGTCCAGTGACTGCTCTGGCGCGCGGGCCGGACGAAGCGCCGCAGCCATGCCATGGCCAACGAACCATAAGCCTGCCCCTCATAGCCCGGACG
>JBPPMC010000277.1:0-5431 GCA_051305835.1 Sphingobium sp.
GTGTTCAGCTTCGCGCTAGATATCTACAAGGACCCCGCCAAAGTCCGCGACTTTCTCGGCCGCGCGCACCCCATGCTCGACGACAAGGCCCCGCTCGACGTGGCACTGGCGACCGGCCCCGGTGCCGATGTCGTCATCAACGTGTTGGGACGGGCGGCCTATGGCGGCGGCGCGTGAGCGCTCAAATCACCGACCGCGTGCTGACCTGTTTTCGGATCGGCGATCCCGATGGCGCGCATCCGATCTATGACAGCGAGGGCGCTCGGCTCTATCCGGGCCGGTGGAACACCGCGGCCAGCCCGATCATCTACACGTCAGAACATTATTCGACGGCGATGCTGGAAAAGCTCGTTCACGCAAACACAGTGATGCCGCCCAACCAGCATTATGTCCGCATCACCATTCCCAACGGCGTCAGCTATGAAATCTTCCCGACCGCGAAATTCCCCGGGTGGGACGGCAAGCGCGAAGACATCTGCAAGGCGTTTGGCGAGGCATGGTTCGCGGCGGGGCGCTCGGCGCTGTTGCTGGTGCCTTCGATCCCGGCGCGGGTGGATCGCAACATCCTCATCAATTCTGAGCATCCCGACGCCAAGGCGATCGGCTTCGATCTCCCCGAGCCGATCTGGTGGGATGACCGGCTCTACAGCTAGATCAAGAATTCGTCCTTGATGGATGTTCTTTCTTTGTTCTATTCTCCGGCCATGCTCCGAGTCGATGAAGATAGCCTGGCCCTCCATCTCGAGGTTTCGCTCGCAACGGCCGAACCCGCCCTCGTGACCAGTATCCGGTGCGGCGACGCCGTTGCGCGTCGCCGTGCGACGGCGGAGTTGGCGCGGCACCTCGCCGTGCGGTTGCGCTGCTATGATATCCTCGCCGATGAGTCCGCAGCCCGGTCCGATACATTGCCGCTCTTTCCTGACGCATGACGGACGCTACCGCCCCGGTTGAGCGCTGATGCTCGCTGTACTTCTGCTGGCTGTCGCGGTCGTACCCAGCGGCCAGGCGTTCATCTGCACGCCTGTCAGGGTATGGGACGGCGATGGCCCAATCTGGTGCCGCGAGGGACCACGGATCCGGCTCGCGGGCATAGCGGCGCGGGAGATCGATGGTTCGTGCCGCAGGGGACAGCCTTGCCCGCGCGCCAGCGGCGTTGTCGCGCGCGACACGCTGGTGCGGTTGCTGGGCGGCGCGAAAGGCCGCGCTGGCACGGGTCATATCCTTGTCGCAGGCCCGAAGCTCAAATGCCGATCGACCGGCAACGCGAAAGGGGATCGCACCGGTGCCTGGTGCGCGGCACCAGCGGTCGGCGATATCAGCTGCGCCATGATTGCGACCGGCACGGTGCTGCGGTGGGATCGCTATGCGGCGGGCCATTGCCGCTGAGGCGCGGGCGACACATCAACTGACGGCCTGCGTCGTCAGGTCTTTTGCCGCGTCTCGCTTGACCGCCGCAGCCTTGCGCTCGGAATAGCGATCGACGAGCTGGTCGGCATGGCCACCCGTGAGGATGGTGAAGCGAACGAGTTCCTCCATCACATCGACGATGCGGTCATAATAGCTAGAGGCGCGCATGCGGCCGCTCTCGTCGAATTCCTTGAATGCCATCGCGACGCTCGACTGGTTCGGGATGGTAATCATCCGCATCCAGCGACCGAGCAGGCGCAGCGTATTGACCGCGTTGAAGGATTGGGAACCGCCCGACACCTGCATCACGGCTAAGGTTCGTCCCTGGGTCGGACGCATGCCGCCAAATTCGAGCGGCAGATGATCGATCTGAGTCTTCATAAGGCCGGTGATCTGGCCATGCCGTTCGGGGCTGCACCAGACCATGCCCTCGGACCACAGGGCATGGTCACGCAGTTCATGGACAGCCGGATGATCGTCGCCCGGCACCTGATCGGGCAAAGGCAGATCGCGCGGATCAAAGATGCGCACCTCCGCCCCGAACAAGATGAGAAGACGGGCAGCTTCCTCGACGGCAAGTCGGCTGAACGAACGATCGCGCAGCGACCCGTAGAGCAACAGGATGCGGGGAGGATGATCGAGAGCGCCAAGACCGACCGCCAGATCGCGCGCAACGATCGCGGGATCGAGGGCGGGCAAGAAGTCGGGGTCGGCCAAGAGACGCAGGCGGGACATCAGCAAATCCGTTTGGAAAGGAAGGCGGCATCGGCCGGGCAAAGCGATCGAAACTCGTCGGACGCGGCTATGGGTGCCGGCGCATTTGCCCGCTCGGCCGGGCCATAGCCAAAGTGACGGAAGAATGGCGCGGCCGTCGCGGTGAGCAGATACAGGCATGTCGCGCCCTCATCGGCGGCGGCGCGCTCCAGCCTGGCCAGCATCGCGGCGCCCAGCGCTTGACCACGGCGCGCCGATGCCACGATGAAAGAGCGCAGCAAGCGATCAGGCCCGGTGCCTTCCAAACCGCCAAAGCCGACGAGGCCGTTCCCATCGTCAAACCGGTAAAAGCGACGGTCGGGCGCTTCGAGATCGCTGATCGGCAGTGCTTCGGCCGAAAGCATCGCGGCGAGAACGGCCATGTGGTCATGATCGACACGGGCAATATTCATGACGCGGCGCGCTGTTCGTACCAGGGGCGGGTCGCCTTTACGATGCGCACGACCGAGAGCATCACCGGCACCTCGACCAGCACGCCGACCACCGTCGCCAGTGCAGCGCCCGAATTGAGGCCGAACAGGCTGATGGATGCGGCGACGGCCAACTCGAAGAAATTCGAGGCGCCGATCAAGGCCGCAGGGGCCGCGACACACCAAGCCACGCCGAAGCGGCGGCTCAGCCAATAGGCCAGGCCCGCGTTGAAATAGACCTGGATAAGGATCGGCACGGCAATCAGTGCGATGACCAGCGGATGCGCGACAATCGCCCTACCCTGAAACCCGAACAGCAGTACCAGAGTCGTCAGCAGGGCCATCAAGGATACCGGCCCGAGCATGGCAAGCAAGCGATCGAGTGCAGCCTGGCCGCCCGATGCCAGCAGCATGCGCCGGGCGAGCTGGGCCAAGATGACGGGTGCCACGATATAAAGCAGTACCGAGATCAGCAACGTGTCCCATGGCACTGCAATCGCGGCGACGCCGAGCAACAGCCCGACCAGCGGCGCGAACGCAAAAACCATGATGACGTCGTTGAGCGCGACCTGGCTTAGTGTGTAGGTTGGCTCGCCGTCGCAGAGATTGGACCAGACAAAAACCATTGCTGTGCATGGAGCGGCAGCGAGCAGAATAAGTCCCGCGATATAGGAATTGACCTCAGCGGGCGGGAGCAGCGGGCGAAACAGCCACCCCATAAAAACAGTCCCCAGCAACGCCATCGAAAAGGGTTTTACAGCCCAGTTGATGAAGAGGGTAATACCCACTCCCTTCCAATGCTGACGCACCGAGCCCAGCGCGCCCAGGTCGATTTTGAGCAACATCGGCACGATCATCAGCCAGATCAGCGCCGCTACGACCAAGTTGACGCGCGCGAGCTCAGCCGAGGCGATGACCGCAAAGACGCCCGGAACGGCATAGCCGAGCGTGATGCCGACGAGGATGCACAGCGCCACCCAAACGCTGAGATAGCGTTCGAAGCTGTTGATCGCTGGCTGGACCGGGGCAACGGCAGGCGCGGTCATGCGCCTATCCTCTTGCCGTTGCCATCGATCACGCGCTGACCGTCTTCCTTGGTAAACGCGCCGCGCTGTGTGGCTGGCAGCAAATCGAGCACTTCTTCCGATGGGCGACAGAGTTTCACACCAAGCGGGGAGACCACGATCGGGCGGTTGATCAGGATCGGATGGGCGATCATCGCGTCCACCAGTTCGTCATCGGTCAGTTCGGCATTGTCGAGACCGAGTTCGTGATAGGGGGTGCCCTTCTCACGCAACAACGCGCGCGGCGTAATGCCCATACGGCCGATCAGCGAGAGGAGCCGCGAGCGGTTCGGCGGAGTTTTGAGATATTCGATGATATGGGGGTCGATGCCGGCATTTTCGATCATCGCCAGTGTGTTGCGCGAGGTCCCGCAACCGGGATTGTGGTAGATGACAATGTCGATCGCCATTACGCCGCATCCCCGCGACGGCTGCTCGCACCCTCGGTATGGCCGATCTCCCGGACACGAGCACGCAATGCCAATGCGTCGAGGCGGTCGAACGGCAACGCGATGAACAGCTTGATGCGATTTTCAAGATAGCGCAGGGCCGTTACGAAGGCTCGCTCACGCTCGACAGGTGTGCCCTCGACCTGGCTGGGATCCTCGATCCCCCAATGTGCGGTCATCGGGTGGCCGGGCCAGATAGGGCAGGTTTCGCCCGCAGCATCGTCACAAACGGTAAATATGAAATCCAGCACGGGCGCATCTGCTCCCGAGAATTCGTCCCAGCTCTTCGAGCGAAGGCCTACCGTGGGATATTCGATCCTTTCGAGCAGCGCGATCGCGTCGGGATTGACGGCTCCTTTGGGAAAGCTCCCTGCCGAGAAGGCCCGAAACCGATCACCGCCGAGCTTGGTCAACGCACTTTCAGCGAGAATCGACCGGGCGGAATTGCCGGTACACAGGAACAGGACGTTGAAGACGCGGTCAGACATCAAAATCTCCTTCAGCAGCAAGGAACAAGTTCGGCGATCAACGGCTCGCACAACTCCGCCCTGCCCCCGCAGCAATCCTTGACGAGGAAAAGGGTGAGCGCCCTGAGCTGATCGAGGTCGGCGCGGTAGATGATCTGGCGACTGTGGCGTTCAGCACGGATCAGGCCCGCGCGCGCAAGCCCGGCCAGATGCGATGACATCGTATTCTGCGGGATCTGAAGCTGGCGGGCGACTTCGCCCGCGGCCAGGCCAACAGGCTCATGCCGTACCAGCAAGCGGAAGGCATCGAGCCGGGTGCCTTGGGCGAGCGCACCGAGCGCCGCAATCGCAGAATCATTGTCCATATATCGATAATATTAGATATATGGATTTCTGACAAGCCCGAGCAGATGAAAGTCGACACAGCAAAAGGCCCGGTGGCTGTTGCCACCGGGCCTTCGCGCATCTCAGAAGGGAATTTCGTCGTCATCCACCGAGCTGTCGTGGCCGCCCTGATCGCCACCGGCGGGCTTGGCGCGGGTGAGGAAGGTCACCTCGTCGGCGATGATCTCGACGCCGTACCGTTCGATATTCTCGTTGTCGGTCCAGCGAGTGTAGTGGATGCGACCGCGCACCATCACCTTCATCCCCTTGTCGACATATTGTTCGACGGTCTTGCCGACGCCGTTGAAGCAGGTGATGCGGTGCCATTCGGTATCTTCGATCCGGCGGCCATTATCGTCCTTGATAACCTTGCCGTTGCTGTCCCGCTTGGGCCGCGAGGTCGCGAGGCTGAAGTGGGTGATCTTGGTGCCGCCCTGGGTGGTGCGGGCTTCCGGCGTGGCGCCGACATTGCCGGC
>JBPPMC010000282.1:0-3331 GCA_051305835.1 Sphingobium sp.
CTCGGAGATGTGTATAATAGACAGCTCCAGGGCCGTGGGCTGGCAGGGCGGCGGGGGCTTCAGCTTCTATCGGCTGGGCGAACAGGTGTTCGACGAGGAAGGCCGCCTGCGACCCGGCATCCGCTTCCCCCTGCTGGCGGCGCATGTGTGGTTTTCGGAAACCGGCATCCCCTGGCACGGCGCGGCGGACAGCCCCTTCCTTGGCATCTATAACGGGCGCGGCTTCGCCCTGCTGTATAACGGCATCCTGGGCGACAAGAGCGTGACCGGCGGCAATGTGCTGACCGGGGCCTTGCTGAAATCGATCCGCGCGCTGGCCGGGGATCATGGCTTCCATGACGGGCCGCTGACCATCTATGGCGAGGCCAGCCGGCTCGTCGCGGCGCGATTGGGCGCGGAAGGCGTGACCTTCAAGCAGACCCCTTATGACGTGAAGGCGCGCTGACATGGAGCTGAAGCGATATCAGGACCGCGCACTGGAAGCGCTGCGCACCTTCCTGAGCGCGGCACGGGTGAAGCCGCCGGCGCAAGCCTATGCCGAGACCATCGCCGGGGCCGATCTGGGCCATTATGCGCGCGGCGGATATACGCCGGTGGAGGGGCTGGAGAGCACGCCCTATTGCTGCCTGCGCCTGCCCACGGGCGGCGGCAAGACGCTGCTGGCGGCGCACGCGATCAAGGTGGCGGCGGACAGCTATATGGACCGGCCGTTCGTGCCGGTGATCTGGCTGGTGCCATCCAACGCCATTCAGGTGCAGACGCTCGATGCGCTCAGGCAGCCGCGCCACCCCTATCGCTTGGCGCTGGAAGACGCCTTCGGCGGCGCGGTGGCGGTGTTCGACATTTCCCAACGGCGGCAAATCCGGCCACGCGACTTTCTCGACAAGACTGTGGTGATCGTCGCTACCTATCAGGCGTTCCGCGTGGAGGACAAGAGCGACCGCAACGTCTATGCCGACGACGAGAACCTGGAAGACCATTTCCGCGACGCGCGCATGGGCGAAGGGCTGGACGTGGTGGAGAAGGGGCCGCGCCGGGGCGAGATCGCCCTGTCCTTCGCCAATGTGCTGCACCGCCAGCGGCCGCTGATGATCCTGGATGAAGCGCACAATTTCATGACGGGCTTGTCCGGCGGCACCAAGGCGCGGCTCAATCCGGCCGCGATCATCGAATTGACCGCCACGCCCAAGTCTAGGTCCAACGTGATCGCCGTCGCCACCGCCATGGAGCTGAAGGCGGAAGACATGATCAAGATGCCGGTGCATCTTTCGCAGCACCGCAGCTGGCAACAGGCCATCGCCCATGCGGTGCAGAACCGCGCCTGGCTGGCCGCCATCGCCGCGAAGGACCCGGCCGGCATCCGCCCGATCACGCTCTATCAGGCGCAGCCGGCCGCCGAAGGAAACGAGGCCACGGTGGACATGGTGAAAGCGCACCTGATCGAAGTGGAGCGCATTCCCCAAGAGGCCATCGTGATCGCCACGGGCGACCAGCGCGGGCTTGATGGCGTCAACCTGTTCGATCCGGCCTGCAAGGTGGAACACGTCATCACCGTGCAGGCGCTGAAAGAGGGGTGGGATTGCTCCTATGCCTATGTGTTCTGCTCGCTGGCCAGCATCCGCGCGGCCGGCGCGGTGGAGCAATTGCTGGGCCGCGTGCTGCGAATGCCCTTCGCCACCCGCCGCGCGTCCGAAGAGCTGAACCGGGCCTATGCCCATGTGTCCGAAGCGAGCTTCGCGGCGGCGGCAAGCGGCCTCATGGACCGGCTGATCGAAATGGGCTTTGACGAGCGCAGCGCGCGCGAGGCCATTCTGGAGATGCCGGAGCAATTCCCGCTGGGGGGCGGGGATATCGGGCCGCTCTATCGCGCTCCGGAACCGGTCAAGCTGACAGTGCAGGAACGCCCGGATACCAGCGGCTGGTCTGCCCCTGCGCGCGAAGCCTTCCGCATGGCCGATGACGGCGCGGGCAAGGTTCTGGCGGTGATCGCTCCCGATGCCAGCGACGACGTGAAGCGCGAGATTGCCAGGGCGGTGGAAGCCATCGCGCCCGGTGCGATCGAAGCGGTGGAACGCAACATCGTCCAGACCGAAGCGGCAAAGTCCCCAGCCGCGCGGGGCGTTCCCTTTGCCGTGCCGCAACTGCAAATCATGGTGCAGGGCGAGCTTGATCTGGCCTACCCGGAATCGTTCATCGATCTGGCAGGCTGGGATTTGCTGTCGCACGGGGCAGACCTTCCCGGCTTCAATGTCATCGAACAGCCGGACAGCTATGAATTCGACATTGAAGGCGACCACCTCGTGTACAGTCACGTTGCCACCACGCTGGAATTGGCGCTGGACGGCGCGACACACTGGAATGAGGCGGCACTGGCGCGCTTTCTCGACCGGCAGACCCGGCAGGTGCATACCGGGCAGGAAACCTATCTGGAATATTGCAGGCGCGTCGTCGTCAAGCTGGTGCAGGACCGGGGCATCCCCTTGGCGGCGCTGGTGCGGGGGAAATATGCGCTCAAGCGCGCCGTGGTGGCGCGTGTCGCCCAATTGCGGGCAGAAACGGGCAGGCGGGGCGTCCAGCTGTTCCTTGGCGGGATGGGGCTTCCCGAAAACGCTGGCCCTGCGCTGCATCATTTCGATCCGAACCGTTACGACGCCCGCAACCCCTATCAGGGGGGCTTCCGGTTTCAGAAACACTACTATGCCGCGATTGGCGACCTGAAGGCGCAGGGCGACGAATTTGAGTGCGCGCAGGCCATCGATCGGCTGGACGCCGTGAAACATTGGGTCCGCAATGTGGACCGCGCCTATGGAGCCTATCGCCTGCCCACATCGACCGACTACTTTTTTCCGGACTTTGTTGCCCAACTGGTGGACGGGCGGCAACTGGTGATCGAATACAAGGGGCGGCTGGACGAGGATTCAGCCGAAAAGGACAGCGTCGGCTTGAAGGCGGAAGAGACAAGTGGGGGCAAGCTGCTGTTCCTGATGGCGGTCAAACGCGATGCTGCCGGCCGTGGTGTGACCGAGCAGATTCTGCACAAGATCGGATAGGGCAGATAGTCGGCTGGCGCAGGGGGGCTGATCGCGCTGAATGGTCGCCACCCGAAGTATTTGGGGGTATGATTGGGGGTATCCTGCAATTAGTGCCGAATGAGAATGGCGATTTTGCGCGGTTTTCGCGCTTCTCTGTGATTCCCGCTACCGCTCCACGGCCTGGAGGCGAGTTGAACCCATCCGCGCTTGGAGAGGTGGCCGGCTGGCTCTAAGCCCTTGTTGAACACAGGGGATGGCAATGCGGCTTGGCTGGGATGAAATCAGGCGGCGCGCGAAGG
>JBPPMC010000314.1:0-5771 GCA_051305835.1 Sphingobium sp.
ACATGTTTGGAAAACTCAAGGATTGGCGCCGAATTCACACACGCTACGACCGCTGTTCCCACACCTTCATGTCCGCAATCTGCATCGCCGCAACCGTCATCTTTTGGATCAATCAATGAGTCCTGATCCTAACACATAAAGTCGTCAGCCTGGCTGTCGCCTTTTAAAAAATTTCCAAGGTCATCTGTTCGTTTGCTGCGGTCGATGGTCGTTCTGGTCACGATATCGACAAGTGAATTCAGCAGCTTTGATCAAAGTCTGTCGCGTAATTAAAAGTCTCATAACCATATTCGGCCATTGCAGGATGATGGCACAGAATCTGGAAGAATCGACCGACCTTGACCGACAAAACTTCCAAGGTGTTATGGATCCGGGGACAATTTTAAACACGCCTGTGCGGTTTTTCACTATAGCAGCCTTAGCCGCATTCGCACTTTCACGAATATTTTCACAATCTATCAACATCACCGCGTTCTACCTCGAACGTCAAGATCGCTGGCTGTTGCTTCTTGGTACTACGGGCGTTCTGCTTTGCGGATGGCGACTGAAGCCGCATACGCGCATACCTGCCTTAAATGTCCAAGCAATGCTGGCAGCGGCGGCAGTTCTGCTTGTAGTGACTTTTCTTGGTCATTCCCTGATCCTCAGCGGTTACGATCGCACCCGAGACGAGCAAATGGCTAGCTTTGATGCCCTGGTATTTGCCAGTGGTCATCTCGTCGAAAGTTTGCCGACGTTGTGGCGCAATCATGCCGATGTGCTGAACCTCAACTTTATGTATCCCGCAGACCAGCGCGGAGCGTGGATATCCGCATATCTCCCGTTCAACGCTGGATTTCGCGCTCTGCTCGCCTCGATAGCCACGCCGGTGCTTGCAGGCCCGTTCATGACAGGGCTCGGTGCAATAGCGCTGTGGGGATGCGTCCGCCGCCTTTGGCCACATGATAAACAGGCCGGGACAGTCGCCCTGATATTATACGGGGGCTCGGCGCAAATATTGGTCACGGGCATGACAAGCTATGCGATGCCGGCGCACCTAACATTGAACATGTTCTGGCTATGGCTGTTCCTGCGCGGATCATGGAAGTGGGATCTTGCCGCACTGTTCGTTGGCTTCCTCGCGGTCGGCCTTCATCAGCCGTTGATGCACCCCATGTTCGCCGCACCAATTCTGTTTTTGTTGGTAAGAGAAAAGCGCTGGGATCGCGCTACCATCTATCTAGTAGGGTATGCCATAGTCGGCGCATTCTGGCTTTGGTGGCCCACTTTCGTTTGGCAAATGGTTCAAGCCGATCCTTCGGCCCTTCCGCCAGTCGGAGTCGATTTCACGACTCGAATGACTCGGGTGATCGCGACTGGAGACCCTTTCGCACTTCCCAACATGCTATCCAACATTCTGCGGCTTATCGCTTGGCAACATCTGCTGCTGCTCCCACTAATGCTGATTGGCGCAAAGGCAGCTCGCTCGAATAGCCTTGCCGGAGGTCTGACAGGAGGCATAATTCTCACCATCTTCATGATGGCGGTGCTGTTGCCGTATCAAGGTCACGGATTTGGCTATCGCTATGTGCACGGGCTTATCGGCAATGCCATCCTGCTGGCAATTTTCGGCTGGCGTATCGTAGTCGAAAGTGAGGCCGCCGGAAAGTTGCGCAACTTAATGTTTCGAACAACGATCGTTGGCGTTTTCGTACTTGTACCTGTGCAGGGATGGATGGCGTTTGCCTTTTATGCGCCCCCAGCCCAAGTCTCCGGTCGGATAGACAAAGTCGACGCCGATTACGCCGTGATCGGCGCGGGCGATGCGCGCGACGCGTACGACCTCATCTACAATCCGCCCGCGCTGGATCGTCGTCCCGTTCGCCTTTTGCGGGAGGCTCTGGATGTTAAGACGATTCGCGACATCTGCGCCGAAAGCCCCACAGTGGCGCTGGTTGGAAATACGATTCTGCAGCCTTTAGCGGACTTTTACGAGGATCGTCGGCGAACAGCAGACCAAGCGAATGCTCAAATCATTCCGCGCCTGGCAGAAGCAGGATGCAGGATCTTAGCGAGCGGCTGGGATCAGGGAGATGTGTCAGTCAAACCAACCAGGTTCGGAATGACGCCAGAACCTTCGGCAAGCGAATTGCCAGAAACGCATTGAAGTAATGATAGCAGAACAATATTGCTGTTGCCATCGGGCTGGCCAGCCACATCGTCAGGCCCAGGGCCGTTGTCAGCGTCCATAGCACCGTCCATGCTAAAGGTATTCCTAGAAGCGCCCCGGCCATGAAGCGCAGGAAAGCCATAAGCGAAAGGGGTGACCTGTAAGTCAGCCGCGAGTGCCAAACGAAGCCGGTCATGCCCCCAAGTAACCAAGAAGCCAGTACCCCGGCAATCAAAGGCCCTCGCAGAGTATTCACTCCGATCAGAACCACGTTATTGACCGAAGCGCAAAGGATGGCGCCCGCTAGGTAGCGCAAGCGGCGACGATTATGCAGCAGGTCAGTTGCGGACGATGTGGAAAGCAAAATTGTTCGTCCAAGGCCGTATCGAAGTTTCAGCGACGATACCATCGTCTCCGAAAACGTCGCTCAACATCTCGCGGGCTTCTTCCCGCTTTAGATATTGCACGCGATCGCCGGTAAGATAACGATCTGAGCCGTATACGGCCCAGTGGATCGGTTTGGCAGCAGCGCGATGCCAGTCCTTGATGGCCAACATACCGCCCGGTTCCAAAACGGCATGGATCGCCCTCAACAACGATTCGCGTTGCGCCGACGGAACATGGTGCAGGACATCGGAAAGGACGACCAGATCGTAAGTGGCCGGTGATTCCGCAGCAATCTCTTCGACATAGGCAATGCGGAAGGTCGCCGCCCCAACGGGTCCGTCATAAAGTCGTCCGATGTTAGCTGCAATGTCTATCGCGTTGAGTGGGATACCGGGAAACGCCTCGACCAGCCGGGCCGTGCTATAGCCCTCTCCACATCCGACTTCCAGAATCCGGCGCGGTTTTGGGCACCATCCGGCGACGACGCCAGTCCAGTGAGCAACGTCAACAAACATCGCCCTCCAAAGATTGGATATGAGCGGTTCATATCGACCAAACGCAGCGCGGACCTTGGCTCCGACGGTCATGCGGCAAGAGCGCCCTTGAAGCTGAGCCGTAACCGCGGGAGAATGCGGTCGATCAGACGGGTCGCTGCAAGAAAGCGACCGATACCAATCGGTCCAAGACAGAATAATTGACTAAGTGCACGAACACTGGGTCCGGTCTGCTGCGCTGCGCGTGCAGCCAGTGCGCAATTTACAGCAATGGATGCACGGGCCAGCGGCTCCTGCCTGATCCGCGACTTGGGCTGGAGTTTGGGCAAATGGCGTTCGAGCACAATTTCCTGCTGCGCCGAAAACTCGCTTTGTTTACGGCTACCGGTCATTGTCAGGGAACCCCGATGAAGGCGGAAAGCTGTTGTGGTGGCTGGCCGGACATCGACGTCGCCATATTGCGATAGCTTCAAGTATAGATCCCAGTCGGCTGTATACCACAAGCTTTCGTCCATTCCGCTGACAGCCAACCAAGCATCGCGGCGGATGGCAGGGCTGGGAATAGCAATGGTATTCTGCACGATTAGCGTTGCTGCAATCGCTGAGCCACGGTGCAAACCGGCCCGGAAGGGCAATCGCCAACGACCGATGGCGCACCCCTGATCGTCCACAAAATGGGATGATGCGATCGACATGACAGCATCTGGTGCTCGCTCAATTGCTGTGCGGAGTGCGGCAATGTGCCCCGGCAGCCAGAGATCGTCCTGATGCAACATAACCAGATGCGGCGCCAACGCCTCTGCCGCTCCCCGATTGGTCTTGCTTGTCCATGGCTTGCATTCGGGAGTTGCAACGTACCGTAAATTCAACCGGTCAGCGAACTCTTTGGCGAGGAGGCGGCATGCGCCATTGTCGTCGCTTGAATCATAAAGAAGGAATTCGACGCCATCCGGTCGCTCGGCCGCCGCTGCTGCCAGCGTGGCACGAAGGTGCTGCGCACCGTCGTGGACAGGGACGATCGCCGTCAGCCACGGATTCATGCAGCCACGCGCACGGGCTGCTCAAGGGGGTGACCCACCGGCTGGAGTGTACCAAAGCTTGGTTTGTGCCCCGTAATGATCGCGATCAACAGGCCGCCGAATGCTGTTTGAAAACCAATTACGCCCAGCGAAATGCCTATCAGCAAAGGCAAAGTCGTCGGGAGTGCGACAAAATCGTTTACACCCCACCACACGCCTACGCAAACCAGTGAAGCAAACGAAAGTAGCAACATTGCCCCTCCAACTAGCAGCGCAGTTTCCAGAGTGAGGGCATGCTCAAGCTTACGCAGGATCGGCCTCATGCCCCGGAAGCCGGCCTTTACCCCGTAAAGATGCGTCGCCACCGCCATGATTGCCGAAAAATGGCCAGCTGTGAGCATGAATGTCGCGGCGATGCTCCAACTTGTGCCGAAGCGCGATTCTCC
Source organism: Sphingobium sp. (assembly GCA_051305835.1). Lineage (GTDB taxonomy): Bacteria > Pseudomonadota > Alphaproteobacteria > Sphingomonadales > Sphingomonadaceae > Sphingobium. Next base: position 4,496 of record JBPPMC010000314.1, read on the forward strand.
AGCCATCAAACCGAACGCATGAAGCGTTGCCAGCATCAAGATGAGTATGCCCGCTCCCATCAGGGCGAAGGCTGGCACGCCAAACGCCCAGGTCGGGCTTAACATGAACAAGTAGCGCAAATGTCGCCAGCCATCGCTCCACGGACGAAGGTGCGGTGCGCGGCCCCGGAGATCTGGCGATAATGTCGCAGGAACCTGATCAGTCCTCATCTGCTTGAGACTGGCTTTTATAATCATCTCACTCGCGAATTCCATGCCAGTGCTATCAAGTCCGAGCCTCTGATACGCTTCACGCCGGATTGCGCGCAGACCGCAGTGGGCATCATCAATGCCAGTGCGAAAGAACAGGTTTAAAATCCCTGTTAGCACTGGATTGCCGATGTAGCGGTTCTTCCAAGGCATGGCCCCCGGTGCGATACCGCCTTTGAAGCGGGATCCCATGCACAAGTCGGCACCATCCAGCAGACGCCCGATCATTGGCACAGCATCAGAAAAATCGTAGCTGCCATCACAGTCACCCATGATCAGGAAGCGACCATAAGCCCCGTCAAAGCCGCCGATCAGTGCTGCCCCATAGCCCTTGTGCGCAACGTTCACGACACGTGCGCCTAGCGCTATAGCAAGTGCTTGGCTACCGTCGGTCGAGCCATTATCCGCAATCACAATTTCGCCTGCCAGACCATAATCGTGCTGAATCAAAGCGAGGGCTTCGCTGGCATTGGCAATGCAATGGCGCAAGGATTGGATTTCATTGAGGCAGGGCATCACAATCGAAACCGCGAGCGGGGAGTGCCTGCCCTCAAACATCCGATTATGCTGCAACTCCATAATTCCCCCCTGGAGGACCGCCATCACTATCTGGATTTAGGCCGAGAATGGTTAGCAACGTCTTAAGATGCTGAGTTTCGCACGTATTAATCCGCCCAAGATTGGCCGGAGAGCGCCGGCAAGAAAACAAACGACGCGCAGTTAAGAATGAAAAATCGCCTTTTAAGCAGCAAGGTTGGGCCGAGGTCGCTTTGAGCGCCATTTCGGAAAGAGCAGCTATACTGCCTTCACCTTGCTAAACCTCCCAGTCAACAAACAGCCAGCCTTTCCCGTTCCTGGCCGCTGCTTGCTCTTTTCCAGAACGTCCGGTGTCGGCTGAGGCTGTGTAAAAACGCAGCAAGGCGGAGGTGTCAGATTTTAGTGCGATGGCAGGCTGCGCACGATTTTTGCTAAAGGCGTGGCTCGAGATCAGGTGCGGATCGCTGCAATAAGTGGCTGCATGCCCATG
>JBPPMC010000355.1:0-4848 GCA_051305835.1 Sphingobium sp.
AGCATCGCCATGAACGACACAGTTTCCTTTGGCTATCGCGATGTCGATGCCACGCAAAAGACCGGCATGGTCAAGGGCGTCTTTTCCAATGTCGCGGGCAAGTACGACCTGATGAACGACGCCATGTCCGCCGGCGCGCATCGGCTGTGGAAGGACCAGTTCGTCAAGCGCGTGAAACCGCAGCCGGGCGAAGCGATTCTCGACATGGCGGGAGGCACAGGCGACATCGCCTTTCGGATGCACGCCAAGGGCGCGCATGTGACTGTGTCCGACATCAACCCGGAAATGCTGGCCGTGGGCATGGAGCGGGCGGAGAAAAAAGGGCTGACGGGACTGAGTTGGTCGGAGCAGAATGCAGAGACGCTCGACTTCGCCGATCGCCAGTTCGATGCCTATACGATCGCCTTCGGCATCCGCAACGTCACGCATATCGACAAGGCGCTGGCCGAAGCACATCGCGTGCTGAAATACGGCGGGCGCTTCTTCTGCCTCGAATTTTCCACAACGCTGTGGCCGGGTTTTGCGGATGTGTATGACGCCTACTCGCATCACGTCGTACCAAAACTTGGCAAGCTCCTGGCCAATGACGAGGAAAGCTATCGCTACCTCATCGAATCGATCCGGCGCTTTCCCGACATGGCGAAGTTCGAAGGGATGATCCGTGCGGCGGGCTTCACGCAGAGGAAGGTCGAGCCGATCCTGGGCGGGCTGGTCGCGATACACAGCGGCTGGAAGGCATAGTCTCGCAGTGATTTTCCTGTGACGTCTCACGCAACGCATATCTGGCGGCTTCTGAAATGGGGCCGGACGTTGGCGCGCTATGGCGCTCTGCGGGGGATTGAGCGTGACCCGCTGACGCCTGTTGCCGTGCGGCGGCTGGTGCGGATCGCGCGGCTGGGCGCGCGCGTGCCCAAACAACCGCGCTATGCCGATGCCTTCCAGGCGATCGGTCCCGCGGCGATCAAGCTCGGCCAGACGCTTGCAACGCGGCCGGATCTGGTCGGGGAGGAAGCTGCGCGCGACTTGCTGCGATTGCAGGATGCGCTGCCGCCCGTGTCCTTCGCGCTGATCCGCCAGCAGATCGAGCAGAGCTTCGGACGACCCCTGGAAGCATTGTACAGCCATTTTGACGAAACGCCGGTGGGCGCGGCCTCCATCGCACAAGTGCATCGCGCCACCACAATGGAAGGCCGCGACGTTGCCGTGAAGGTGCTGCGTCCGGGCGTGATCGAACAATTCAACCGGGACATCCAGACCTACGAATGGGCGGCCGCGCATCTGGAGCAAGTGGGAGGCGAAGTCGCGCGCCTGCGCCCGCGCCTCATCATCGCGAACTTCAAGCGCTGGACCGCACGCGAACTCGACTTGCGCCGGGAAGCCGCCTCCTCGTCCGAACTGGCCGAGTCGATGCAGGCGGAGCCGGGCTATACCATTCCGGAGATTGACTGGGATCGCACATCCGGCCGCGTGCTGACGATGGAATGGATCAACGGCATAAAGATCGCCGATCGCGACGCCATCGTCGCAGCCGGGCATGACACGAAGGCGATTGCCGCGCGGCTGGTGAACGCCTTCTTGCGGCAGGCGATTGCCGAAGGCTTTTTCCACGCCGATATGCATCAGGGCAATTTGTTCGTACGGGCCAATGGCGATATCGTCGCGATCGACTTCGGCATCATGGGCCGCATCGACCGCCGCGCCCGGACATGGCTTGCGGAAATTCTCTACGGCCTGATCACCGGTAATTACCGCCGGGTGGCCGAGATACATTTCGAGGCGCAATATGTGCCCGCGCATCATGACGTTGCCGAATTCGCGACGGCGCTGCGAGCGGTGGGCGAGCCGATGCGCGGCAAGCCCGCGCGGGAACTCTCGGTCGGCGGCATGCTGGACGGGCTTTTCGCAATCACCCGCGACTTCGACATGCAGACGCAGCCGCATTTGCTGCTGCTGCAGAAAACAATGGTGATGGTGGAGGGCGTCGCGACCACGCTGGATCCCGACATCAACATGTGGGAGACGAGCGGCCCCTATGTGAAGGAATGGCTGCGCTCCGAGCTCGGGCCGGAAGCCAAGACTGCTGATGCGCTGATCGAGAACTGGCGCACGTTGCAGCGCCTGCCCGATCTGGTCCGCCGGATCGAAGAGCATTACCCGCCACGCGGCGCAGCGCCAACACCGCCGCCTTTGCCGGTCGTGCGGCTCATTGGGGTGGGCGCAGGGTGGAAATATACGGCGGTCGCGGTGCTGGCGGCAGTGGCTGGAGCGGCAGGCGCGGCAGGCGCGGCCCTGCTAATGACAGTCGTATGAGCGGCAAGCGCATCCTCCTGATCGTCAGCGGCGGCATCGCAGCGTACAAGTCGCTGGAACTGGTGCGGCTGTTGCGGCGCGAGGATATCGCAGTGCGCGCCGTGATGACGCAGAGCGCCAAGGAATTCGTGACGCCGCTGTCGCTAGGCGTGCTGACCGGCGATCACGTCTATGGCGCGATGTTCGACCTCAAGGAAGAGAGCGAGATCGGCCATATCCAGCTCAGCCGTGAGGCCGACCTGATCGTGATTTGTCCGGCCACGGCGAACATCATGGCGAAGATGGCGGCGGGTATCGCCGATGACCTTGCCACCACGATCCTGCTCGCCACCGACAAGCCGGTGCTGGCGGTGCCTGCGATGAACGTGCGCATGTGGCATCATGCCGCGACCCAGCGGAATCTTGCACAACTGCGCGCGGACGGCATCCACATCATGGAACCCGATAGCGGCGGCATGGCGTGCGGCGAATGGGGCAAGGGCCGCTTGCCCGAACCCGAAGTGGTAGCAGCGGAAATCCGGCGGATGCTGGCCTTGGCTCCCCACGTTGCCGCCCTGCCGACAGGCGGAGCGTTGCAGGGCAAGCACGTCCTCGTCACCGCTGGCCCGACGCACGAGCCGATCGACCCGGTGCGCTACATTGCCAATCGTTCGTCGGGCAAACAGGGCTTTGCCATCGCGCGCGCCGCTGCCGACGCAGGTGCGCGCGTGACACTGGTTAGTGGGCCCGTCAGCCTCCCGACACCGCGCGGCGTTACCCGCGTAGACGTTGAAACCGCGCGCGAGATGGCCGCAGCGGTCGAGGCCGCACTGCCCGCCGATATCGCCTTCATGGTCGCCGCCGTGGCCGACTGGCGCACCGATGGCGAGGCCGCGCAGAAGATCAAGAAATCCGGCAACGCCCCGGTCCCGCTGTCCCTGGTCGAGAACCCTGATATTCTGGCTACCCTTGGCAAACATGTGCAGCGCCCTCGCCTGCTGGTCGGTTTCGCTGCCGAGACCGAGAAGGTCGCCGAACATGCCCAGGCAAAGCTCACGCGCAAGCGCGCGGACTGGATCGTCGCCAATGATGTATCGGGCGACGTGATGGGAGGCGACGCGAACAGCGTGCAGATCGTCACTGCGCACGGCATCGAAACTTGGGACAGGCTGCCCAAGGATGCCGTTGCCAACCGCCTAATCGAGAAAGCCATTAATGACCTCGCCGATTAATATTGCGCTGAAACGCCTCCCCCATGGTGCCGACTTGCCGCTGCCCGCCTATGCGACGGCGGGGGCTGCTGGCATGGACATCGTGGCGGCGGAGGAACTGGATCTTGCGCCCGGCGCACGGCATGCGGTTGCCACCGGCTTTGCGATCGCCATTCCACAGGGCTATGAAGTGCAGGTACGCCCCCGTTCCGGCCTCGCGCTGAAACATGGCATCACGGTGCCGAACACGCCGGGCACGATCGACAGCGATTATCGGGGCGAACTTAAGGTCATCATGATCAATCATGGCGACACGCCCTTCCCCATTCGTCGTGGCGACCGCATCGCGCAACTCGTCGCCGCACCTGTCCAGCAGGCATATTTCACCGAGGTCGCGGAACTCGACGACACGGCACGCGGCACGGGAGGGTTCGGCTCCACAGGCGGCCTCAGCCAGTGACACCCGCACCATGCTGACCGACGCGCAACTCGACCGCTATGCGCGGCACATCGTGTTGAAGGAAATCGGCGGCGCGGGTCAGGTGCGGTTGCTCTCGGCGCATGTCGTGCTGGTCGGCGCAGGTGGCATCGGCAGTCCCGCGATCCAGTATCTCGCGGCAGCGGGCGTAGGCACGCTTCGGGTGATCGATGACGATACGGTGGCGCTGTCCAACCTTCAGCGACAAGCGCTTTACGGCATGGACGACCTTGGCGCGCCGAAGGCGGAAACCGCGCGGACCGCTGTCGCGCGGCTAAACCCGGACGTGCATGTCATTCCGATTCTCCAGCGCCTGAACGCAGATAATGCCGCGATCCTGCTTCGCGATGCCGATGTCATCATCGACGGCAGCGACAGTTTCGAAACGCGCCTCGCCGTGGCTGACGCAGCGCAGCGCCTGCGAATCCCACTCGTATCGGCAGCGGTCGGCCAGTTCGAGGGTCAACTGGCAGTCTATCGCGGCTGGGAGGCCGGCAAGCCCTGCTACCGCTGCCTCGTTGGTGAGGACCCGGCGCGGCCCGACACCAACTGCGCCGAGCAGGGTGTGGTCGGCGCGCTCACGGGCATGATGGGCAGCCTCGCCGCGCTCGAAGCGATCCGCGCGCTCGTGCCGTTCGGCGACGATAGCGCGGGCAAACTGCTGATCGCCGACCTCCTGTCGCTCCGTTTCCGCACACTCGCGATGCCGAAAGACCCCGCCTGCCCGGCCTGTGCCAGAGCCGCGTGCGAAGCCTGAAAATCCTGTTGCTGACGGCGGACCCCGAGCGCCTGCGCGGTGCGCTTGCGGCTGCGGCGGCGCATGTGGCCCTCGGCGGAGAGGCCCATATCTTCTTCCAGATGGATGCCGCC